>JAGWAG010000056.1 GCA_021296535.1 Acidobacteriota bacterium | reverse complement strand
CGGTGCACTCCTCGCTGGCCTACTCGTGACTGCCGCGGCTTCGGCCCAGGTCTGGGCCGGCCGGGGACGTCTCACCGGTACCGTTCAGGACACCGACGGCACGCCCGTCGAGGGCGCCAGCGTCAAGCTGACACTGAACGACGCCGGTCCGGACGAGGTGATGACCAACGCGAAGGGACGCTGGGCTCGTGCCGGCCTCGCCGGCGGCACCTGGGACGTCCTCGTATCGAAGGCGGGCTACGTTCCCACGACCCACACGACGCAGGTCCAGGAGTACGCAAGCCCTTCCGACCGCGTGTTCCTGAAGACGACCCTGGAGTTGGGGCAGGCGTCGGCGACCGACGGGTCGGCGGCAGCGCTTGCCGACGACGAAGCGGCTCAGGCGGCAAGAGACTTGCTCGAACGGGGTAACTCGCTCCTCCTGGCGGGGGACTACGAGGGAGCCATCGGCGTCTTCTCGGAGGCTCTGACCTCTGTGCCGGACGGCGCCAAGACGGCGGTCCTGGTCGCGATCGCTCAGGCCCAGGTGCAGTTGGAGCGCGATGACGAGGCGTTGGCCAGCCTGGAACAGGCGCTGAGCCTGACACCGACGAACGTAGACGCATTGCGGTTGATGAGCCGGCGTCTGACTGCGTTGGGCCGCGGTGAGGAAGCTCAGGCGTACCTCGAGCGGATGCCCGAAGATCAGCGGGCGGACCCGGAGATCCTGGTGCGAGAGGGTGTCGAGCTCTACAACCAGAACGACTTCGAAGGTGCCCTCGCCAAGCTGAACGCCGCCGTGGAGGCCGAGTCCGACTGGGCCGACGCCTACTACTTCAGGGGCCTGGCGAACATGGCGGCCGGTCAGAACGCCGCCGCGGCCGCCGACTTTCGCCGGTTGCTTGAACTCGAGCCGGAGGGCGAAAGGGCCGAGGAGGCGAAGCAGTTCGCGGAGTACCTGGAATCACTCTGAGACCGGTCTCGATGCTGGCCGCCCTGATTCTGGCGGCATGTCAGCCGGCGCCCGATCCCGTTCAGACGGCGAGGGCGCCCACGGCGAAGCCTTGGCCCGAGGCGCCAGGTCCCGGCTTCGCGCGCGACCTCGTGCTCGTGACGATCGACACCCTGCGCGCCGACGCTCTCGGTTACGCCGGTAACGCGGACACCGCGACGCCCAACCTGGACCGGCTGGCGGCGAGCGGGTGGGTGTTCGAGCGAGCGCATGCTCACAGTGTGATGACGCTGCCGTCGCACGCGAGCCTGCTGACGGGCCAGTTTCCGTACGGGCACGGAGTACGTGACAACGCGGGGTTTGTGCTGCCCGACACCGTCCCTACCGTGGCCGAGGCGTTCGCCGAGGCGGGCTTCCGCACGGCGGCCTTCGTTGCCGCCTTCCCGCTGGACGCCCGCTACGGGCTGGACAGGGGGTTCGACCTGTATGACGATTCCTATCCGGAGGGATCGATGCGCGGCTTCGCCGTGGCGGAGAGAAGCGGTGCGGAGGTCGTCGCCGCGGCCATCTCGTGGTGGCGGATGCATGATGGAGAGCGGCGCTTTCTCTGGGTTCACCTGTACGAACCTCACGTCCCCTACGAACCGCCGGCGCCTTTCTCGACCCGGTTTGCCGAAAGGCCCTATCTGGGGGAAGTCGCCGCGGCCGACGAGTACGTGGGGCGCCTGGTCGCCGGCGTTGCGCCGCCGGAGGAGGGCGGGGAACTTCTCCTCGTCGTTACGTCGGACCACGGCGAAGGCTTGGGCGACCACGGCGAGGAGACGCACGGCCTGTTCGCATACGAGTCGACGCTCGCCGTTCCGCTCGTGTTGTGGGCGGAGGTGCTGACCGGTGCGCGGATCGATGAGCCCGTGCGGCTCGTGGACATCCCGCCGACCCTGCTCGAGGCGGCGGGAATCGGCACCGCCGGTTTGCCGGACATCGCCGGTCGAAGCCTGTGGACGGAACCGGAAGAAGGCGCCGGCGTCGGAGGGCGAGGAGTGGACGTGACCTACTTCGAGGCCCTGCGTCCGAATCTTCAGCGTGGCTGGGCGCCGCTGCGCGGCGTGGTCGGCCGGCCTCGGCCTGAGGGAAGTGACGGCCGGCGTCTGCTCAAGTACATCTCGTTGCCGCTGCCCGAGCTCTACGATCTCGACGCCGACCCGGATGAAGCGCGCAACCTGTGCGGACAACAGACGGAACTGGCGTCCGAACTTGCGGCGCTGCTGCCGGCGGAATCGGAGTGGCCCCCGACCGCTGGTGCGGTCAGCGAGGAGGAGCGGCGGGCGCTCGAGAGCCTGGGCTACCTGAGTTCAGCCGGGGGCCGGGAATTGCCCGGGACGTACGCTGCGGAGGACGATCCCAAGGCGTTGGTGGACCTCGACCGGACGATTCCGGCGTACTCCAGGGCCTACCAGGACGGCCGCCTGACCGAGGCGGAAGACCTGGCTCGACGGACGATCGAACGCCGTCCGCAGATGGGGCTCGGATACTCCAACCTGGCCCAGGTGCTGCTGGACCAGGGGAGGATCGAGGAGGCGCTGCGCTTGATGGTCGACGCCGAGCGGCGGGGACTCGCGTCGCCCTTCCTGCAGCGACAACTCGCCTTGACGTTGGCCCAGGTCGGTCGGTCAGCAGACGCCGTCCGGCTGATGGAACGTCACGCTGAATCCCGTGATCCCGACACGCTGAACGTCCTGGGCCTGGTGCTGGGGGAAGCCGGGCAGACTGGGCGAGCGAGAGAGGTGCTGCTGCGGTCCCTGGAGGTCGACCATAGGAACCCTCAAACTCGGCAGAACCTGGCTCTCGCGGCGCTTCATGAAGGGGATTGGCCACTGTGCGAGCAGGAAGCGCGGGCCGCCCTGGCGCTGAATCCGGCGCTGCCCCTGGCGTGGAACTACCTGGGAATCGCCCTGTTCAACCAGCGTCGCGGCGGCGAGGCGATCGAAGCCTGGCAGCGTTCCGTGGAACTGAATCCCCGCGACCTCGATGTTCTCTACAACCTGGGCACGGTGGCGTCGCGCGCCGGTCGCCTGGAGATCGCGAAGCCCGCGCTGGATCGATTCGTCAGGGAGGCGTCCGCACCCGGTCTGGCAGCTCGCTACGCCGACGACATTGCGGTCGCGCGCTCGCTCCTGCGCGGCTTGTAGTCAATCGACTCCCGGGGGATCGTGGGCGGCGTTCACACCGTCTTCCCGAGTTTCACGCTGCTCCCGCCGGTAGAGTTCCTCGTAGCGTTCCATCTGCGCCGCTGACTCCTGGTCCCGACCGAGGCGGCGCAGCGCCTGGGCCAGACCGTAGGCCGCTTCGCTGTGATCGGGCGCCAGTTCGACTGCCCGGCGGTAGGCGGCCTCGGCCTGGGCCAGCGAGGACTGTTCCTCGGGCGATCCCGCCGCCTCGCGGGCGATGCCGTCCCATGCCCGGCCGAGGTCGACCATAAGAACAGAGTCGGGATCGGTCAGCGCGGCGGCGCGTTCCAGGGACTCCGCCGCCGAATGGTGTGCACCCCGCCAAAGAAGGAGACCTCCCAGCAGCCGGTGTGCGTCCGCGGCCCCCGGCTGCAGGGCAACCGCTTCGCGGGCATGCTGTTCGGCCTCGGCTGGTTTATTGTTCTCCCACAGGACGGACGCGAGGTCGAGTTGGAGTTCGGCGTTGCCGGGGTCCAGTGCCAGGGCCCGGCGCAGCGGCTCCTCGGCAGCACGGTAGTCCTGGCTGCGGAGCAGCTCGCGGCCGACCTTCGCCCAGCGCGGTTCCGAGGTCGCAGCCGGATCCGTTGCGCCGCGAAGTCTCTCGAGATGCTCCCGTGCCAGGGGGTCGTCGGGCCGGAGTTCGAGCAGTCGCTCCAGCAGGTTGCCCGCATCACTGTCCCGTTCCGCGTTCATCAGGAGCACCGCGTAGTCCGCCAGCGTTGCGGGATGGTCCGGCTGAAGTTCGAGTGCCTGCCGGAACATCTCCTCGGCCTCTGCCAGGCGTTGCAGCGACATCAGGACGGCGCCGCGTTGGTAGGAGCCGTCTGCCCGCTCGGGCGCGACGGCAATAGCCCGGTCGGCGGCAACCAGCGCCTCCTCCTTGCGCCCGGCGTCGAGGAGCACCGAAGAAGCCGCGTAGGCAGGTCGAGGATCCGACGGCGCCAACTGGGCTTCCTGGGCGAGGACTTCAAGCGCTTCGTCGACCCTGCCGGCCGCGGCGGTTTCCAGTGCCTCGCGCACCTCACGGCCGGTCGGGTCCGCTATATCGCGCCGGCGGCGGTTCACCGACGCCACATCGTTCGTGGCTTCCGTGGACAGCTCCTGGAAGCGCTCCAGAACCTCTCTGGCCTGTTCCCGTTCGCCGCTTGCCGCGAGTGCCTGTCCCAGAGCCTGGAACGCGTCCGGTGCTTCGGGATCGAGTTCGGTGGCGAGCCGAAGGAAGGGAACGGCGTGTTCGGCCTCACCGGCCGAATGAAGGTAGCGCCCGTACTCGAGCACGATGTCGCGAGCCACGGGCGGAGGATTGTCGGGAGGCGGGTTGTCCGGCAGTGCCTCGGCGTAGGGCGCCAGGGCTTCGATCGCTTCGGTGAGCTGTCCCGCCTGAAAGTAGGCGCTCGCGAGTACGACCGCGTCCTCCGGACCGATGTTCTCGATCGGCTTCATCTGTTCAAGGGCGCCGTCCGCTTCGCCGACGACCAGGTAGGCCCTGGCGAGGGTGCGGCGGATCGCATCGCGAATGGCGGGCGGCGGTTCCGCGGCGAGTAGACGCAACTCGTTGATTGCGCCCCAGGGGTCGGCTTGCTGGAGCAGAACCTGAGCCTTGAGCAACTTCACACCCGGATCGTCGACGGGCAGTTCCGCGAGCAGTGCTTCTGCCTCGGGCGCTCGTTCGAGGGCGATGGCTCCCGCGGCTGCCGCCTTCCTCGCTTCGTGATCGTCGGGATTGGCCGCTACCCAGGGCTGGAGGAACACAAAGGCTTCTTGGGGACGCCCATGACGCCCGAGCATCATGCCGAGCGCTCTCAGCGCCGGCGATTGTGGGAGCACTTCCAGCGAGCGGCCATAGTAGGTCGCCGCATCCTGGAACTGCCCCAGCCCCTCCGCGGCGCGTCCAGCGTTGTAGAGCACTCCCGGATCGGCTGCGTCCGGAGCCGCGAGAGGTTCGAGAACCTCCAGGGCTCTCTCCATGTTCCCGGCCTCGACGTGGAGACTCCCGAGGAGGCCGAAAGCGGCGTCTGGAGCGCCCTCCTCGGCGCAGAGTGCTTCCGTGATGCGGATCGCGCCGGCGAGATCCCCGGCGGCCGCCAGGCTGAGCGCCTCGGTCATCGCGGGCGGTAGTTCCCGGGAGGCCGGGTTCTGTTCCTGCGCCTGGATCGGGTGCGCCTCCGTTGCGTACAGGGACGCAAGGAGAATTCCACCGAAAACCAGGCCGGCGAGTCGTAGGCTCATGGCGCCGATGCTATCGCCGCAGTTGCACACGGCGATTGGACGGTAGGTCGCGCAGCATGAGAGGCTCTTCGACGGACGGTAGCCGCACTGTCAGACTTGCGATTCGTTCCTCGGCGCCCAGCCCGAAGGTGACGGTCTATGTGCTCTGCGACAGGTAGGACGAAGCGGCCCGCACCTCGCGCACCTGAGTGGCGTTGCCCGCGGTGAGGGCGATCCGGCTGCCGACGGCGTCCACCTGCCCTGGTCTTGCTGGCAGGGAAGGTGCCAAGGCGAACCATCGTCCGGCGGTCAGGTTCTCGTAGATCTCCGCCGGTTGGTTCGAGTTCACGACCACGAGGTCGAGGTCGCCGTCCAGGTCCAGGTCGGAAACCGCCGATCCGCGGCTCGTCCGCACCTGATCGAGTCCAATCCCGGACCGCTCCCTGAAGCGTCCGCTCCCCAGGTTCTCGAACAGTTGGTTCGGCTGTTCGTAGGTTCCGACCTCTCCGATTCGCGCGGCTTCCGGCTGAATGTGGCCGTTGGCCACGAACAGGTCGAGGTCGCCGTCGAGGTCGGCGTCCAGGGCATTGACGCCGAAGGCCAAGCGCTGCAGCGACGGCTGGGCCAGACCGGACGGAAAGCGTTGATCAAGGAACACGCCGGAGCCGGCGCTGCGGTAGAAGGCATTGGTCTCGAGCGCGAAGTTCGTCACGACGAGGTCCTGGCGACCGTCGCCATCGAGGTCAGCCAGCTCCACGCCCATCCCGGCTTCCGCGTTACCGGCCCGGTCGTACGCCGTGCCTGAGAGCAGGGAGTCGTTCTCGAACCGGCCGGCGCCCATGTTGCGGAAGAGCAGGTTCGGATCCTTGTCGTTCGCAACGTAGAGATCGGGCCAGAGGTCACCGTTCAAGTCTCCGATCACCACCCCGAGGCCGGCTTCGGCGATGCCGTCGAGGCCGGCGTCGGCTGTCGCGTCGACGAAGTGGCCGCGCCCGTTGTTGCGGTAGAAGCGGTCCGGTACGCCGTCGTACATGTCGGGGTGGCAGTAGCCGCGCTCGGGAGCGGTGTCGTTCGCGTCGCTGTCCGCAGCATTCCGGCTGCCGCCCAAGCCGCAGAATTTGTGGTTCCCCAGCGAGAAATCGGTGTAGTTCGTGACATAGAGGTCGAGATCGCCGTCCAGGTCGAGATCGCCGAAAGCGGCCGAGGCGCTCCAGTTGGCGTCGGCAACGCCGCGCTCGGCGCCCGCCGCCCGGAAGCGGCCGTCGCCGAGGTTCAGCAAGAGCTCGTTGGGACCGAAAGAGGTCACATAGAGGTCGAGATCACCATCGCCGTCCACGTCGCCGGCCGCGCCCCCTGCGCCGTAGCCCTCGAAGTCGATTCCGGCGCTGTCCGTCACGTCGACGAATCTGGGGCCCTTGGCGCTTGCATCGTTTCGCAGTAGCCGGGAGCGTGGCGGCGGTCCGTCGTAGCCCGGGAGTGTCCCGCCGTCGATGAAGAACACGTCGTCGTCACCGTCGCCGTCGTAGTCGAAGAGGACGACGCCGCCTCCCATCGTCTCGACCATGTACATCCGGCCCGTGAAGCCGGCGTTGTGACGGAAGTCGAGACCCCAGGTCTCGCTTGCCTCGCGAAAGCGGATTTCGCCGCCGTCTACGGCTTGTGCTGGAGCGAGAAGCGTCAGTGTGACGACGACTCCGGCAAGCTGGGGTCTCCTCAACGGACCACCCGCAGGCGGCGTCCGACGGGCACCTGCTGTAGCCGCAGATTGCCGTGCCGGGGCCAGCGAACCTCTAGCTCGACCGTCGGAGGCGCGCCACTTGTTTCGGTATCTCTCGTGGCCGCGGAGACCGGCACACCGAAGGTCTGGGTCAGCGAGTTCTGCGAGAGGTAGGAAGACCCGGCGCGCACTTCGCGGTGTTGATTCCCGTTCCCGGACCGGACCTGGATCACCGCGCCGACCGCGCGGCGGTTTAGCGCCTCTCGGTTGAGAAGATCGATCTGGACTACGTGGCCGCGGCGGTCGCTCTCGTTCCGGTACACCTCGGCGTCGTCGTTGCAGTTGGAGATGACGAGGTCGAGGTCTCCATCCAGGTCGAAGTCCGCAGTGGCCAGGCCACGGCTCACGCGGACGGCGTCGATGCCGCGGCCCGGGACTTCGGCGAAACGGCCATCGTGGTTCTCTAGCAGTTGGTTTGGCTGCGCGTAGGCGGCTCGGCTGTAGCCCTGGTGTTCCGAGATGTTGTGGATCACGTGGCCGTTGGCTACCGCGAGGTCGAGGTCTCCATCCAGGTCGAAGTCGGCCAGCCCGACGCCGAAACCGACCCAGGGCAGCGAGGGCTCGGCGATGCCCGCTTCGAATCGTTGTTCGAGAAACAGCCCGTCGCCGCGGTTCGAATAGAGGGCGTTCGTCTGCCGATCGAGGTGCGTGACGATCAGATCCTCGAAACCGTTGCCGTCGACATCGCCGACCGCGATACCCATGCCCGCCTCGGGTTCTCCCCGGTCCGACAGGGCTGTGCCGGCGAGCAGGGCGTCGTCCTCGAGTCTGGGTGTTCCTGTGGTGTTCCGATTGAGGAAGAGGAGATTCGGGTCCATGTCGTTGGCGACATAGATGGCGGGCCTTCGGTCACCGTCCAGATCCGTGATGACGACGCCCAGACCGGCGCGCTGCGCGCCGCTGAGCCCGAACTCCTTCGTCGCGTCGACGAAGGCGGGTACTCCAGCTTCAACGAAGTCGTTTCGGTAGAAGCGATCCGGCAGGCCGTTGTAGACATCAGGGTGGCAGTAGGAACGCAGGCCGCGCTCAGGTTGCCCGCAGAGCTGGTTGTTGTCGTAGCTGAAATCGACATAGTTCGTCACGTACAGGTCGAGGTCGCCGTCGAGGTCGATATCGCCCAGGGCTGCGGAAGCACTCCAGGACGGGTCGGCTGCGGCCCCTTCGGGGTCTGGACGGAACGAGCCATCGCCGTTGTTCAGCCACAGACGGTTCGGTCCGAAAGCGGTCAGATAGAGATCGGGCGCACCGTTGCCGTCGATGTCGCCCGAGATCGCGCCCATGCCGTAGCTATCGAGAAGGATGCCGGAGGCCTCTGTCACGTCGACGAAAGCCCCGCCATCGTTGCGGTAGAGGGTGGTTCGACCCGACTCACCACTGTGGGGCGCCGGCTCCCCGCTGTCGACGAAAAGCAGGTCATCGTCCCCGTCGTCGTCATAGTCGAAGGCGATCACGCCGCTGCCCACGGTCTCGATCATGTAGTACTCGCCGCGACCGCCATGACGGTGACGGAAGTCGATCCCCCACGCTTCGGCTGCGTCGACGAAGCGGAGGCCGCTATCCGAAGCCTGCTGGGCCGGGAACGCCATGGCCAGAGTCACCGCAAGAGGCGGGATCAGGGAGAGAACCATGGCTCACGTGCGGGTTTGTTGCTTTCGTAGAGACGTAGTCGCTGCTCCTGGCCCTCCGTAGGCTCGCCGCCGCGGCGGCGCACCTCGGCGAGCACCTGGCGCTGCATTGAGGCCGCACGTCCGAAGTCGCCGGTCTCGGCCAGCGCCATGGCCAGTGTTTCGCCGTGGTCGACGGTTGGCCGCTCCGACATCAAGCGCTCTGCGATCGCGAGAGCTTCGGGACCATTGCGTACGCTCGCGTCTGGGCTGGCTGCCAGTAACCGGGCCAGCAAGGTATCCAGATGATCGAGGGCCGCGCTGCTCGGATCGGTTGCTCTTGCGACTGCCTGCCTGCCGCTTCTCAGGCCGCCGCGGGCTGCCGCGTAGCGACGGCCGAGGATCAGAGCCATCGCCCGGTCGCCGTGCCAACCTGCGTTCGTCGGATCGCGGACCAGTGCGCGGCCGAGGTGGCTGGCGGCTTCCGCGTAACGCTCCTGTTGGGCCAGCACGCGGCCGAGGAAAGCGTGGGCCTCGGCGAAGTCCGGGTCGAGTTCAACGGCCGTTTCGAGGTGGCCGGTCACATCGGAACCTGGTTCGTCTGGCTTGTCGGAGTTCTTGGGGGCGGTGCGGGCAGGAGCGGCTTCCGGCTGGCCAAGCACCGCCAGCCGGTAGTGAGCTTCGGCTCGTTCCCGGCGAGCGCCCGGAGCGGCGTCCAGAACCTGGAGCAAAGCGGCCTGGGCGGCCTCGGTGTTTCCGGCCTCCTGGTGCGCGGCCCCGATGGCCAACTGGGCGATCGGCAGCGCCGAATCCGTTGCCAGCACGTCGTCGAGAAGATCGATCGCTTCGTCCGGTCTGGCGAGGCGGGTCAGGACCTCAGCGTGCCGAACCCGCGCCTCGAGGTCCGCCGAGTCGATTTCGGCGGCTCTGCGGAAGTGTTGCTCGGCACCCTTCAGATCGTTTCGCTCGGCCAGGATCAACGCCAGGTTGTAGTGAGGTTCACGGTAGTCCCGGTCGAACTCGATCGCTCGGCGCATGTGCTCTTCGGCTTTCGCCTTGTCTCCGAGTTCGATGAGCACCATGCCGATGTTGAAGAGGGTGATCGAGTCGTTCGGCAGGGCTTCGTCCGCGGCTTGAAAGGCGAGGAGAGCAGCCCGGAAGTCCCCTCCACGCATGGCTTCCGTGCCCCGCTTGAAGTGGGCCTCGCGGCTGACGTTGAGGCGTTGCAGCGAGGCGAACAGAGGGTCCGGGAAGAAGATCCTCACGTGCTCGTTCCGGTCCAGCTCGGCCACAGCCTCTTCGCGCCGGCCCAGCCGCCTGAGCGCCAGTCCGATGTGGTGATGGATGGCCGAGCCCTCCGGTTGGCCTCGGAGGGCTTGCTGGAAGCCTTCGACTGCGCCTTCGAAGTCGTCGCGCTCGAACGCGACGCGCCCGAGACCGAAACGCGCCGCCGAGTTGCGGGGTTCCCGATCGAGAATGCTTCGGTACTCCGTTTCCGCCTCTTCGAGGCGACCGAGCTCGAACAGGGTGTCGGCGCGCCGTGTTCTTGCGGCGAGATCGCCCGACTCCAGGTTCAACACCCGGTCGAGAGCTGCGAGGGCCTGCTCCAGGTGGCCTTCAAAGATGTGGTGGATCGCCAGGAAGTAGGGCCAGCGGGCATCGTCCGGATCAAGAGCTTCCGCGTTGCGCAGAGCCGCTGCCGCCGGGACCATGAAGTCGTGCAACAGGTAGAGCTGACCGACGTCGCCAAAGGCCTGAGCCAGGCTGCTCGGATGGGGCTGGGAACCTTCAAGCAAGTGGTCGAGAGCCGATCTGACCGCTTGCAGTTGATCCTGCACCGGCTGCTCGTAGTGGTCCATGCGCGGAGTCTCGACCGGCTCCAGGGTCGGTTGGGACTCACTCGGTGCCGCGAGCATCAAGAGTGCCGCGGTCGCGCCAGCCAGGATCGCGAACCGGTTGGCCGCGATCGTTGCCGTTCGTTTGCTCAAGGCTTCTCAC
>JAGWAG010000001.1:91183-175593 GCA_021296535.1 Acidobacteriota bacterium | reverse complement strand
CGCAACGACGAGGCCGCGGCGGAGGCCGTGGCGGCCGGATTGACGGTGGTCATGGACCGGTGCCCCAAGATTGAGTACGGTCGCCTGTCGGGCGAGCTGGGCTGGGGCGGCGTCGACAGCGGGGTCATCTCCAGCCGGCGTCCGCGGTTGACACTGGCCTCAGGGGAGAAGGAGATCGAGATGAGCGAGGAAGCGAAGCAGGAAACCGGCAGCGAGGCGGATACCGACTGGGGGTTCGAGACGCGGATGATCCATGCCGGCGCCGGCCCGGATCCGGTCTCGGGCTCGCGCCAGACCCCGATTCACCAGACCTCTGCCTATGCGTTCCATGACGCGGACCATGCGGCGTCCCTGTTCAACCTCCAGACGTTCGGCTTCATCTACTCCCGTCTGGGGAACCCCACCGTCGCCACGCTGGAAGAGCGCATCGCCAGCCTGGAGGGCGGTCGCGGTGCGACCTGCGCCGCCTCGGGACACGCCGCCCAGGTCCTTGCGTTCTTTCCGCTGATCGAAGCCGGCGAGCGGTTCGCGGCATCGAATCGGCTCTACGGCGGGTCGGTCACCCAGTTCAGCCGGACGTTCCCTAAGTTCGACTGGCGCTGCGACTTTGTCGACACGGAGGATCTCTCCGCGGTCGAGGCGGTCCTGGCCCAGGGCGCCAAGGCGCTGTTCGTCGAGAGCCTGGCGAACCCTGGCGGCGTGGTCACCGACCTGGAAACCCTGGCCGGACTGACTCGGGCCGCTGGCGCCCTGCTGATCGTCGACAATGGCTCTGCCGACCCTTCGAGTGGGGCGCCGATCTGATCGTCCATTCGGCGACGAAGTTCCTCTCCGGTAGCGGTACGGTGATCGGCGGCGCCGTGGTGGACAGCGGCCGGTTCGACTGGACGGCGTCGGGGCGTTTCCCCGGCCTCTCGGAGCCGGAACCGGCCTACCATGGCCTGAAGTTCAGCGAGACATTCGGCGACCTTGCCTTCACCGTCCACTCGCACGCGGTTGGCTTGCGGGACCTGGGCGCTTCGATGGCGCCGATGAACGCCTTTCTGACGCTGCTCGGGACGGAGACTCTCGCCCTGCGAATGGAACGCCACTGCCGGAACGCCCAGGCGATCGCCGAGTGGCTGACCGAGCACCCGAAGGTCGAGTGGGTGTCTCACGCCGGCTTGCCGACGAGCCCGTACCGCGAGCTGGCGAAGAAGTACCTGCCGAACGGCGCGGGCGCCGTGTTCACCTTCGGTGTGCGGGGCGGCTACGACGCGGGTGTCAAGGTCGTCGAGGCCTGCGAGCTGTTCTCGCACCTGGCGAACATTGGCGATGCCCGCTCGTTGATCATCCATCCGGCGTCGACGACGCACCGGCAGCTCACGGACGAGCAGCGCGCCGCCGCCGGCGCCGGGCCGGAAGTGGTCCGGCTGTCGATCGGCCTGGAGACGGTGGACGACCTGATCCGCGACCTCGACCGCGCCCTGGCGGCCGCGTAGCGCTGGCGGTTGCACCCGCCAGCCCGGGGGCCTGAGGGGAGGGTCCCAGCGGTCGCTCGCGCTTGGTCGGAAATTGGAGGGGTTGGCGCTCGCTCCACTCCGCTCGCTCCGGCCAGGTGTTGCTTGCCGTGGTGGTGTCGGGCGTCGCTCGCTCCGAGGCCGCTGGGACCCTCCCCTCAGGCCCCCGGCCTGGCTGACGGTCGTTGCGCTTTGCGGTCAGATCGAGTGCGGTGTCTGTAGGGGGCGTAAGATCGCCCGCCATGCTCGAGTGCCAGCGGCATCGGTTCCAGCTTCCGTCGGATTTGCACTACTTGAACTGCGCCTACATGGCGCCGCTGGCTCGTGAGGTCGAGGCGGCGGGACGGGAGGGCATGGCGCGGCGTCGCGACCCGTCGACGATCGTCTCGGACGACTTCTTCGACCAGGCGGATGCCCTGCGTGAGCGGTTTGCGCGGTTGATCGGGGGCTCCGATCCGCGGCGGGTCGCGATCATCCCGGCGGTGTCGTACGGCATTGCGACCGGGGCACGCAATGCGGCGGTTCCCCGGGGTCAGAACATCGTCATCCTCGGCGAGCAGTTTCCGAGCAACGTCTACGTGTGGATGCGGAAGGCGAAGGAGAACGGGGCTGAACTGCGGACCGTCGAGCGGCCCTCGACCGGCGATCCGAGCCCGGGCGCGGCCTGGAACGAGCGGCTGCTGGAGGCGATCGATGGCGACACGGCGGTCGTGGCGACGCCGATCGTCCACTGGGCGGACGGCACCCGGTTCGATGTGGCGGCGGTCGGGCGGAGGGCACGCGAGGTCGGTGCGGCCTTCGTCATCGACGGCACGCAGTCGATCGGTGCGATGCCCTTCGATGTCGAGGAGGTCGCGCCGGACGCCCTGGTCGTCGCCGGCTACAAGACGTTGTTCGGCCCGTACCAGAGCGGTCTGGCGTGGTTCGGCGAGCGGTTCGACGGCGGCGTGCCGCTGGAGGAGCCGTGGGCCGCGCGGGAGAGCAGCGAGCTGTTCGTTTCCGGCCGGCTTGAGTACGTGCAGGAGTACCGGCCGGGGGCTGCGCGCTATGACGTGGGGGAGCGGAGCAACCAGATTCAGTTGCCGATGCTGAACGCGGCCCTGGACATGGTGCTCGAGTGGGGACCCGAGCGGGTCCAGGAGTACTGCGCGACGCTGCTCGAACCGTTCGAGGACGCCTTCCGCGAGGCGGGCTTCGACCTGGAGGATCGGGCGTGGCGCGGCGCCCATCTCTTCGGTCTGCGCTCGCGGCGCGGTCTCGATGCCGACGCCACCGCGGCCGCGCTGCGGCAGGCTCGGGTGTTCGTCTCGGTGCGGGGTACGGCGATCCGGGTGGCGCCCCAGGTCTACAACGACAGCTCGGACCTGGAGGCCCTGGCGGTGACGTTGCGGGCGTTGTAGCGGCTCGATCCAAGCCGCTCGGCGGGCCCCGGCCGCTGATCCGTTGCAACCAAGAGACATTTGTGATCGTATTTGTCACAAATGCAGCAAGACCACCATTCGCACGACCTCGGTGGCGCCGTTCTGGAGTTCCCCGGCCAGGCCGCCGACGGGGATCTTTGTGTTCTCGGCTGGGCGATGGAGTTGGAGCTTGCGACTCCGGAACAGGTCCTGCGCTGGGCGCACGGCCGTTGGGGGAACGAGCTGACCCTGGCGACCTCGTTCCAGGCGGAGGGCATGATCCTCCTCCACATGTGCCATGAACTCGGCCTGCCGGTCCGTGTCGTGACGCTCGACACCGGGCGGCTGCCGGAAGAGACCTTCCGGCACATCGATCACGTGCGGCTGCACTACGGCGTCGAGGTCGAGGTGGTCGCTCCGCGCGCCTCAGAGGTTGCGCGACTGGTGCGGCGGGAGGGGCCGAATCTCTTCTACGCCTCGGTTGCCGGGAGGCAGCGTTGCTGCAACGCGCGCAAGGTGGAACCGATGGGTCGGGCCCTGGCGCGCACACCGGCCTGGCTCAGCGGTCTGCGCCGCGATCAGACCCCGACCCGAGACGTCCTGAACAAGGTGGAGGTCGACCGGGTGACGCGGACGAAGGGACGTCTGGTCAAGGTCTGTCCGTTGCTCGACTGGACCGAGGATCAGGTCTGGGCCTACATCCACGAGCAGGGAGTGCCGTACCACCCGCTTTACGACCGCGGCTACCGGACGATCGGATGCGCGCCGTGCACGCGGCCTTCGCGGCCCGGTGAAGGTGCCCGCGGCGGACGCTGGTGGTGGGAGTCCCAGACCGGCAAGGAATGCGGGCTCCACGTGCTGCAGCCGCGTTGAGCCGGCCTCAAGCGGCCTACTACCCGGTCTACCTGTCGCTGGCCGGGCGGCTCGTGGTCGTGGTCGGCGGCGGCGAGATCGCAGAGCGCAAGGTAGCGGGTCTTCTTCCGAGTGGGGCGCGGGTACGGGTTGTCGCTCCTGAGTTGACTCCTGAACTGGCGCGGCTCGTCGAGCGCGGCGAGATCGAACACCGCGCGCGCGATTACCGACCGGGTGACCTGGAGGGCGCTTTCCTGGCGCTCGCGGAGCCCGGCGGCGCGGTGCGTGACGAGGCGTTCTCCACGGAGGCGGAAGCTCGGGGCATCTTCGCCAACGTGGAAGACGTTGTCGAGTTCTGCAGCTTCATCGCGCCCTCCATCGTGCGGCGCGGCGACCTGGTGATCGCCATCTCGACCTCCGGCCGGGCGCCGGCCCTGGCGGTTCGTCTCCGGCAGCGACTCGAGCAGGAGCTGGGACCGGAGTACGGGGCGCTACTGGAACTCGCCGGCCGTCTTCGGGGCCCCCTGGCACGAGAGGTCCCCGAGTTCGAGGAACGGCGTCGTCGTTGGTATGAACTTGTGGACTCGGAAGTGCTTGCCCTGTTTCGGGACGGGAGGACCGCCGAAGCGTCTGCACTGGCGGAGCAGATGTTGGGCGTGGCCGCCGAGGATCCGAAGCGATGAGCGGCGCGGCCGAATCGTCCCGGGAGTGCGAGCCGGGACGGGTGACCTTGATCGGCGCCGGCCCTGGGGATCCCGACCTGATCACCGTCCTGGGTCTGAAACGTCTGCGGACCGCCGACGTCGTGCTGCATGATCGCCTGGCGGCGCCCGAGCTTCTCGCCGAGGCCAGAGAGGACGCCGAGATCGTCGATGTCGGCAAGCGCCCCGGCGACGACGTGCAGGCGCGGCAGCGCAGGATCGAGAAGCTGATGATCGAACGGGCCTTGACCGGTGCTCACGTGGTCCGGCTCAAGGGCGGCGACCCGGCCGTCTTCGGCCGCGGCGGCGAGGAGATCGAGGCCTGCGCGGCGGCCGGCGTGGCCTGCGAAGTCGTACCGGGAGTGAGCAGCTTCACCGCGGCGGCCGCGGCGGCCAGCATCCCACTGACGCATCGGGGCGTCTCCCTGGGCTTCGCCGTCGTCTCCGCGCGAAACGCCGAGGGCGGCGAACCCGACTGGGCGGCCCTCGACGGCGCCGACACCGTAGTCGTCCTGATGGCGTCGCGCCGGCTGGAGCGCATCGGCCAGGGGTTGATCGCCGGCGGTCGAGAATCGTCCACGCCCGTAGCAATCGTCGAGCGAGCAAGCACACCGGAGGAGAAGATCGTTTCCGCCACGCTGGAGTCCCTCGCGGTGGGTGAACTCTCCGGCGACATCAAGCCGCCCTGCGTCGTCATCGTGGGCGAGATCGCCGCCGCTTCGCGGCGCACCTGTCCCAGAAGCCGGCGGGGACGCCGGCGCACCCAGTCCGCGGCCAGGTCCTAGGGAGTGAAGACCGGCGCCAGCGGATCCGCTGCCAGGTCCGGCAGTTCCTTGCCCTCGCTTCGGGCGACCGCGCGGAGCAGCCAGTCGAGCCGGTCGTTGCCCCAGAAGCGCTCGCCGCGGTAGATGAAGAGCGGTACGCCGAAGGCGCCGTCCCCTCTCGTGTGGGCGAAACCGGCCATGATGGCATCCTTCCACTTCGGGTCGTGGGCGACGGCGAGCGCTTCGTCGCCGTCGAGACCCACTGCTTCGGCGGCGGCCTTCATCACCTCGTCGCTGGCGAGGTCGAGGCCGCGTTCGAAGCGTGCGGAAAAGGCCTCGCGCGCATAGTCGATCGCCTTGCCCTGTTCACGGGCCCAGAGGTAGACCTGGTGGGGCGGGAACCAGTCGGGATCGCCTTCCGACTCCGGCCACTTGACGGTTAGCCCATAGGCTTTGGCGATGCGCTCCGTGTCCTCCCGCATGTAGGACGACTTCGCGCGTCCGGCCGAGAGGTTGGCACCCTTGCCGAACGGGAAGATCGGGACCGCGTCGACCTTGTTCCAGTCGAGCACGCCGGTCGTCGTGATCCGGTGAAAGGCCAGCCACGAGAACTGGGAACGGAAGGAGAAGTAGATGCGGAGGTCGCTGGAATTCATGTCGGCGGGGCTCCTGCGGGTAAGCCGATACAGACTCAACGGAAGACGTCGATCAGGCGGCTGTACTTGACGATGACAGTACGGTCCGGGCGCTCGTAGAGAAGCCGCGCACCCAGTTCGTCGATCTCGTTGTAGACCACGAACAGCCCCGTGTTCGCGTCCTGCAGCCAGGAGAAGCGGAGGTTCGCGGACACGTTGTCGGACTGGTCGTTGTACTGGGCGAGCGCCTGGACGAGCATCCGTGGGGTGATCGAGTAGGAGAGCCGCAGGCGGCCCAGATTGACCTGGAAGCTGCCGGAGGCGATGTCCACGTCGTTGTGGTCCCAGGTCACTTCCGACGTCAGTCGTTCGCCACGCCGGGCGAGCAGGGTGAGCGAGGTGGAACTCCGGTCGCCGCCGAAGAAGCCGCCCGTGATATTGCGGATGTAGACCGAGAACGGCTTCGCCTGGTTCGTCGAGAACACGGTCTGCAGCTCGTCGTGGCTGTACCTGCCGGCCTGGACGGGGAAGCCGTCGACGATCTCGAACGTCTCCTTGACGCCCTCCTCGGTGAAGTTCACGCCGGTGTGGATCTGGAAGCCGTTGCGCCACTCCCAGTGCGTATCGACATGGATGTACTGGGTTTCCTTGTAGTCGTCGAAGTCCCAGATGCCGCTGTACGAGGCATGGGGCCTGATCTCGTGCAGGCCGGCGAGGTTCTTCGGCCGCATCGTGCGCATGCCGAACGCGGAGAAGTTCCGGAAGTCTCGTCGTGACATGAAGCCGACTTCCGGATTGAAGTTCGCACGGGCTTCGGCGACGCTGACGCTGCCGCGCCACTCCGGCTTGCCGAGGTTGTAGCTCAGGAGCATCGAGCTGTCGTCGCCGTCGAGTCCCGGCGTGTCCGTCTGGGCGACGTACGACTCGATCGTGTGGTGCTCGCCGATGCCCCACTTGCCGTCGATGGCGAAGGTGCGGTTCGTGTCGTCCTGCGGGGCCAGGCTGCCCACGCCTTCGCGGCTGACGAACATCCCGCCGATGCTGGAGCGTTCGCCCAGTTCCCGGTTGACGCGGGCGACGGCGTAGTTGTTCCCGTGCAGCCCTCCCACCGTGGCCGTCTGCATGTGGAGCAGTCCGACGTTGAAGCGGCCCGCCTTGCCGGAGAGCCGGCCGCCGTAGTCGATAGGGATCAGCTCGCCGCCGGGGCCGATGCCGATGCGGCGGCTGAAGAACAGGTCGACGCGGGCCGACGCGCGGCTGCCGCCGGAGCGCGCTCCGACGGTGAACAGGCCGGCGTTCTCCAGAAAGAAGGGCCGCTTCTCGGGGAAGAACAGGTTGAACCGGTCGAGGTTGACCTGCTGCTCGTCCACCTCGACCTGGGCGAAGTCCGTGTTGTAGGTCAGGTCGAGGGTCAGGCTCGGCGTCATGCTGTACTTGAGGTCGACGCCGAGGTCGGAATCCGACTGGTTGTCGCTGCCGGCGGTGGGCGGCTCCCGGCCCGAGCCGATCGCGTACGGGATCAGCTTCAGGTTGCGCTGCGGCGGCGGCTCGACGCCCTGAAGCGCGCCCGCGTCGGTCAGCCTGTCCAGGTCGTGGTTGCGGTCGAGCTCGGACCAGAAGGCGACCTCCCTGTGGCGGGCGATGTTGCGCTGAAAGTTGAGGCCCCAGGTCTGCACGTCGGTAGGGGGATATCGCAGGGTGCGGAAGGGAATCGCGAACTCGGCGCTCCAGCCGAACTCGCCGACCTGCGTCGCCACATTCCAGGCGCCGTCCCAGTTCAGGTTGAAGCCCGTGGACAGGGCGCCCCGGAAGCGGCCGCCGCCGCCCATGCCGCTGAACACGCCCGAGCCGCCTTCGAGAACCTGGCCGTCGTACTCGATGCCGGCGGGATTCGTGCCGAAGACGAAACCGTTGCGCCCGTCCTGGAACGTGTCGAAGATAACCTGGAAGCTGTCCGTCTCGTCCAGGGCCGCGTCGCGGCGACTATCCGAGATGACGATCCCGTCCGGTTCCCGGTCGTGGCAGACGACGGCCACGAACAGGGTGTCCTCGGTGTACGCGAAGCGGACCTCCGTGCGCTCGGTGCCCGGCTCGCCGGCGTAGGGCCGCGTCTGGGTCAGGCCCGATGCCGGCTCGATGGCTTGCCAGACGGGGTCGCCAAGAACGGCGCCGTCCAGCTCGGGGACCTCTCCGATCGCCACCGCCGTCGCGGACGGACGCGCGGTCTGGGCCTCGGACGTGGCGGCCCACAGCGACAGGGTTGCGGCGATGGCCGCCGTGGGAATGCGCTTCACGGCCCGCGACTCTACTCCGAATGGGAATCGAGACGCTGGCCCGACCACCTGCTCCGCGGCAACTCTCTCCGGTAGCATCGGAGGAAACGACTCGATGGACTTCTGAGGAGGATCGGCAATGCGGAAGCACACCCGAACGACCCGCTGGTACGCGCTCGCCCTGACGGCAATCCTGTTCGCCGTCTGGACGGCGGCGCCGGCTCTGGCGGCCGGAGAACTGATGGATGTCGAGGGCTATCCGACCCTCGTTCGCAAGCCGGTCGAGATCTGGAGCGACGGCACCCGGCTGGCCGGCGATGTCTTCTACCCGAAGGCGACGGCGGAGGGCGAGAAGCTGCCGACGATCGTCCTCTGCCACGGTTGGGGCGGCACGAAATCCCATCTGAACCGCGGCATCGCGCCTCGCTTCGCCGCCGCCGGCTACCTCGTGCTGGCCTTCGACTACCGCGGCTGGGGCGAGAGCGACGCCCGCCTCGTCGTCCGCGGGAAGATGCCGGAGCCGGACGAGGACGGCTTCGTCACGGTCAAGGCCCAGGCCATCCGGCAGCTAGTGGACCCGCTCGACCAGCAGGAAGACATCGACGCCGCAATCACGTTCGTTGAAGGCGAACCGCACGCGGACCCGTCCCGGATCGGCATCTGGGGCTCGAGCTTCGGCGGCGGCCACGTCATCTGGCGCGCGGCCCACGACCGTCGCGTCAAGGCGGTCGCCGCCCAGGTCGGCGCGATGGACCAGCGCTCCGGCCTGGTCACGGCGCCCGGCGGCCTCGAGGGCTTCCACCACACCGCCATCCAGCGCGCCCGCGGCGAAGTGGCACCGGTCCCTGTCGGTGGCCCTCAGCCCGAGGGCCTGACCGGCAGCCCGTACTACGAACGCTTCGCGAAGTTCTCACCCGTCGAGCACGCCCACCGCATCACCGCGCCGACCATCATCATCGACGCGAAGCAGGAGCACTACTTCGACATCCGCGAGCACGGCCAGCGAGTCGCCCAAGTCCTCTCCGGCCGCGTCCCCGTCGAGTACCACGCCTGGGAAATGGGTCACTACGACATCTACAGCGGCGACTGGCTCGACAAGGCAATGGCGGCCGAGATCGACTTCTTCGACCGCCACCTGAAGTAGCGCGGAGCGCCGGCTGGTTGCGCGGCCGTGCGGCCGTCGCTGGCGTGATGGCCTGGAGCGTGGCGGCCGGCTATCGGGTGGACGACCCGACGAGCACTCTCTCGGCGGTGTTGCCGGCGGGCCGTAGGCAGAGGAAGCACCATCGCTACCTGCCGGCCGAGGAGCTGCGCGAGGGATGCGGCGGGGTTTGTGTGTCCGCGAACAGCGCACGGAAGCCCTAGGCCTCGAGACCAAGCTCTTCTCGGTGTTCCACTGCGAGCGACGAGAGCTGCTGTTGGTGGTGATCCGTGGGATCAACGCCACACTGCATCGTGGAAGAAACCGGCAGATTGTCCGCTTCTCCGAGCGGGAACATTCGCCGCGCATCGGTTCCGAGATCTGGCTGTCGACTCTCGAGCACTACCGTAAAGGCCAGAATCTCCACGCGGATCAACGCGACTCGATGGAGGGGCGGCTCAAGCTGGACGCCGCACCCCTCTTGGCCCGAAGCCTGACGAAGAGCGGGGTTCACGGTGCCGTGGACCTCTCGGGGGTCGTGCGTACAGGGAGAGAAGTCGCGAACCTAAGATCGTCCGCCGGCTTCACGAAGCCCCGCTCGTTCTCGTATCAGTCGGAGTACCGGTTTGCCTTCCGGACCATCGGCGAGCCGTCGAACACGACGCTCCGGCTACCGGTTTCCGATGCCCTAAGAGCGCTCACTTCCATTCACCCCTGCGGCGCGCTTGTGTGACCGGAGACGCCTGACCCGCTTCGGCTCCGCCGATTCGCCCGGCCTCTGAGCCTTCCCGCAGGGATCAATTCTGCCGGGAGCGACCCCCGGCCCGAACGTGGAACGAGGAGTGGAACGAAGAAGGCAAAGGCGTGCCGCACGAAGGGCGGCAAACCGGGGGGTCGCTCCCGGCACGACATCGCCCGGCTCCTGCGGCCGGGGTCGTCCTCCGAATCGGAGCGAAACCACAGGCGGGAGAGAGGGATAGCGCGTTGCCGGGGTGGAACGGCGGTGTCGGGAAGAATGGAACGGAGGGGCCGTGTTGATGTTCCACTCGTAATGCGGCGGGCGATGCGGCACGGGGACGCGGACAAAGGCCCGCCGGGAGTCCACGGAGTGGCTCCCTTTTTCAGCGCTGCGTTCGGCGTCCTGGAGCGCACCGATGGACTGCGGGTCGGGTCGAGGCTGGTGTTCCCCGGCATTCGGGGAAAGATGGTCGCGGCCGCCGTGTTCGGTCGGCTGCTGAAGGACCTCGGGATCGACTGCAGCCCGCACGGCTTCCGTAGCTCGTTCCGGTCCTGGTGTTCGGTCGAGGGGGTCGACCGGGAGCTGGCGGAACAGGCCCTGGCTCACGCGGTCGGGAGCCAAGTCGAGCAGTGCTATGCGCGCAGCGACGCGCTGGAGCGCCGGCGGGGCCTCATGGAGGCCAGGGGAGCCGAGAGGCGGTCAGAGTGGGACCAGTTGGCTTTTCGGGGCACATGGCGTCACGTGGTCCTGGTCCCGCCCGCGCCTGGTCCCAACCACCCTTATCCCGACTTCGATGGCCCAGCGCACGCAGTCATGGATCCGCGGCTTGCATGCGGGGCTCACTCCCGGCGCGACTCGCTGGAAACGCCAAGATCCTGCGCTGGCTTGCTAGACTAGAAGACGCTTTGAGATCCACCGTCCGGCGGAGAGAGAGGCCCGATGATGCCCTTGAACGACGCCAGATCAATCGCCTTGTCCTACGGCTTCGAACTTCAACCCGACCTGAACGTCCGCGTCTTCAATCGCGAGTACGGCGTGCTTGCCGGATTCCGTCTCGGCGTTGCCCCAACCGACTCGACGCTCGCCGAAATGAGCCACGACGGCGAAGTGCGAACCGATGATGACGGCGTCGCCAGGATCTGGTTCTACAACGACGGCTGCACGCCGTACCAGCCGACGTTGCGGAACACGGCGGAGGCCAACACGCAGGCATACCTTGACCGACTGGGACACTTCGCCCGTCTGGAAGCCGCGACGAACCCGGATCCGTACCCCGACCACACGTTGAGTCCGTTGGAAGCGGAGTCGAAACAGATCACTGAACGCCGGCGGTTCTGGACACGGGTAGCCAACCTACCCGACGGCGACGATCCACGCGGAGACTTCGTTCAGGACACGCGGTCGGTGACCGCTGAAGGGCGCGACCCTGACGCGCGATGTTCGCCGCCGATGACGCGGTACGCGTTGTACTGCGCGAGCTTGAGCACGAGTATGCCAAGACTCGGTGACCAACCGGGCCGCCCGCCGAACAGCCGAGGGCCACTGCCGTGTGCAGGGCTGTGTGACGACACGGCCCGGCACTCCTTGGCCGTTCGGACCGTACTATCTTCCCGGCGCAACAGGCGGCCTTCTTCCTGTCCGTAGGAGACCGTATGCCTCTACACGATCAAGGCGGGCGCGCAAACCGGCGCTCCCTCCCACTGGAAGCTGCTTGTCACAATGCCGCCGGCCGATCCCCCGCCAGTGCTTCACCGCATCGGACTGGTTGGCCGCTCATCATTCTGGCGCTGGCGCTCGTTACCGCCGTTCCGCTAGCCGCGCAGACCGAGTGGATGCACCAGAGGCAGTTCCGCGTCGACTACTGGATCAAAGACCCCGCGATCGATGAATGGGTACAAGCCAGAGCTCGTTGGAAGAACCACCAGTCCATCCTGTTCTACGTCTTCGATCGGGAGAATCCCGAAGCCCTGCTGAAGCTCCTCGACGGCCGGCGCATCAACGATCACTGGTGGGCAGACTTCGCCGTGGTCTCCGATCTCACGACATGGTTGCGCGTCCGCAACGTGAAAACCGACGACGCCTGGAACGTCTGGACGGGCAGGGTCAAGGACTTCTACCGCAACGCCCCCTTGCGGTTACAGGAACGACTGATTCTCTGCGCTTGGCCTGATGGTGCGGCCGACGGCGTCTACCAGTGCTCCTACGGAACGACTGTCTCGGCCCGCGATGCTTGGGACCGCCGAGGGCGCATTCCACCGCACCATTGGGCGCTAAAGGTGGACCCGGAGTGAGGGTTCAGGATCATCTAGAGAAGGTACAGGAGTATCTGGTCCAGAAAGAGCGCGCGCCGGTCGAAGACAGTCGCCCTGCTCAAGGTGCTCGCGGTGCGCCCGTCAGCGGGCGCACCGATGGCACGGCACCTGGGACCCTTCCTCCCTGAGCCCCGACCAGGCAGGCGGGTGCAACCGCCGCCCGCGACCAGCCACTTCTCCGGCTCTGCTCCGGCTCCGGATCTACGCGACGTTCGCGAGGAACGCGCCGACCTCGGCGTGGAATTCGTCGGGGCGTTCCGTGGGGATGCCGTGGCCGCAGTGTTCGAGCATGACGAGGCGGGCGTCCGGGATCCGGCGGGACATGATGACGCTGCCGCCGGGTGGCGTGAGGGCGTCTTCGAGGCCCTGGAGAATCAGGGTCGGGCAGGAGATCGTGGCCAGGTCCGCGGTGTAGTCGATGTCCGAGACCGCGCGGCAGGCGGCGGCGTAGCAGGCTGCGTCGTTACGCTCGATGGTGAGGCGGGCGGCCTCTGCGATGTCGTCGGCGTGGCGCTCGCGGTACTCCTTGCCGTAGGAGAGCGCGGGGCCGGTCGGCGTGAGGGCCTTGGCAAGACCGTCCCGCGCGATCAGGTCGGCGCGGGCGTTCCAGCCGGCAGTGGCGCGTTCGTTCACCTCGCTCGAGGTGCTGATCAGAATCAGGGCCCGGGTGCGGTCGGGGAAGTCGAGGGCGAAGCGCTGGGAGACGACGCCGCCCATCGAGATCCCGCCGATCACCGCGTCGTCGGCGCCGACTTCGTCGAGCACCGCGGCGAGATCGGAGGCCCAGACCTCGGGCGCCATCGTGTCAGGGCGCCGCTCCGAGCCGCCGAAGCCCCGGACGTCCCAAGTCAGAACGGTGTAGCGGTCCTGGAGCGCATCTACAGTCGGCTCCCAGGAGTCCAGGTGACCGCCCAGGCCGTGCGTCAGGACGACGACCGGCCCGCTGCCCGCGAGCCGATAGTGGAGCGTTGCGCCGTCCGCCGCGGTCGCGCGGCGGTCAGGCTGCACGCCGATTGAACAGCCCGATCGTCAGCGCCAGCGGGATCACGAAGAGCAGCGTACGCAGCCAGCCCGGCATGTCGGTCATGACCAGGATCAGACTCAGCGGGATCCAGAAGGCGAGCCACATCCAGATGGGGATCATCCTCGGCGCAACGGGTTCCGTGCTGGCGCCCTCGGCGATGATGATGACGACCAGGACGCCGACGGCGGCGCCGAGAACGCCGGCGATCAGGGCGCCGGCGGGGTAGACGTAGGCGGCGAGGATCAGTTCAGGCATATCGGGTTCCAAGGTTGTAGCGGGTTGTTCCGCAGCGAGCGCGTCTGAAGGCGCGCTCGCTTCGGTTCACAGGTGGCGCGAAACGCGCCATCTCGGTTCGGGGAGCGAATCGTAGCAGCCCTCGGATTGCAGTACATTGGCGGAGGAGGGTAACCATGCGAGTCAGCATTTCAGTTCAGAGCGCCTACAACGTGACCGACGTCCGCGAGGGGGCGGCTCGCATGGTGGACCGTGCCCGGGCGGCTCGGGACGCCGGCCTGGATGCCTTGTTCGTCGGCGATCATCACGCGACGCCGGGGCCGTACTACCAGAACACGGCGATCCTCGGCCGGATGCTTGCGGAGTGGGGGGATCGCCCGGCCGGCGCTCTCTACCTGCTGCCGCTGTGGCACCCGCTGATCGTGGCGGAGCAGGTGGGCACGCTGGCCAGCGTGATGAAGGATCGGTTCATCCTCCAGTGCGCGATCGGCCCGGCCGACAATCAGTTCCCGGCGATGGGCGTCTCGGCGCGGCAGCGGCCGTCGCGGTTCGAGCAGTCGCTCTCGATCCTCCGCCGCCTATGGGCGGGCGAGACGGTGACAACCGGTGGCGAGAACGACCGTTTCGAACTGCGGGAGGCCCGGATCGCTCCCTGCCCGCCGGAGCCGGTCGAGGTCTGGATCGGCGCGTCCGCGCCGCCGGCGATCGACCGCGCGGCGCGCCTGGGAGACGGCTGGCTGGCCGCGCCGGGGTTGGCGCCGGCGGACGCGGCGGATCAACTCGGCCTCTACCGCGACGCCTGTGAGCGGCACAACCGCCCGGTTGGCGTGTGTGCGATCCGGCGCGACATCTACGTCGGCGAGACGGCGGAGGAAGCCGAGACCCTGGCGGGGAAGATGGTCGCTCGCGGCTACCGGGGCTTCCCGCCGGAGGCGCTCATCGTTGGCGACGTGGAACGGGTCGCAACGGCGTTCGCTGAACTAGGCGCGATGGGCTACGACGAGGTAGTCGTCCGGCACCTGGTGCAGAACCCGGCGCGCGTGCTCGATTCCATCGGACGCCTTGCGGAAGTCCGCGAACGCCTGGCCAGCTAACTGGGTGAGCCGGCGTGCCCGCCGGCTGCGGCTTGGCTGTGCGTTCCATACTGGGTGAGCCGGCATCCCCGCCGGCATCCGGCGCGAAGCGCCGGGCTCCGGACTGGAGCGCCGCTCTAACGCCTCGGCACGTCCTCGGGGAACGGCTCGAGGC
Organism: Acidobacteriota bacterium; assembly: GCA_021296535.1. Taxonomy (GTDB): domain Bacteria; phylum Acidobacteriota; class Thermoanaerobaculia; order Multivoradales; family Multivoraceae; genus Multivorans. Next base: position 160,771 of record JAGWAG010000001.1, on the reverse strand, counting down.
CTTCGTCCAGCTCGACGCCGATGCTCCGCAGAGCCATCGAAACCATCCGGTACTGGCCGACCGTGAAGATGAGATCGATCATCTGCTGGTCGCTGTAGCGGGCCTTCAGGAAGGCCCAGGTCCGCTCGGAGATCGCGGAGTTCCGGTGCAGTTCGGTCGCGGCGCGGAGGAGGTAGCGCTCGAAGCTGCTCCAGGGCCCGGCGTTCTCGCCCACGGCGACGTTGCGGACCTCCTCGGCCGTCATCCCGGCCGCTTTCGCGGCCCGGCTGTGGTGCCCCCACTCGTACTCGGCTCCGTTCAACCAGGCGGTGCGCAGGATGACCATCTCGCGGTCCCGGTCGGGCAGCGTGCTGCCACGAAGGATGTAGCCCCCGAACGGACCCCAGGCCTCCATCAGGGGAGGATGATGCGAGAGCGTGCGGATCAGGTTGATGCTCTGCACGTCTTCGACTGGTGGGATTCTCGGCCCGGTCTCGCGTCGTTGCCACTGGGCCGAAGCCGACGTGGCCACGAGTGCCAATGCGAGGACGGAGATGGCGGTTTTGCGGATGGCATGCGTCTTCATTGGCGTCCTCCGTGGTATCGGCTGATTTTTCATATAGGAGCTTGCGCGCCTTAAACTGGGTGCGCGGGCGGGCCATCCGTGGGCCGGATGACGGGCGCACGGACTGGTTCACGGGGGGCGCGGCTGCGCGCCACCCGGGTTCCCGCCGGCATCCGGCGCGAAGGCGCCGGCTTCCGGACCTTCTGCCGCGCCATGGCTTCGGGACGTTCGGCCCGAGTCAGCCCAGCCGCGCCGTGGCGGTCTTGAAGCCCGAGTACTTCGGCTGATCGATCGCGATCTGGTTGACCACGGTGGCGCGAAGATGTTCGTGGAGGCCGGTGTCGTCAAGCCCGATGGCGTCTTCGCGGATCGTCTGGACCAGCTTCCACCTTAGCTCCAGCAGCGAGCCGTCGGCGTCGAGCAGGCGGCGGAGGCGCTCGTGCTCGCGGCGGCGGTGCTCGGCGCCGGAGTGAAGGTCCCGGTAGACGATGTCGAGGGCGTTGCTGGCGACCAGGGCATGGAAGCGGGTGCGCCCGGTGGTCTCGTCCCTCACCTGACCGTGCAGGAAGTCGCGCGTCGCCCCGACGAGTTCCTCGAGCCGCGGCATGTCGGGGTCGGGGAGCCGCTCGGGCGCCGCGACGAGTTCGACCGGACCGGGGATCAGGAGGTTCACGCAGTCGACCTGGCACTCCGTGGTACGGCGGCCGATCGTCACGCGCTCGACCGAGCGGTCCAGCCCCTGACGGTAGTGCTGTGTCATGCCGAGGGTCGAAACGGCCCACCAGAAGGAGCCGAACACCTCCCAGTACTGCACCCGCTCCAGGTCGACAGCCTTGCCGCTCGTCGCCTCGTAGCCGGCGAACAGGTCCTCGTACGTGCCGAAGCCGCCGACCGGCAAATCGGGTCCGGCGCCGTAGCGCCAGGAGTTCGTGCAGATCCAGCCCAGGTCGCGCATCGGGTCGCCGATGTGGGCGATCTCCCAGTCGAGCACCGCGTTGACGCCTGTCCGGTCGACCATCAGGTTGCCGTTGCGGAAGTCGTTGTGGACCAGGGTCTGATCAGGCGACTCAGGCAGGTTCTCTACGAGCCAGCGGGCGGTGAAGTCGATCATCGGCTGCGGCGTGTCGAGGGCTTCGTAGCGGCCGCGGGTCTGCCGGATGAAGTCCTCCGCGCTCAGGCTTGCCAGATCGCGGTCGAGGCCGTGGGCTTCCAGGTCGATCGTGTGCAGCCGGCCGAGGATCTCGCCGCATTGCCGGGCCAGCTTGGGGCGTACTTCGGCGAGATCGGGCGAGCGGACGATTCGCGCGCCGAGGGCGATGCCGTCGAGCCACTCCATGACGAAGCCGCCGCCGAGTTCGTCGTCGGGTTCCAGCACGTAGAACACCTCGGGCTCGGGAATCCCGTTGCTGCGCGCGACCTGCATCAGTTTCGCCTCGATCCGGAGACCGGGTGCGCTGCGCTCGACCGCCCGGGCCACTTCCTGCTTGCCGCCCTGGGATCGCCGGAGGGCGAGTTGACGATCGCCGGCTTCCGTCTCGATCCGCAGGCGGTAGGTCTCCTGGCTGGCGCCGCCGGAGAGACGTTCGACGGCGGCCAGTCGTCTGCAACCCGCGATCTCACGCCGAAGTACGGACTCCAGCCGGGCTTCGAAGCTGTCCGGCGTCCAGGCGTCGCGGCCGCTACCGCCGGCCACCGGTGCGAGCAGGTAGATCTCGTCACCGTCCTCGAGCGGCCGTTCGCGGTTCGCATCCAGGGGGCAACGCTCGCCGTTGATCATCAGCGTGTCGCGCAGGTGCGGCGAGGCCCTGATCGCCTCGGAGAGCGGCACTCCGGCTCGGTCGGCGGCCGGCAGCAACTCCGCGAGTGTGGCGCCTTGCGGCAGCCGGAACGTGCGGTCGACGTCGTGCCAGCCGGCGCCGATGCGGCCCCGGATCAGGACACGGACGCGGATCTTCGTTCCGGAACGGGAACGAACGAGGCTGCGCAGAAGGCCCATCGAGGCGGACAACCGGCCTCGATCAGGCCAGGTGCGCCTCCAGCAGATCGTCCATGCCGAGTTGCTCGGCACGCGTCCGGCTGAGCCGGCCGGTGTCGGGATCCCAGGCCATCGCCTGGTAGTAGTCCCGCTTCAGTTGCTCTAGCGGCGCCTGGACGCCGGCCAGAGGCCCGGCATCGAGCAGGCCGTCACCCTCGCCCATCATCCGCGCGTGGGGCCTGAAGTCCGAGGGCGCGATTCCCTCGCGGAGGTTGAAGGCGTTGCGGAGGTTCTGGATCCGCTCGCCGCAGAGCAGCAGCTCCTTCTGGTCCAGATCCCATCCGGTCAGGGCGTTGACCATGTCGACCCAGGGCAGGCCGCCGGTGAGGCCCGTGAACATGCAGAGACCCAGGCCGTTCAGCGTCTGGTGAGCGTTGCTGTAGTGGGCCTGGGCGACGCCCTTGTTCTTCGTGCCCTTCCAGGCGATCTGAACTTCGTCCTTCGGGGCCGCATCCGGCAGCGGGAAGCCGGCGCCGAACGTCTCGTTCCAGGACGCGGAACCCGCGGTGTGACGGCCCGGAGTTGGGTCGGCAATGTAGGTCACGCCCATGAGCGAGGTGAAGCGCGGGTCGTGGTACGCCGGTTCCTGGCCGCCGACATGGACTGCGTAGGCGTCGGTGCCGCGGCCGACGTGGCGGGACGCGGACGCAAGACCGTGGCGGAGCCACTCGCCGCAGCCTTCGCCTTCACCCATCTTGACGGTGAGGGCAAGCGCGCCCTCGCCGTTGCCCCAGCGCATGTCGACGCCGTCGAGGTCGTCCGTGGTGAGGTCGCCGCGTTCGACGGCCTCGCACACCCAGGCGATCGTGGCGCTCGAACTCACGGCGTCCATGCCGTACCGGTTGCAGGCGTCGTGGCAGGCGGTGACCAGTTCCAGGTCGTCGTTCAGGATGTTGGCGCCGAAGCCGACGATCGTCTCGTAGTCCGGGCGGCGCACATCGGACAGACCCCGTTTCTTTACTCCGACGATGCCCTTGCAGGGCGCCGGGCAGTCGCCGCAGCTCAGCTTCTTCGTGATCAGCTTGTCGACCTCCGCGCCGTCGAGCTTCCAGCCCTTCTTCGCCAGCGGGAAGTCGCGAGCGCCGACGCCGGTCCAGTTTTTGAGCGGTGCGTCGCCGTTCTCGACGGACAGGGCTACCGCGGCGGTGGTGCCACGGTCCGCCCACAACTGCCGCATCGCCGGCTGCGGCGACTCGATCTTTATCCCGAGCTTCGCGAACATCCGGTATACGAAGCCGAGATGCTTCTTCGGCGTCGCCATCTTGACGACGAGTCGCATCGGCAGGCTGATGTCGCTCCGGTACTCGCGGTTCACCTCGTCGCAGAGGGCGCGAAAGCGCTTCTCGTCGCGGACGGGCACCGTGTTCCCTGTGTTTTCACCGCCGTCGACGACGACCGCCTTCAGGTTCTTCGACCCGAAGATGGCGCCGAAGCCCTGGCGTCCGAAGGCGTGGTAGCGGTCGTTCATCACCGATGCGATGCGGGCGCCGCGTTCGCCGGCTGGGCCGATCGCCGACACGCCGACACGGAACTTCGTGCCGTAGCGCTCCTGGAGCGCGTCGAACGCTTCGGGAATCTGGGTGCCCCAGAGGTCCCCCGCCGGTTCGATGGAGATGCCCTCCTGGCGGACGACGAGAACCGAGGGTTCCGCGGCCCGGCCGCGCACGACGAGAGCGTCGTAGCCGGCATGCCGCAGATGGATCGCCGTGCTGCCCCCGGAGTTCGAGTCGGCCCAGGTGCCGGTGAGCGGCGACTTGCCGACGATCTGGATGCGGCCCGAGAACGGTGTGCGGAGCCCCGTGAGCAGACCCGAGACGAGGGCGAAACAGGCCTCTGACGCCGTCGCCTCGGCGCCGGCGGGGAAGTGCTTCCACATCAGCCAGGCGCCGAGGCCGTAGCCGCCCAGGTACTGGCGAAAGACGTCCGCCGGGATCGTCTCGTCGTGGTGTTCCCCGGTCGAGAGGTCGACCACGAGGGCGCGGCCGTGGGCGCCGTAGAGGCCGTTGCTGCCGTTGCCGTTTGGGTGCGCGGTCATCTCGTCAGGTTCTCCAGGCTGTCGGTGAGTGTTGCGCGCTGGAGTTTACTCCCGCGCCTGCGAGCGGTTTGGCGCTTTACCAGGCGCTGGTGGCCAGGCACTCGACACCCTCTGCCTGGGCGGCGTCCACGAGGCGTTCGTCGAACGCGACGAGGCGCGCAGGGGTTCCCAGCTCATCGGCCAGCAACAGGCAGGAGGCAAGCTGCACCGAATCGCTTGCGCGGAGCGGGTGCCGGCGCAGCAGCGCTGCGGCCCTCGTCGTGATCTCTTCCGTGAACTCCACCACATGGAAGGCCGGGCGCTCGGTGTCCAGGGAGAGCAGGGCGGCTTCGCGCTGTTCGACCCGCATGTCGCCTTCCCGGCAGCGCCGACAGATCGCCGTGACCACCTCGGTCGCCGACAGTCGGCTGATGGCTACGGGTTGCCCGGCCATGACTTCGATGATGAAGTCCGATCCGTCTTCCTCGACGTACCGCTTCACCAGAGCGCTCGCGTCGAGGAACAGCATCAGAACCGATCGTCTCGCTCCTCGACGATGGTCGTCGCGACCGATCCGCCGCGCACGGGGACCGGTTCGATGAACGGCCGAAGGCGCGCGGTCCCCAGCGTCACGAGTCCCCTGGCCGCGAGGTCGAGGAGCTTCTCCTCCTCGTCCGACGCGGCGGTCGGCAGCGGCCGGAGTTCAGCGACCGGGCGGCCTCGTTCGGTCACGAGAATCACCGAACCCTCGCGCACTCTCCGGAGATAGGTCCCCAACCTCGTCTTGAGTTCTCTCGCTCCAACGGTCACCATGTGACCATTGTAGGCACAAGCGTAGGGGTCGGGCAAGAGCAACCGCGTTGCCGGTCGACTTGGCGGAACGAAAACCGAGCTGAGCCGGTCTTTCGTCGTGCTTGGCGTATCCTCCCGCGCACCATGACGACAGACTCGACTGAGCCCCGGAGTCTCCGCCTTCCCGGAGCAGGCGGCATCGAACTGCAGGTCTACGACTACGGCAACGAGGGTGCGCCGCCTCTCGTTTTGCTGCACGGCATGCAGGACCTGGCGCTGGCGTTCGAGCCGGTAGCGAACCGCTTCCGCGACCGGTACCGGGTCGTTTCCTTCGATCTGCGCGGTCACGGCGACAGCGGCAAGCCGGGGGTCTACGCCCTGCCGCACTTCATCGCCGATCTGCACGCGGTCATCTTCCAGCTCCAACTGGAGCGCCCGGTGCTGGTCGGCCACAGCCTGGGCGGCCACATCGTCAGCCACTACGCGGCGGTATTCAACGACGTGCCAAGCGTGGTCGTCAACATCGACGGCGTCGGCGCTCCCTTTCGGGAGAGCGACATGCCGGTCGAGAACCGGCAGCTCCGTCTCCAGAACGGTCACACGAGCCTGTTGCGGCCCGGGGGCCACAAGCGACCGATGATGGACCTGGACGACGCCTGGCGGCTCTACTGCCGGTTCCATCCGGGGCTCGATCACGACCTGGCGCGGCACCTGGTCGAAATCGGGACGACCGAGCACCCGTACGGCGGCCTGCAGTGGAAGTGGGACCCGCAGGTGGAGACGACGGGGCTGACGATGTCGAGCAGGCTGTCCGAGGAACGCTGGCCGTGGGTTGTCTGCCCGGTGCTCGTGGTCACCGGGGGCCGTTCCGCCGAGTTCTACCGCGGTCGTGGCGGGATCGATCACGACACGCCGGCCGCGCCGGACGAGATCGAGCGCCGGGTCCGCCTGTTCCGCAACGTTCAGCCACATGGTCCACTTCGACGCGCCGGAACGGCTGGGCGAGATCATCGACGCGTACCTGGAAGCCGGGTAACGGGAGAAACATGGACTTCGAGATCCCCCAGGACATCCGCGAGAAGTTGGCCGAGCTCGACGACTTCATCGAGCGTGACATCAAGCCGTTGGAGCAGCAGGACGACAACATCCGGTTCTTCGACCAGCGCCGTGAGTGGGCGCGGACCGACTTTGAGAACGACGGCACGCCGCGCCCCGAGTGGGAGGCCCTGCTACGCGAGATGAAGCGCCGAGCCGACGCGGCCGGTCACCTTCGCTTCGGCCTGCCGAAGGATCTCGGCGGCCAGGACGGCTCGAACCTGGCAATGGCGGTGATCCGCGAACACCTGGCCGCCAAGGGCCTCGGCCTGCACAACGACCTGCAGAACGAGTCCTCGATGTGATCATGATGCACCGCTTCGGGACGCCCTCCCAGAAGGAGCAGTTCATGGAGGGCATGATGACCGGCGCGGTGCGGATGGGCTTCGGCCTGACCGAACCGAATCACGGCTCCGACGCGACCTGGCTCGAGACCGCCGGTGTCCGAGATGGCGACGACTGGGTGATCAACGGCGCCAAGCGGTTCAACTCGGGCCTCCACGCGGCGACCCACGACCTGATCTTCGCCCGCACCGCGGGCGATCCGGGAAAGGCGGACGGCGTGACCTGCTTCATCGTGCCGACGGACTCACCCGGTTTCGAGATCCCCTTCATGTGGTGGACCTTCAACATGCCGACGGATCACGCGGAGGTGTCGTTGACCGACGTGCGCGTGCCGAACGAAGCGATCCTCGGCGAGGAGGGCCGCGGCCTCGCCCTCGCCCAGACCTTCGTCCACGAGAACCGCATTCGCCAGGCCGCCTCCGGCGTCGGCGCCGCCCAGTTCTGCATCAACGAAAGCGTCAAGTACGCCCGCGAGCGGACGGTCTTCGGCAAGCCGCTATGGCTCAACCAGGCGATCCAGTTCCCCCTCGCCGAACTCCAGACCGAATGCGAGATGGTCCGCAACCTCGTCTACAAGACCGCCTGGGAACTCGACCAGCAGCACCACATGGAGGTCACCGACAAGGTCTCCATGTGCAACTACCGCGCGAACCGGCTCGTCTGCAACGCCGCCGACCGGGCCATCCAGACCCACGGCGGCATCGGCTACACCCGCCACATGCCCTTCGAGCACATCTACCGCCACCACCGGCGGTACCGGATCACCGAAGGCTCCGAGGAGATCCAGATCCGCCGCGTCGCGGGGATCATGTTCGGCAAGAAGGCGAAGCGGTAGCGGGCACGGAGGTCGAAGTCTCCCGGGGTGCCCGGCCTGTCTCCTTCTTGACACCCAAGTGTGCAGGTTCCATACTCCAAACTGTCATGAAAACTGTGAACGCCCTGCAGCTACGTCAGAGTCTCGGCCAGGTTCTCGATCATCTGGAACGGCACGGAGACCCGATTCTGGTCTGCCGACGCCGGATGCCGGCGGCGGCCCTGGTGAGCCTCAAGGACTACCGCGAACGCTTCGTCGACCGGGAAGCCGACGAACGCCGGCGTGAAGTGGTTGCCCGACTTCGCGGACTGAAGTTCGAATCGCCGGCCGAGGGCACGACGCTCGACATCCTGCGCGATCTGAGGTCGTGATCGTCGTTGACGCCTCGGTGGCGATCAAGTGGTTCGTGGCCGGCGAGAAGCTGGTGGAGGAGGCTGAGCGCGTTCTCGGAGAGATCCAGGAGGAACCCTCGAGTTACGTCGTCCCCGATCTCTTCATGAATGAGCTGTTGGCGGTTCTCTGCCGATTGCCGGATAGCAGTCCGTCGAAGGTGAAGGAGGCCCTTGCTCTGGTGGAGGCACTCGGCATGAAGCGGGTCGGAAACGGACACGAACTTCTGGCTCTGGCGGCCGACTTTGCCGGCCGGTGGAGGCTGTCGGGATACGACGCTTTGTACGTGGCTCTGGCTTCGCTTGTCGGCGGCGAATGGCTCACCGCCGATGCGCGCGCCGTGCGGCGCGTGGGAGACAGCGACTTGGTTACTTTGCTCGGAGCATAGGTCGCTTCCGGCCGGATTCTCCGCCAGTCCGGCGCTCCGTGCGGAAGTGTCGAGTCGGCCGAGACGCGCAAGAACTCCCAGGTTGCCCCCGAGATCGTCGTTGCCCTGCCGAAGGAGCTTCTGCCCGACCAGCGGCGCCAGCTCGTGCGCGACTTCGTCTCAGAGCAGTGCGTCAATCGCGGCATGGTCGCCGAGGTGGCCTACCACGACGGCGGCACCCGAACGACCGCGCACTCCTCAAGCATTGGCGGCACGAGTGGGCCGCGGCGACGAACCGGGCCCTGGCCCCAGCCGATGACCAGCCTCGAAGACCGGATCCCGGGTTATCGAATGTTGGGCGGACGCTGCCCGCCTGCTTACGAGGCGGGTTCGAGGATTGCCTGGTAGGTGAGACGGCGGCTCAGCGACCGAACGTCCGGCCGTCGCGGTCCGAAGTGCTGGATCATGCCGACGAAGACGAGGTCTTCCTTGGGGTCGATCCAGAACCAGGTGCCGGCGGCGCCGCCCCAGTAGTACTCGCCCTTGGAGATGCCGTCAGCGGCGACGGGGTCGAGGACGACGGCGAAGTCGAGGCCGAAGCCGGTGCCCGGGGACATCTCCTTGAGTTCGCGGGGCAGGTGGTTAAGGTGCATCAGCTTGACGGTCGAGGGGGCGAGGATGCGGACGCCGTCCAGCTCGCCGCCGTTGAGCAGCATCTGGCTGAAGCGCATGTAGTCCATCGTGGTCGAGACCAGGCCGCCGCCGCCGGACAGGAAGTTCGGCGGGTCGAGGTAGTCGCGGCGGCCGCCGAAGCCCTCCTGGGCCATCAGGTTGCCATCCGCGTCGTGGGTGTAGACCTGGGAGAAGCGGTCCGCCTTGTCTGCGGCGACGTGGAAGGCCGTGTCGTTCATGCCCAGGGGGCCGAAGATGCGCTCGTTCAGGAATTCGTCGAAGCGTTGGCCGGAGAGGACCTCGACGAGGTAGCCCTGGACGTCGACGGCGACGCTGTAGTGCCACATCGATCCGGGCTGCTGGCGCAACGGGATCTTCGACAGCTTGTCGATCATGTTCTTGAGGGTCGAGTCGTTGTCGAGGACGTTCGCCTCGTTGTAGAGAGCGTCGACCTGGGACTGCGAGAAGATGCCGTAGCTGAGGCCGGCGGTGTGCGCCATCAGCTCGCGGATGGTCATCGGGTGGTCGGCCGGCTCGGTGATCGGCTGGCCGTTCGGCCCGTCCTCCTTGGCGACGACGAGGCCCTCGAACTCGGGGATGTACCGGTGGACCGGGTCGGAGAGGCGGAACTCGCCCTCTTCGTAGAGGATCATCAGCGCGACGCCGGTGATCGGCTTCGTCATCGAGTAGATGCGGAAGATCGTGTCCTCGCTCATCTCGACGCCGTCCTCGATGTTCTGGTGTCCGAACGTGCCGAAGTGGGCGACCTTGCCGTGGCGGGAGATCATCGTCGTGATTCCGGCGAGGAGGCCGTCGTCGACGAGGCGCTGCATCGCGCCGTTCAGGCGCTCTAGCCGGTCGCTCGACATGCCGACCTCTTCGGGCGCCACGCGCGCCAGGTCGCGGGGACCCTGGACCGGGACATCGGCCCGGGTCTGGTCGCAGGCGACGAAAGCGAGGCTCAGGAAAGCGACCGCAAGGAGGGCGGTCAGCAGGCGGGGCAGCGTGGCGGCACGAGTCATGGGTTCTCCCTCGACTTGCTGGTGAACTGGGATGAGCGGGAACGGGTGAGCCTACCAGCCCCGGCTGGGCGGGGGGCTCCAGGCCGGCTCCGCCGCTGCTACGATCAGGGGTTCCGATGGAAAGAACGATCGACCGGCCGAAACTCGCGCGGGACATCATGGTGACCAAGCTGGTCACGGTGCATCCGCGCACCCACGTCTACGACGGCATCGCGGCGCTGCTGCGGCATCGCATCACGGGCGCGCCGGTGATCGGCGACCGGCACCGCTACCTCGGCATGCTGTCGGAGAAGAGCTGCCTCACCGTGCTTACCGTGACCGCCCGCGCCGCCGACGAACGGGGGCTGGCGCGGAGCCGCCGTACCCGGGCACAGGACTTCATGGCGACACGCCTCGTGAAACTCAAGGCCGGCATGTCGGCTCTCGACGCGATCGCCCTGCTGCTCAAGAACCGGATTTCGGGCGCGCCGGTGGTCGACAGCGACGGCAGGCTGCTGGGGGTCTTCTCGGAGAAGTTCTCGATGGACGTCCTGCTCGGGCTGGCATATGACCAGTTGCCGGCGGCTCCGGTCGACGCCTTCATGAACAGCGACTTCGGTCGCGTGATCGACGGTTCCGAGCCCCTGCTCGAGATCGCCCAGCGCTTTCTCGATACGGAGTATCGGCGCCTGCCGGTGGTCCGGGACGACACGCTTGTAGGCCAGGTCAGCCGCCGGGACGTGCTCGCGGCGTCCCACCACCTGACATCGGCTCTCGACGGCCGGCGCTCGATTCTGCGCGAGCGCAGCAGTGAACTCGGCCTGGAGGATCTGTCGGAGCCGGATGAGGAAGGCGAGTCCGGGGACTTCGAACTCGACTCCACGGACGCGTCCGCCTTCATGGACCGCAAGGCGCGCACGATCTCCGAGGACACGGACCTTCTGACCATCGCGCGTATCTTCAAGAGCACTCCGTACCGCCGGCTGCCGGTGCTCCGGGGCCGCAGGCTGGCCGGGCAGATCAGCCGCCGGGACGTGCTTGCCGCCACCCACGGCCTCCTCGTCCAGGCGCCCCAGCCCGGTCAGGCGCTGCTCTATCTGAGCGCGGTCGTGGATTCCGGCGATCGTCCATCCCTGTCGTGAGTCTCGAACCGGGGCGGCGCGATAGCTTCGGCCGCTCGGTCTTTCTGTTTAGGAGGGGAACGTGTCCAGACGGATCCTTGATGCCTTGAACTGCGCTCCGGTCAGCTTCGTCGCTCTCGTGGCTCTGCTTTCGGGGGTCGTAGCTCCTGGTGTCGCTGGCGCGGCCGCGGAAGAGGAAGAGCCGAAGCTCGTCGAGCCGGCGCCGCCGCGCCCGGACGACGAGGGCCAAGGTCCCTTCGACCGCCTGATCCTGCGCGGCGTGACCGTCGTCGACGGCACCGGCGCGCCGCCGATGGGGCCGGTCGACATCGTGATCGAGGGCAACCGGATCGAAGAGATCAAGAGCCTCGGCATGGCCAACACCGAGATCGACGAGAGCAAGCGACCGAAGGATGCCGATGTCGAACTCGATCTCAGCGGCTCGTACGTGCTGCCGGGCCTGGTCGATCTCCACGTCCACACCGGTGGGGTGCCAAAGGCGCCGACGGCAGAGTACGTTTACAAGCTCTGGCTGGCGCACGGCATCACGACCGTTCGCGGCGTGCCGACCGGGCCGCTGGAATGGGACCTGAGTGAGAAGGCGCGCAGCGAGAGGAACGAGATCACCGCGCCGCGCATCGTCTCCTACCAGCGTCCCGGCGGCGGCAAGGAGTGGAAGGACCGGGACATCCGCACCCCCGCCGATGCGCGGGAGTGGGTCCGCTACGCGCACGAGAAGGGCGTTGAGGGACTGAAGCTCGGCGCCTATCCGCCGAAGATCATGGCGGCGTTGATCGACGAGGCCGGCAGCCTGGGAATGGGATCGACCGCCCACCTCGACCAGATGGGCGTGGCGCAGATGAACGCCCTCGACGCCGCGCGGCTCGGCCTGGTCGGGATGACCCACTTCTACGGCCTGTTCGAGTCGATGTATGACGGCGCCGATGTCCAGCCCTGGCCTGCGGAGATGAACTACATGGACGAGCAGTTCCGCTTCGGCCAGGTGGCCCGCCAGTGGAGCTTGGTCGAGCCCGGCGGCGAGCGCTGGAACGCCCTGCTCGACGAGTTCCTGGAACTCGACTTCTTCGTCAACCCGACGATGACGATCTACTCGGCTGGCCGCGACGTGATGCGGGCGCGCAACGCGGACTGGCACGCCGACTACACCTTGCCCACCCTGGCCGAGTTCTACGCTCCCAGCCGCCTGGACCACGGTTCGTACTGGTACGACTGGACGACCTGGGACGAGGTGGCGTGGAAGAACTTCTACCGGGTGTGGATGCAGTTCCTGAACGAGTACAAGAACCGCGGCGGCCGGGTCACGATCGGTTCGGACTCCGGGTTCATCTACCAGACCTACGGCTTCGGCACGATCCTGGAACTCGAACTCCTCCAGGAGGCCGGCTTCCATCCGCTGGAGGTGATCCGCTCGGCGACGATGTACGGCGCCGAGGAGCTGACCCGGGCGAGCGGCGCCGAGATGGAGTTCGGCATCGTGCGCGAAGGCATGCTGGCCGATCTCCTGGTCGTCGGCGAGAACCCGGTCGCGAACCTCAAGGTGCTCTACGGCACCGGCGCGGTCCGCCTCAACGACGACACCGGCCGCCCCGAGCGCGTCGGCGGCGTGCGCTACACGATCAAGGATGGCATCGTCTTCGACGCGAAGAAGCTGCTCGCCGACGTGGCGGATATGGTTGCCGCCGAACGGATGAAGCCCGAAGTGCCGCCGCAGGAGACGGCGGGAGGAGCGCGGCCGTAGCAGCCGGATAATGACAGTTCAGTCACCGCAGCAGCCAGAGGAGAACTCAACATGAAGCACGTACTCGCCATCCTGCTCGCCGCCGCCCTGCTTGCCGCACCGTTGTCGGCCGGCTCGGAAGCCAAGGTCCACGCCGACGTGGTCTACGGCCACAAGATGGGCATGGCCCTGACCTTCGATGCACTTGTGCCCGCGGACCAGAACGGCGCCGGCGTACTGTTCATGGTCAGCGGCGGTTGGTTCTCACGCTGGTCCGACCCGCACGGGATCGTGTCGGGCGAGGGCCGCCGGTTCGGCGCGATCGGCGATCTCCTGGACAACGGTTACGCCGTCTTCATGGTCCGCCACGGCTCGGCCCCGTTGTTCAAGGTGCCGGAGGCGGTCGCGGACGTGCGCCGCGCGGTCCGTTACATCCGGCTCAACGCGGACGACTTCGGCGTCGACGCCGACCGACTGGGCGTCACCGGCGGCAGCGCCGGCGGCCACCTGTCCCTGATGCTCGGGAACGCCTCGGACGAGGGGAACTCAGGCAGCAACGATCCGATCGAGCAGACCGGCAACCGCGTCGCGGCGGTCGTCGCCTACTTCCCGCCGGTCGACCTGCAGGGGTTGACCGGTCCGAACGAGCGCTTCCCGGCGCTCGATTTCGACGCGGAGAAAGCTGCCGCTATCTCACCCGTCCTGTTCGTCAGCGAGGACGATCCACCGACGCTGCTGATTCACGGCGACCAGGACGCGCTCGTGCCGATCAGCAACAGCGAGCGGATCAAGGCCGCCTTCGACGAGGCGAGCGTGACCTCCGAGCTGATCGTGATCGAGGGCGCCGCCCACGGTTTCCGCGGCGAGGACGGCGAGCGCGCCTCGAGCGCACTGGTCGCCTGGTTCAACGAGCACCTGGGAGTGTCGTCGGACTGACCTGGCGTCACAGCATGGTCGTCGCTTCGCGACGCGCCTTTCCCAGAAGCCGGCGGGGACGCCGGCGCACCCAGTCGGCGGCCAGTTCCCTACGGGGGCGCTCTCGCTGCGAGTGCCCCTTAGCTCAGAACGTCAAGCTCGCCCTCCCCGTAGCGGGCCCGCAGGACCTTCTTGTCGAACTTGCCGACGCTGGTCTTCGGGACCTCGTCGATGAAGGTCCAGCGCTCGGGGACCCACCAGCGGGCGACGCGGTCGGCCAGGTAGCTCCTGAGTTCGCCGGGGTCCGCCTCAGCGCCGTCGCTGAGCACCACGCAGGCGAGGGGCCGCTCGTCCCAGCGGTCGTCCGGCACGCCGACGACGGCGGCTTCGGCGACCGCCGGGTGGCCCATCAGCTCGTTCTCGAGGTCGACGGAGGAGATCCACTCGCCGCCGGACTTGATCACGTCCTTGGCCCGGTCGGTGATCTGGAGGAAGCCGTGGGGGTCGATCGAGGCGACGTCGCCGGTCCGCAGCCAGCCGTCGTGGAACTTCTCGGGGTCGTCGTCGAGGTAGTAGGAACCGGTGATCCAGGGCCCGCGGATCTCGATCTCGCCGACCGCCGTGCCGTCCCAGGGCATGACCTCGCCGGCATCGTTCGTGATCCGGATCTCGACGCCGGAGATGATGCGGCCGGTCTTTACCCGCCAGTCGACCTCTTCCTCCCGGGGCGTGCCGCGCGGGGGAATCGCCATCGCCGCGAGGGGCGAGGTCTCGGTCATGCCCCAGCCCTGGATGATGTCGACGCCGAAGCGGTCGCGGAACCCTTCGATCAGGGACCGCGGCACGGCCGAGCCGCCGCACAAAACGGCACGGAACGAGGAGAAGTCGACCTCGTGGTTCTCCGAGTAGCGAAGGACGTCGTTCCAGATCGTCGGCACAGCCCCGGAGAGAGTCGGCCGGTGCTCGGCGATGATCCGGCACAGGGGCTCGGCCTGCAGGAAACGGTCGGGCATCACGAAGTCGGCGCCGGTGAACCAGCCGACGTGGGGCAGGCCCCAGGCGTTCGCGTGGAACATCGGCACGATGGCCAGGATGCTGTCCTGCTGGCTGATGCCCAGTGCGCCGCCCGAGGCGACGCCGAGCGCGTGCAGGAAGGAGGACCGGTGGCTGTAGGCGACGCCTTTCGGGTTCCCGGTCGTGCCGCTCGTGTAGCACATGGCGCAGGCGGCCCGCTCGTCGATCTCGGGCCAGTCGAAGGTGGTCGGCTGGCCTTCGAGAAGGTCGTCGTACCGGTGGATGGCCGCCCCGCCCGCGGCGAGTGGCGAGGCGTCGCCGTCGCCGACCACGATGAAGTGCTCCACGGTGGTCAGGTCGGCGGCGACCTGGGCCAGCAGCGGGATGAGGGAATCGTCGACGAGTACTATGCGGTCCTCCGCGTGGTTCGTCACGTAGGTCAACTGCTCCGGGAACAGCCGGATGTTCAGGGTGTGGAGGACGGCGCCCATGCACGGGATGGCGAAGTAGGCCTCCATGTGCTCCTGGTTGTTCCACGCGAAGGTACCGACGCGGTCGCCCGGTTTGATGCCGAGGCCCTTCAGCGCGTGGGCGAGCTGCGCGGCGTGGCCCGCGACCTCGGCATAGGTGCCGACCCGCGCGCCGTCCGCCTGGCAGGTGATCACGCGGCTGTCCGCGTAGACCCGGCGGCCGTGATCGAAGATCATGCGGATCGTCAACGGGAAGTCCATCATCGTGCTGTCGGTCATGGCGGCTCCTGAGGTCTCGGAGGACGTGGAAGCGGTACCTTAGCGAGTCCTGAGGCCCCGGCGTAGACTGCGCCCGATGGACCCCGTCCGGCTTGAGCTGTTCAGTAACCGGTTCGCTGCGATCGCGTCCGAGATGGGCGTGATGCTCCAGCGGACGGCGATGTCGGTGAACGTGAAGGAGCGGCTCGACTTCTCGTGCGGCCTGCTCGATGCCGGTGGGCGTCTGCTGGTCAATGCGCCCCACATTCCGGTCCACCTGGGCGCCCTTGGCGAGTGCGTGCGCGGCCTCGCCGCCGAGCTCGAGCTCGGGCCGGGCGATGTGGCGGTCACGAACCACCCGGGCTACGGCGGGTCCCACCTGCCGGACATCACCGTCATCGCTCCGGCCCACGTCGACGGCCGGCTGCTCGGCTACGTCGCCAACCGGGCCCACCACGCCGAACTGGGCGGCATTCGTCCCGGGTCGATGCCGCCGAAGGCCGCCAACCTGGCCGAGGAGGGCGTCGTCATCGCGCCGCAACTCCTGGTGCAAGCCGGCGAGCCTCGGTGGGAGCGGATGGAGGCGCTGCTGAGCCGCGGGCCGTCGCCGTCCCGGTCGGTGGCGGAGAATCTCGCCGATCTCGGCGCGGCGGTTGCGGCCAACCGGCGTGGAGTGGCCGCGCTACGGCAACTCGCTGCCGATCACGGCGAGGACGAAGTGCGCCGCTACATGACGGCGCTCTACTCGCGCGCCGCCGACCGGATGGAGGTCGCCCTCGAGGAACACGTGCGGAGCGCGGGACGCCAGTCCTTTCACGCTCTCGAGCGGCTGGACGACGGTTCGCCGATCGAAGTCGAGGTGACGATCGAGCGCGGGTCGGCGCGAATCGACTTCACCGGCAGTGCCCCGGTCCACCCGGGCAACCTGAACGCGACGCCGGCGATCGTCCGGAGCGCCACGATCTACGTTCTGCGGCTGCTCATCGGAGTGCCGCTGCAGCTCAACGAGGGGTTGCTCGAACCGGTCGAGATCGAGATTCCGCGCGGCATGCTGAATCCCGAGTTCCCGGCCGACCCGAAGCGCTGCCCTGCGGTCGTGGGGGGCAACGTCGAGACGAGCCAGCGGGTGGTCGACACGCTGATCCGGGCGCTGGGACTCTGTGCCTGCGGACAGGGCACGATGAACAACACGCTGTTCGGCGACGACGGCTTCGGCTACTACGAGACGGTCGGCGGGGGCGCCGGCGCCGGTCCCGGGTTCGCCGGGGCCAGCGGCGTCCACACGCACATGACGAATACGCGGATCACCGACCCTGAAGTGCTGGAGCACCGCTATCCGGTGCGTCTCGAGCGATTCAGCCTGCGGCCGGGCTCGGGCGGGGCCGGGAAGTTTCCGGGCGGCGACGGTCTTCGGCGCGAGTTGCGGTTCCTGACCCGGCAGCAGGTGTCGGTGCTCGGGCAGCACCGCGTGGAGCGGCCGTTCGGCGTCCTCGGCGGCGCGAGCGGAACCGTTGGCCGCGCCCGCATCCTGCGTGCCTCCGGCGGGGTCCGGGAACTGGCCTCCGTCGATCAGGCCGATGTCGAGCCGGGAGACCTCCTGGTGCTCGAAACACCGGGCGGCGGCGCCTGGGGCGAGAGGGAAAGCACGTAGGGCGGTGGCGGTCGCGGCCGGGTACAATGCGCCCGTCCCCGCGCGTCGGGACGAACCCTTGCCAGTCTGCATCCAACAGGAGCCCAGTCGGCCACAGGAGATCCGTCGATGAGCCAGCAACAGGTTCGAGTGAGCGAAGAGAAGGCCCGTGCGGTCGCCGAAGCATCCCGCCAGAAGGAGTGGAAGAACCCGTCCTTCATGAAGGAGATGTTCCTTGGCAACTTCCGCTTCGACCTGATCAACCCCTATCCCACGCGGGACGAGTGGCGCCCGGAGTTCGAGTCCTTCTACTCGGCGCTCAGCGACTTTCTCCGGGACGAGGTCGATCCGATCGAGATCGACGCCTCGGAGGACTACCCGGACCACGTGCTCGACGGTCTCGCCAGGCTTGGCGCCTTCGGCATGAAGATCCCGACGGAGTACGGGGGGCTCGGCTTCGACCAGGTCGAGTACGCCCAGGTCATGGAGCTGATCGGCGCCTTCGACGGCAACCTGACGGCTCTGCTGTCGGCTCACCAGTCGATCGGCGTACCGCAGCCGCTCAATCTGTTCGGCACCGAGGAGCTCAAGCGGAAGTACCTGCCGCGCTGCGCCTCCGGCGAAATCTCCGCCTTCGCCCTGACCGAGCACGAGGTGGGCTCCGATCCTGCGCGCCTGTCGACTACGGCAGTGCTCGACGGCGACTTCTACCTGCTCAACGGCACCAAGCTGTGGTGCACGAACGGCACCAAGGCCGGCCTCCTGGTGGTCATGGCGATGGACCCCGCGACGGAGAAGATCAGCTCCTTCGTCGTGGAAACGGACTGGGAAGGGGTCACGGTGGAGCGCCGCTGCCACTTCATGGGGCTCAGGGCCCTCGCCAATGGAATCATCCAGTTCGACAACGTGAGGGTGCCGAAGGAGAACCTGATCGGCAAGGAGGGCAAGGGTCTCAAGATCGCCCTGACCACGTTGAATGACGGGCGCCTGTCGATCCCCAACAGCTCGGTCGGCGCCGCCAAGTACTGCCTGAGGGCGGTGCGCGAGTTCAGCAGCAGCCGGGTTCAGTGGGGCGTGCCGATCGGCAAGCACGAGGCGATCGCGCAGAAGATCTCGGACATCGCGGCCTACGGCTTCGCCATGGAGGCGATCGTCAAGCTGGCCAGCCACATGTCGAACAACAAGAAGCTCGACCTGCGGCTCGAGAGCGCGGCCTGCAAGGAGTGGAACACCTGGCGCGGCTGGCAGATCATCGACGAGACGATGCAGGTGCGGGGCGGCCGCGGCTACGAGACGGAGTCCTCGCTGCGCGACCGCGGCGAGGACCCGGTCGGCATCGAGCGAATGATGCGCGACTTCCGGATCAACCGCATCTTCGAGGGCTCGAGCGAGATCATGCACCTGATCATGGCCCGCGAGGCGGTGGACAAGCACCTTCAGGTCGCGGGTGCCCTGATCGACAAGCGTGCCGGCTTCGGCACCAAGCTGGCGGCGCTGCCGAAGATCGGCCTCTTCTACGCCTGGTGGTATCCGACCCGGTGGCTGGCGTGGGGTCGTTGGCCGCGTTACGTCGGGTATGGCCGCCACGCCCGGCACCTCCGCTTCATCGATCGCGCGGCGCGCAAGCTGGCGCGCGAGAGCTTCCACGGCATGCTCGTCTACCGCGAGAAGATGGAGCGTCGCCAAATGTTCCTGTTCCGGCTCGTGGACGTGGTCAACGAACTCTTCGCCATGGCCGCTTCGATCTCGCGGGCCCACGGCGAGGCGCAGAACGGCACCGACTCGGCCGCCCGGTCGGCGGCGCTTTGCGACCTGTTCTGCCGCATGTCGCGGCGGCGGGTGAAGCAGCTCTTCCACGAGCTGTGGCACAACGACGACGCGCTGAAGTACAGCACGGCCCAGGACGTGATGAAGGGTCAGCATGTCGGCCGCGAGGAACTCCTGGCCGCGATCGATCCGTCGGCGCGCCAGCGCCGGGCGGCGGCCGCCGCCTCGTAGCCGGCCCCGTGTCGAACGCCGGGAGCAGGGCGGAGCCGGGCGGCCAGTCCGGCGGGCCGGGGCGCCGGGTCGCGGTAGGCCTGGTCAGCCTCGGTTGCGCCAAGAATCACGTCGACAGCGAGATCATGCTCGGCGTCCTGGGCCGCCAGGGTTACCGGTTGGTCGCGGATCTGGACGAGGCGGAGACGGTCATCGTGAACACCTGCGGCTTCATCGACGAGGCCAGGGAGGAGTCGATCGACGCGATCCTGGACGCCGCTGCCCGAAAGTCAGACGGCGGCGCGCCGGTCCGGAAGGTCCTGGTCGCGGGCTGCATGGCGAACCGGTACGGCCAGGAACTCCAGGCCGAAATCCCGGAGATCGACGGCTTCGTCGATCTCGACTCGCTGCGGCAGGTGGGTTCCCTGGTGCGGCTCGGCGGCGCGCCGGCCGCGGACCCCTCGGCGTCTCACCTCGTGTTCGACCACCGGGACAGCCGGTTGCTCACGACGAGCGGCTACGCGTACCTCAAGGTCGCGGAGGGGTGCAACAACCCGTGCACCTTCTGCGCCATTCCGGTGTGGCGGGGCCGGCTGCGCAGCCGCACCGTGGACAGCCTGGTCGCGGAGGGACGGAACCTCGTGGCGCGCGGCGCGCGCGAACTCGTGCTCGTGGCTCAGGACACGACCCGGTACGGAGAGGATCTGGGGTACGGCCGGCACGGTCTCGCGCGTCTGGTGGAGGCGCTTCTCGCGGGCACCGACGCCGAGTGGATCCGGTTCCTCTATGCGTACCCGACCACCCTCGACGACGCGCTGCTCGAGCTGATGGCGGCCGAACCGCGAGTCGCGTCGTACCTCGACATGCCGCTGCAACACAGCGACGGGCGCATGCTGCGGGCGATGCGCCGGGGCGGAACCGCCGACCGCTACCGGCGGATCTTCGAGCGCGCGCGCGAACTCGATCCCGAGGTGAGCCTGCGCACGACCTTCATCGTCGGCTTTCCGGGGGAGGACGAAGCGGCCTTCGAGGACCTGCTCCAGTTCGTTGCCGAAGTTCGCTTCGACCACCTCGGGGCGTTCTTGTACAGCCGCGAGAGCGATACGCCGTCGGCGGCGTTGCCGGACCAGGTACCGCGGCGGGTGGCGGAAGAGCGCAAGGAGCGGTTGCTCGAGTTGCAACGGGAGATCGCCCTGGAGCGACGCCAGCGTTTCGTCGGCAGGACCCTGCCGATGTTGATCGAGGGTCCCTGCGAGGAGACGGAGCACCTGCTCTGTGCCCGGCACCAGGGCATGGCACCGGACGTCGACGGCCGGGTGCTGATCAACGACGTCGTCTCCCGCGACGCAGGCAACGGCACGAACGACCTGTCGCTGGCCGACATCGTCGCGGGCGGGCTCGCGCAGGTCGAGGTGACCGATGCCTTCGCGGACGACCTGGTGGGTCGGGTCGTCGCCCTGGAGGGGACGTCGAACGCCGCGCCGGCCACGGTGGGGGCGAATCCCTGATGCCGGCGATCCGGGACGCGATGAAGTCGACGGAACTGCCGCGTGGCGTGATCGCCACGATCGGCAACTACGACGGAATCCACATCGGCCAGCAGAGCGTGCTGGACATGGTGGCCGGCCGTGCCCGGGAAGTCGGCGTTCCTTCTGCCGTGATCACCTTCGATCCGCATCCCCTGAGCGTCGTCCGACCGGACGAAGCGCCGCCGCGGCTGGTGACCCAGGACCAGAAGGAGGCCCTGCTGGCGGCGGCCGGCATCGAGTACGTGCTCACGATCCACTTCTC
The DNA here is from genome assembly GCA_021296535.1 of Acidobacteriota bacterium. Lineage (GTDB taxonomy): Bacteria > Acidobacteriota > Thermoanaerobaculia > Multivoradales > Multivoraceae > Multivorans. The sequence continues at coordinate 139,788 of JAGWAG010000001.1, read as the reverse complement.
GCATGAGTTCTCGAATACCCGGGCCCGATCGTTCGTGCGGGACTTTCTGCATGGCCAGCTCGGGGTTGCCGAGCTCTATGTCGGCTCGAACTTCACCTTCGGCCGCCGGCGTGAGGGCAACATGGCGCTGCTCAAGGAGATGGGAGCGTCCTGCGGCTTCGCGGCGGTGGAGATCGACGAAGTGCGTTCGGGTGGCGAGCGGGTGTCGAGCAGCCGGATCCGCGGCCTCGTGCTGGAAGGCAGGATCGCCGAGGCGAACGATCTGCTCGGACGTCCGTACACAATGACGGGCACGATCGCCCGCGGCGACCGGATGGGGCAGCGGCTCGGGTGGCCGACGATCAACCTGGCGCCCGAGAACGAACTCTACCCGCACAACGGTGTGTACGTGACCAAGGTGTACTTTCCCAGCTTCGAGGCGGCGTTCCGGTCCGTGACGAACATCGGCACCCGGCCGACCGTGTACGAGAACTACCGGCGGGTGATCGAGAGCCACATCCTGGACTTTTCGAGCGATGTGTATGGCGAGCGCGTCGAGCTGTCGTTCTGCCGGCACCTTCGCGAGGAGAAGCTGTTCTCGTCGATGATGGACCTTTCCGCGCAGATAGGACGTGACGCCGACGCGGCGCGGGAGTACTTTCTCCGTCTCGAGAGTCCCACCAACTGACTAACCTGACACGAGGGACCTAAACCCCATGGCAAGCGAACAGATTTTCAACGTGGACAGCCAGAGCTTCGAGGACCAGGTGCTGGGCGCCGATAGCCCGGTTCTGGTCGACTTCTGGGCTACCTGGTGCGGCCCCTGCCGCATGGTGGCCCCGGTACTCGACGAGCTCGCGGATGAATACGACGGCCGGCTCAGGATCGCCAAGCTGGATGTCGACCATGCCCAGGACGTCGCCGTGCGTTACGGCGTGCAGGGGATCCCGCACTTCATCCTGTTCAAGGATGGTGAGATCGCCGGTCGCATGACCGGCGCGGCTCCGAAGATGCAGTTCCAGGCGTTCCTGGACGACCACGTCTAGGGAGCTTTGGGGCGCCGGGATGACCTGGCCGCGCAGCGAACTTCTGGCCGAGTTGCTGGCCGGGGAGGAGGCCGAGGCTCTCCTGGTGCTCGCCGGGTCGAGCCGCGACCCGGATCTGCTGCCCTTCGTCGGAGGCGCCCGCTTGGGAGATGCCTGCGTGGTGGCACATGGCGGTGGCGCCTTTCTCGCGTACTTCACGCCGATGGAGCGGGATGAGGCGGCCCGCGCTGAGGCCGGGGGCGTCGAGCTGATTCACCCGGCCGACTTCGGGATGGAGACCCTTCGGCGCGAAGGGAAGACCTCCGCGGAGATTCTCGCGGCGGCGGTCATGGCGGCATTCGCTCGAGCCGGCGTTGTCCCGGGTCGAGTGGCGGTTGCTGGCCGGCCGGTGGCGGGCGCTGCCCTGGCAATGGCGGGGACCCTCGAAGAAGGCGGATGGAAGCCTGTCTCGGGACGCCGAGTGATGCTGGCGCTCCGCCGGACCAAGACCCCGCGCGAGATCGAGGGGATTGCCGTCGCCGGTCGAGCAACGGTCGAGGCCTTCGAATCGGTGGCGCGGATGCTGGCCGGCTGCTCGATCCGAACGGGAAAGGAGCTGTGGTTCGCGGAGGAGCGTCTTACCGTGGCCCGGGTCAAGGGGCTTGCGGCTCAGGTGTTCGCCGGCCGCGGTCTGGAACAGCCCGAGAGCTCCATTGTCGCTCCAGCGGAGGAGGGAGCGACCGGCCACAGCACTGGCACCCCGGAACGGGTTCTCAGGGCAGGCGAGTCCGTCGTCGTCGACCTGTTCCCGAGGGGCCTCCTCTTCGCCGACTGTACGAGGACCTTCTGCGTCGGCGAGCCGCCGGAGAACCTGCTGCGAGCGCACGGCCTCGTGCTGGAAGCGCTCGATACGAGTCTCGAGGCCGTTCGGCCCGGCGTGCGGGGATGGACCCTGCACGAGCGTGTGTGCCGCCTGTTCGAGAACGCGGGCTTCGAGGTGCCCGACAGGAACCCCGGCGCGCAAAGGGGTTACTTCCACCTGCTCGGCCACGGCGTCGGCTACGAACTGCACGAACTGCCCAGCTTCCGGGAAAGCGGACCGGGCACGGAGGAACTCCGGGCCGGCGACGTGGTGACGATCGAACCCGGGCTCTACGACCCGGAAGCCGGGTGGGGTGTGCGTCTCGAGGATCTTGTCGTCGTGACCGAGAACGGCATGACGAGTCTCACGCGTTTGCCCTACGATCTCGATCCCCGCGCCTGGAACGTGGCGTAGGTTGACGGCAGGCTCAACTGCGGTCGACCCAGTAGTTGGGCGACTCTTTCGTGATCACCACGTCGTGGGCGTGGCCTTCCTTCTGGCCCGCGGCGGTGACCCGGACCATGCGGGCGGAGGTTCTCAGTTCGCCGATGCTCCCGCAGCCGGAGAGGCCCATGCCAGCGCGCAGGCCGCCGGTTAGTTGGGCGATGACCTGGTGCACGCTGCCCTTGTGGGGGACCATTCCCTCGATGCCCTCCGGGACCAGCTTCGATAGCGGCTGATCGTCCGACTGGAAGTACCGCTCGGCGCTGCCTTCGGCCATCGCGGACAGGGAGCCCATGCCCCGATACGCCTTGTAGCTGCGGCCCTGATAGAGGATCGTCTCGCCGGGGCTTTCCTCGGTGCCGGCGAGCAGGGAGCCGACCATCACGCCGTGAGCGCCGCAGGCCAGCGCCTTGGTCAGGTCGCCCGAGAAGCGGATACCGCCGTCGGCGACGATGGGCAGATCGCCGGCGGCGCCGGCGGCGTCGCGGATTGCCGTCACCTGGGGCATGCCGGCGCCGGTGACGACGCGTGTGGTGCAGATGCTCCCCGGGCCGATGCCGACCTTGATCCCGTCCGCGCCGCGCTCAGCGAGCGATCGTGCGCCTTCAGCCGTCGCCACGTTGCCGACGAGGAGTTGAGCGTCGGGCAGTGCCTCGCGGATCCGGGCGGTCGCCTCGAGGACGCCGAGGCTGTGGGCGTGAGAGGAGTCCACGACGAGGACGTCGGCCTGGGCCGCCGCCAGCGCGTGCGCCCGTTCCAGGTAGTCGCCTGCGGTCCCGACCGCCGCCGCCACGCGGAGACGACCGAGGTCGTCCTTGCAGGCGATCGGGTACTGCATCATCTTCTGAATGTCCTTGACCGTGATCAGGCCCTTCAGGTTGCCCTCGTCGTCCACGACGAGGAGTTTCTCGATCCGGTGGCGGTGAAGCTGGGCCTTGGCCTGTTCGAGAGTCGTTCCCTCCGGAACGGTGACGAGGTTCTCGTGGGTCATCAGGTCGGACACGGGCAGGCCCAGGTTTGTCTCGAACCGCAGGTCGCGGTTGGTCAGGATGCCGACCAGGTGGCCGTCGCCGTCGGTCACCGGGACGCCGGAGATCTTGTAGCGGGCCATCAGGTCGAGCGCTTCGTGGATGAGCCGCTCGGGCCGGATCGTGATCGGGTTGACGATCATGCCCGCCTCTGAGCGCTTGACCCGGTCAACCTCGGTGGCCTGGTCGTCGATCGTCAGGTTCTTGTGGACTACCCCGATGCCGCCCTCCTGAGCCAGGGCAATCGCCAACTCGGCCTCGGTCACGGTGTCCATCGCGGCCGAGATCAACGGGATATTCAGCTCGATCCCGCGCGTGATGCGGGTGTCGAGGCGGACATCGTTCGGATGCACCTCCGACAGGCCCGGCGCCAGAAGGACGTCGTCGAAGGTAAGGGCAAGTGCGGGGGCGTCACCCCCGGAATCCGGCGTTTCCATGCCGAACGCTATCAACTGGGAAGGCGGCGCGCATCCGCACGCCTGGTCGGCGGGGGGCGGTTCCGGGCGCCGCTCCGTGCCGATTCCGGGGCGTTCGTGCCGACTTCTACACGGCGACGGGAGCGCCGTGGCACTTCTTGTACTTCTTGCCGGAGCCGCAGGGGCAGGGGGCGTTGCGGCCGACCTTGGCCTGGGGCCGGACGACGGTGCGCGGCTTCTGCGGCCGCATGGGCGGTCCGGTGGGGCCCTGCGGTGGCGGGAATCCGGCGGGTGCGGGACCGGAAGGACCCGCGCCAGGCATGCCGGGCATGCCGGGCATGCCGGGTCCCGCGCCGGGTTGGGTACCGGCGGGAGCAGCCGGCAGGCCGAGGGCGCTCGGATGGCGGAAGCTCATTCCCTGCGGGCCGATCGCACGGCGGCGGCGTTCGAGTTCCGCGATCTCCTCGGCGGAAACGGGCCGTAGACGGAACAGATCCTTGATGATCGTGTCCTCGGTCCGCTCCTTCATTTCGGTGAACAGTTCGTAGCTTTCGCGCTTGTACTCGTTCTTCGGGTCCCGCTGGCCATAACCGCGCAGGCCGATGCCCTCCTTGAGGTGATCGAGAGCGAGCAGGTGGTCTTTCCAGGCGGTGTCGACCACGCGGAGCATGTGGTGGCGCTCGGCGGCGCGCAGCGCTTCGGCGCCGTGCGTCTCCTCCTTCTCGCTGTAGCTCCGCTCGGCGGCGCTCAGGATCGCGTCCTGGAGTTCCTCGGTGCCCAGTTCGTCGAGCGGCGCCCCCAGGTCGGCCTCCTCGAGATCGAAGAACGTCCGGATCTCGGAACGCATCTCCTCAAGCTTCCAGTCGCGGGGATCCAGTTTGGTGGGGCAGTGCCGCTCGATCAGGTAGTCGACGACGTCGCTGGCGATCTTCATCACGTAGTCACGCCCCTCGCGACCGAGCAGGATGTCGCGGCGCAGCTCGTAGATCGCTTCGCGCTGCTTGTTCATCACGTCGTCGTACTCGAGGAGGTTCTTGCGGATTTCGAAGTTCCGGCCCTCGACCTGCGTCTGGGCGCGCTCGATCGCCCGGTTGACCATGCCGGCCTCGATCGGCACCCCTTCCTCCATGCCGAGCCGCTTCATCAGAGCCTGGACGCGGTCCGAAGCGAAGATACGCATCAGGTCGTCCTGCAGGGAGAGGTAGAAGCGCGAGGAACCGGGATCGCCCTGGCGGCCCGAACGGCCACGAAGCTGGTTGTCGATCCGACGCGACTCGTGCCGCTCGGTGCCGAGGATGTGCACACCGCCGGCGGCGACCACCTCTTCCCGTTCCGCTGCGCACAGTTTCTTGTAGCGCTCCAGCGCCTGGGCGAAGCCTTCCGGGTCCTTGTCCCTGTCGACCTCGGCCTGCGCCATCTGTTCGGGGTTGCCACCGAGGACGATGTCCGTGCCGCGACCGGCCATGTTCGTGGCGATCGTCACCGCGCCGCGGCGGCCGGCCTGCGCCACGATCGACGCTTCGCGCTCGTGGTACTTCGCGTTCAGCACGACATGCTGGACCCTGTTCCTCTTGAGCAGGCGCGACAGCATCTCGCTGTTCTCGATCGAGATCGTGCCGACCAGCACCGGTTGGCCGTGCTTCTGGCAGTCCTTGATCTCCTCGACCACGGCATTCCACTTTTCGGGCGCCGTACGGTAGACGAGGTCCGAGCGGTCGTCGCGGATCATCGGCTCGTTGGTCGGTACGACGACCACGTCGAGATCGTAGATCTGGCTGAACTCGCCGGCTTCGGTGTCGGCCGTGCCGGTCATGCCGGCCAGCTTCTCGTACATGCGGAAGTAGTTCTGGAACGTGATCGTGGCCAGGGTCTGGTTCTCGCGTTCGATCCGCACGCCTTCCTTTGCCTCGACCGCCTGGTGCAGGCCGTCCGACCAGCGCCGGCCGGGCATCTTGCGGCCGGTGAACTCGTCGACGATGACGACCTGGCCGTTCTCCATCAGGTACTCGACGTCGCGCCGGTAGAGATGGTGCGCGCGCAGCCCCTGGTTGACCGCGTGGAGTACATCCATGTTCTCCATCTCGTACAGGTTGCCGATGCCGAGGAGTTTCTCGACCTTGGACGCGCCCTCGTCCGTCAGGTTCGCGGTGTGGGTCTTCTCGTCGCAGACGAAGTCACCGGTCGTGTACTTCCGGTCGCCGTCGCGCAGCTCCTCGCCGCGCTCGAGTTTGGGGATGATCCGGTTGACGAGGGTGTACTTCTCTGTCGACTGCTCCGAAGGTCCGGAGATGATCAGTGGTGTTCTCGCTTCGTCGATCAGGATCGAGTCGACCTCGTCCACGATCGCGAAGTGGTGGCCACGCTGAACCATGGACTCGAGCGTGAACTTCATGTTGTCGCGCAGGTAGTCGAAGCCGAGCTCGTTGTTCGTCCCGTACGTGATGTCCGCGCCGTAGGCCTGCTGGCGTTCCTGATCCGTCAAGCCGTGCTGGACCACGCCGACATCGAGACCGAGGAACCGGTAAATCTGCCCCATCCACTCGGCGTCGCGGCGGGCCAGGTAGTCGTTCACGGTGACCACGTGGGCGCCCTGGCCGGCGAGGGCGTTGAGGTAGACCGGCAGGGTCGCGACGAGGGTCTTGCCCTCGCCGGTCTTCATCTCGGCGATCTTCCCCTGGTGAAGCACGATGCCGCCCAGCAACTGGACGTCGTAGTGCCGCATCCCCAGGGTGCGCCGCGAGGCCTCGCGGACCGTGGCGAAAGCGGGCACCAGCAGATCGTCGAGGTCGGCGCCCTGGTCGAGCCGCGTTCGGGCCTCGCTTGAGCGAGCCCGCAACTGATCGTCGCTCAGCGACTCGAGTCCCGGTTCGAGGGCGTTGATCGCGTCGACGAGCGGTTGGAGCCGCTTCAGGTCGCGGTCATGCTTGCTGCCGAAGACGCGGGTGATCGCTTTGGAGATCATCGACTCGTTTCCGTGGGAAGGTGCGCGACTGCGGCGAGCCCGGACACTCTGCCGATTCGCAGCGACGATTCGCCGTGTGTGAGTTCCCCGGGGCGCGACACGTCCGCGGTCGCGGTGCTGCCGCTATCCCTGGTCTCGCATGAACTCGAAGGGGTCGCGCGTGTCGCCGCCGCGACGGACTTCGTAGTGCAGGTGGTAGCCGGTCGCTCGCCCGGAGTTGCCGACCCAGCCCAGCGTGTCGCCGCGCCGCACCTCCTGGCCCTCTTCGACCAGTATCTTCGACAGATGGCCGAAGCGCGTTTCGTAGCCGAAGCGGTGGACCACGTAGACGGCGCGCCCCAGGTTGCCCGCCCTTGCAGCGCGCACGACGATGCCGTCGGCCGTCGCGAAGACCGGCTGGCCACGGCCTGCCGAGATGTCGATGCCGTCGTGGTGGGCACGCTGCCCGGTGATCGGATCGCGGCGGAAACCGAAACCGCTGTTGATCACGCCACGCACGGGCGAGGTCATGGGCGTGGAACGGAGCAGAAGAAGGCGATCCTCGACGGCCCCCTTCACCTCGTCGAGCTGGCCGTCGAGCCGGGAGGCTCGAGCTTCGAGCAGCGACAGGTCGTGACTGCTGGAAACCGTGGGGCTCGAGTAGCCGCCGCCGGCGCCAGTCTCGGATGGGCGAGTCTGCGGTTCGCCACCCACCATCTGCTCGAGACCGGCGACGATCGCGAGGTCGCGAGTGCGGTCCTCGGCGTCGGTCAGCGCTCGCTGCAGGCGAGAGATGCTGGCTTCGAAGGTATCGTTCGCACGACGCAACTGCTCGTTCTCGCGCTCGATGCGGGCAAGGTCGCGGAGTTCCGCCGCCGACCGCATCTGGGTGACGGAGACCCAGCCGACAAACCCCAGGACGAGGGCCGTTGCAGCCGCGACGGCCGTCAACCAGCGACTGCTGACACGGAACTGTCGGGTCCGCTTCTGGGAATGCGGGACGAAGACAATCGTGTGAAACCTGGATCGCATGCTGAAAGAAGCCTGTGTGGGGCTGAGTCGCTGCGGGCGTCAGTCGCCGGGGCCCGATGTATAGAAGAACCCGAATATTGTCCGTCTTGCGCGGATCGATGTCAAGAAACCGGCCCTCCCGAGGGCGGCGCGGAGTACCGGATCGACGGAGTGACTCTAGCAGCACCCGCCTGCGGTCGTTAGTGGGCGGCCGGACGGGGCGGAGGGGAGAGCCCGGCCGGGCCGCCTTCTGCTTCGACGTCACGGTCCGCTGCGATCCAGCGGTCGGTACTGGATCGCCTCCGCAACGTGGGTGACGTCGACCTTGGGGGACTCGTCCAGGTCGGCGATCGTGCGAGCGACCTTGAGCGCACGGGTCAGAGCCCGCGCGGACATGGCCAGGCGCTCGAACGCGGCGTCGATGAGGCTTTGTGCGGCGGCCGTCGGTCGGCAGTAGCGATCGAGTTCCCGTCGCGTCATCGCGCTGTTCAACGGAGTCGGATGTCCGGCTGGGAACCGGGAGGCCTGGGTGCGTCTGGTGGCCGCCACGCGCTCAGCGATCGAGGCGGACGTTTCACATGCCGGGCCCTTGAGTTCCTCCAGACTGGGCACCGGCATCTCGACGTGGAGATCGATTCGGTCGAGCAGAGGTCCCGAGAGCTGACGGCGGTAGCGGTCAATGTCCCGTGTGGTACAGACGCATTCCGCGCGGGGATCTCCAAGATGGCCGCAACGGCAGGGGTTGCAGGCGGCGACCAGGGTGAAGCGGGCCGGAAACGTAAGTCGGGCCTGAGCCCTGACGACGGTGACGACGCCGTCCTCGAGCGGCTGGCGCAGCGCTTCCAGCGCGTCGCGCCGGAACTCGGGCAGTTCGTCGAGGAACAGCACGCCGCCGTGTGCGAGGCTGATCTCTCCGGGGCGCGGCATGGAGCCGCCCCCGATCAGTCCGGACGACGAAACCCCGGCGTGCGGGCTGCGGAAAGGGCGTGTCCACAGCAGTGCGTTGCCACGCGCGGAGCCCGAGAGCGAGTGAATCTTGGTGACGGTGATCGCTTCCGTTTCACCGAGTGGAGGCAGGATGCCCGGCAACCGGCGAGCGAGCATCGTCTTGCCGGTGCCCGGCGGCCCCATGAAGAGGACGTTGTGGCCCCCGGCGGCTGCGACCTCGAGCGCTCGCTTGGCGGTTTCCTGGCCCCGGACATCGGAGAAGTCCGGAATCGCGCCGTTCGCCCGGGCACGGGGCAGCGGGGTGGCCGGGGCGATGGTCAGGTCGCCGCTCAGGTGCTGGATCGCCTCGCGGAGGTGCGTGATCGGAATCACCGGGGTCCCGGAAAGCGCCGCGGCCTGGCGGCTGTTGGCGGCCGGGAGCAGGAGTTCGCGGATGCCGAGCCGGCCGGCCAACTCGGCGACCTGAAGGGCGCCCCGGATGGGACGTACCTCGCCGTCCAGGCCCAGTTCGCCACAGGCCATGCGGCCTTCCAGCGAATCGGTCGTCAGCTCGCGGTGGGCGGTGAGGAGGCCAAGAGCGATCGCCAGGTCGAGCTGATTGCCTTCCTTCTTCAGGTCGGCCGGGGCGAGATTGATCACCACGTTGCGGTTCTTCAGGTCGTAGCCGCTGTTACGGATCGCGGAACGGACCCGGTCGCGGCTTTCGCGCACGGCGGTGTCCGGCAACCCGATCAACTGCATCGCGGGCAGACCGAAGTCGGCCCCCACCTCCACCTGGACCTCTCGCGCCTCGATGCCCCAGGGCGTCGCGGAACTCATGTAGGCAATCACACTGACTTAGACGGAAACCACCTCCGGGAACCTCGATCCGGTACCGGGACGGGCCGCGGCTGCGGCCGGGTGCTGCGCGTTCGGCACGCCTGAACGCAGCGAGAGCGCAGGTGTCAACCTGCGCTCTCGGAGGTGTCCAAAGCCTGGATGGATGCGTTTTCGCGGTGGGCGTTCGGCGCCCGCTGGGCCTCGACTCGTTCCGGTTGGCCTCGTCGCGATCCGGTTCAGATCAGTGATCCGACTGAGATGCGCGGGCGATTCAGGTGACGGTCAAGCGGCCGGATGTCGTTCGTCCACTCAGGCTGCGGACTTGGCGGCCCCCGGCTTCGCATCCTGGGCGCTTCGGCTCAGGTGGGCCGGGGGCTGAAGATGGCCCGGCGGTGTCATGGCGCCTCCTTCCATTGCATCGATGAGGAGACGGTAGGGCCGGGGAAAGGAGTTGTCAAGCGTCCGACCGGTCGGACGGTTGGGGCATTCCGGGGGTCTCCGGTGGCGTACAATTGCGTCTGCGAACTGCGTCTATGAACTGCGTCGATCCACCGGGTGCCATCCGTACGCCCGATGACGGCCGTACGGATGGTTCACGGGTGGCGCGGAACGCGCCACCCGGGTTCCGAAGGCGTTGCCTGACGTTCTTTCTGCGGATGCTGGCGAGGCTGTTCTTCCGCAGGGTCGAGGTCACGGGGAGAGAGAACGTACCTCAGGATGGTGGCGGCCTGCTCGTCGCCTGGCACCCCAACGGTCTCGCCGACGGCATCCTGATCCTCGGCTTCTGTCCGCGGCCGGTCACGTTCGGGGCCCGTCACGGCCTGTTCCGTCTGCCCATCGTGGGCTGGCTGCTGCGCGGCGTCGGCGCCGTGCCACTGTACCGGGCTCGGGATCGCGGTGAAGCGGGCGCCCCGGCAAGCGATCGGGAACGCCGGGCGGCGAACCACCGGAGTGTTGCCGCCCTTGCCAGGGCGGCCCGCCAGTCTTTCGTGGCCATCTTCCCCGAAGGGGCCACACACGACGAGCCGAGCCTGCTCGAGTTGCGGGCCGGAGCGGCGCGCCTGTTCCAACTGGCGCGGGAGAACGGAGGCGACCCGGCGCTCGTGCCGGTCGGGCTGCACTACGAGCGAAAACACAGGTTCCGGTCCCGGGCTCTGGTGACCTTCCACCCACCGGTTGAGTTGCCGGCCGATCTTGCGGGCGATCCGTCGATGGACACGTTCGTCGAACGGATGACGGGCGTGATCGAGGAGCAACTGGTCGATGTGACCCACCCGACGGAGAGTTGGGGCATTCACCGGGCGATGGAGCGGGTGCGGTCGTTGGTGCGGGCCGAGACTGCCGCCCGGGCGGGCGAGCGGTTGCGGCGGGCTCCGATGCGCGAAAGGGACGAGGGCTTTGCCCGCGTCTGGACCGGCTACGGTACGCGGAGCGCCATCGACCCTGAGGGGACGGCAAGCCTCCTGGACAGGGTGAGGCGCTACGACGACGCGCTTCGACTGCTGGGCCTGAATGACCGGGAGCTGGACGGCGTGCCGCTGGCACGGACGGTCCTACGCCTGGGGCTGCTTGGTGCCGAGGCGCTGGTCATGCTTCTGCTTCTGCCGACCGTCGTTCTGGTCGGCAACCTGATCAACCTGCCGGCGGCCCTCCTGGTGGCGCTCGGCGCGAAGAAGCTCTCGAAGACCAGAAAGGAGCAGGCGGGGCTCAAGATGATGCTCGGTCTCGTCATTCTGCCGACGGCGTGGATCGTCGCCAGCCTGGCGGTCGGCATCGCCTGGACCGAGCCCTTGCCGGGGTTCGACTGGGTGCCCGAAGCCCTCTGGGTGCGTGTTGCCGGGATGCTCGGTCTCTGTTCGGCATCGGCGCTGCTCGGCCTCCGCTACCACCGCCTGATCGCCGAGCTCGGTCACGGTCTGAGGGCACTGTGGACGGTGGGCCTGCGCACCGGCACCGTGGAGCGCCTGCGGCGGCGGCGTGCCGAGCTGTATGACGAGGTGATCGGGCTGGCGGAGGATCCCGACCCGGCGTGAGATGGGAAGACCGCGACGGCTGCTAGTCTGCGGCCGTTGTGCGGCCGTCCGTCGTTCTTGTTGTGCTGCTCGGTGCCGGAGCAGTCGCCGCCGCGGCCTTCGTGCTCTTGCGGGTCCGGCAGCGGATCCACGCCTTGCGGCTCGAAGTGACGCGGGTTGCGACGTTGTGCGGTGCGTTGCAGACAAGGATCGACGAGATGTCGGACCGGGCGGCGGAGCTCGAAGAGGCTCTCTTCTTCGAACTGTATCCGGCGGAAGTGCTGCCGTTGATCGACAAGCTCGACCAGGGCGGTCGGCTGACCGAGGGCACGGCCGAGCGGTTGCGGCGCCTGACGCTGGATGTACGGACGGAGGCGTGGACCGACCACGGGACGGGCGTCGCCGGCTCCACTGTTCCACGACCGAACTAGCAGATCACGCGGCACCATGCGCATCGGTTTCGATGTCGCCAAGGTCTTCGGGCCGCGCGACGGCATTGCCAGTTACACGACCAGCCTTCTGGGGGTCCTGGCGGATCGGGCGGAGAAGGGCGACGGGTTCTCCCTGCATCTCTACGCCCCGGATGTCGAGGTCGAGCCGGCGGACTGGGAGCGGACCCTGGGCCGACTGCCGGACAGTGCCGTGCGGCATCCCGGGCGTCATCCGGAGCAGGACGACCTCGACCTGTTCCACACGACCTCGTTCACGGACACGGGCTTCTTCGACGGGCCGGTGCTCTTCACCGTTCACGACCTGACCTTTCTCACTCACCCCGAGTACCACCGGCCGGTCAACCGGGCCCATTGCCTCCGTTCGACGCTGCGTGCCGTGTGGCAGGACGCGATGCTGGCGGTCGACTCGCAGGCCACGGCGGACGAGGTGCGCCGCTGGTTTCAACTACCTGCCGAGCGCATGCAGGTGGTTTACCCGGCGCCGTCGCCAGCGTTCGTCGGGCTGGAGGGGGAGGAGCTGGCGGCCGCGAAACGACGACTCGGGGATCGCTTCGGGATCGGAGGTCCGTTCGTCCTGTCGGTCGGCACGCTCGAGCCGCGCAAGAACGTCGCCCGCCTGATCGAGGCGTACTCGGAGCTCGAGCCGGACCTGCAGGGCAGCACGCCGCTGGTGCTGGTGGGGGACGGCGGCTGGAAGCAGCAGGACGTCTTTGTCGCGGACTGGCCCGAGTCCGTGCGCCGCCTCGGCCGGGTCGACGAGCGAGATCTGGTGGCCCTGTACAACCTGGCGTCGGTCGTGGCCTACCCGTCCCTGGTTGAGGGGTTCGGCCTGCCGGTCGTCGAGGCGATGGCGTGTGGCACGCCTGTGCTGACGTCGAACGTCTCTTCGCTGGTGGAAGTGGGCGGCGACGCGGCGGTGTGCGTCGATCCCCTCGATGTGTCGGCGATTCGGCGTGGCCTGGAGTCCCTGCTCCGGGACGGGTCCCTCCGCCGGCGGTGCCGTGAAGCCGGCTTCCGGCACGCCGCACGGTTCTCCTGGCAAAGGGCGGCGGACCAGGTGATTGCCCTCTACGGTGAAATGGCTCGGGCCGCCGACTAGGGGTCTGGGGTACGCTCCGGGTGCCATGCGGCAGGCGACCCGGCTCCTGGACCTGCTCCGACCCTTCGTTGTGCTGCTGGGCCGGTTCACACGATCGGGTGCCGCCAGGCCGCTACGCCACCTGTTGCGGCTGGTGATCGGCCGGGAACGCTATGACCGACTGCGTCTTGGCGTCTGGGTGAGGACGAAGCAGGCGGTCCAGGTTGATCCGCTGCACGAGGACATCCTGCCGCTGATCGAGCAGCTCGACGGCGAGGGACACCTGGTGGCCGGTGCGGCGAAGAGATTGCGGGGCGTGGCGCTTGGCATCCAGGCCGAAACGAGACGGGAATCGCAGGCTTCGAGGCCCGCCTAGGCAGTGATGCGCGTCGGTTTCGACGTCAGCAAGATCTTCGGCCCGCGGGACGGCGTCGCCCGGTACTCGGTCAGCCTCCTGCAGGCGCTCGCCGAGGAGGCGGAGGAGCGGGGCGGCACGCCGGCGCTCCGCCTCTACCCCCTGGGCGCGGAGCCGGACTCCCGGGCCTGGAAGCGCCTGCTGGATGAACTGCCGGGAAACGTCCGGAAGGGGACCGGTCGCTGGCCGCGCCGCGCTGACCTGGACCTGTTCCACATCCCGTCGTTCTCCGATCCTGCCTGCTTCGATGGCCCGGTCGTGTTCACGATCCACGACTTGACCTTCCTGACCCACCCGGAGTTCCATGTGCCGGACAACCGCAATCAGTGCCTGCTCGGTACTCTGCGGGCGGTGTCGCGGCAGGCCACGATTCTGGCCGTCTCGGAGGCGACGGCGAAGGAAGTGCGGAAGTGGTTCGTGCTGCCGGAGGATCGGCTTCGCGTCGTCTACGAGGCGGCGTCGCCGGTCTTCGTCGCCTTCGACGGCACGGAACTGGCAGCCGCCCGGGAGCGCGTCGCGGCGCGCTTCGGGCTCGAGGGTCGGTTCGTCCTCTCGGTAGGCTCGCTCGAGCCGCGCAAGAACATCGCCCGTCTGGTCGAGGCCTACGCCGGGCTCGACCCCGAGTTGCGGGAGAGTGCGCCGCTGGTGCTCGTGGGCGGTAGCAGCTGGAAGGAGGATGACGCGTTCGGCGGTGCCTGGCCCGCCTTCGTGCGGCGCTTGGGCGCGGTCGGGGAGGAGGACCTGATCGCCCTCTACAACGTCGCTTCGGTCGTGGCGTATCCGTCCCTCGTCGAGGGGTTCGGTCTGCCCGTCGTGGAGGCGATGGCATGCGGAACGCCGGTGCTGACGTCGAACACGTCCTCGCTCACCGAGGTGGGCGGAGACGCCGCAGTTTGCGTCGACCCGCTCGATGTGGCGGCTATTCGCCGCGGCCTGGAAGAACTCCTCGGCGACGGTGCACTGCGACGGGACTATCGGCGGGCCGGCCTCGTTCGCGCTGCCGGGTTCTCCTGGCGCACCGCGGCGAAGGAAGTGATCGAGATCTACGACGGGATGGTGGGCGCGGTCCGATGAACGAGACGGGGGCAGGTTCGCGCTCGGTCGGCGTCGTCGGCTACGAGATGGAGGGGGAGCCGACCGGCGTCGGCCGCTACACCGAGGAGATTCTGACGGCGCTTGGTCGAGTTCCGCGGGCCGAAGGGTGGCGGTTGCGACTGTTCTTCAAGGGTGATCCCTTTGAGCACCCGCTGTGGGCCGACCCAGAGAGCGCGAGCTGCCGCGTCGAGCCGGTCTTCGATGGGCGGCCCGGCGCGCATCCGGTCCTGTGGGAGCAGTTCCGGTTGCCCAGGCTGCTCAGGCGTCAACCGGTGGACCTCATCTTTTCGCCCGGCTACAGCCTGCCCCGAACCCGCGGGCGACCGTCTCTGGTCACGATCCACGATCTCTCCTTCGAGCACTTCCCGGCGGACTTCAGCTTCCGCGAGTTGCGGCGTCGCCGCTACCTCGCGCGCGGCGCCGCGCGAACGGCAACGCGGGTGCTGACCGACACCCGGCGCACCGCCGCCGAGTTGCAGCAACGCTACGGCGTGCCGCCTGGACGGGTGGCGGTCGTGCCTCTGGGGGTGTCGCCGCGCTTCGAGGCCGCTGCCGCTTCGGACGGGACGGGAGGGGTGGAGCAGGACCGGGTGCTGGCGGACCTGGGCGTTCGGCCGCCCTACCTGTTGATGCTTGGCTCGGTTCTGCCGCGCCGGAGGCTCGACCTGGTGCTGCCGGCTATGGGTCGCCTGGTGCGCGAGGAGTCGCCAACCGGGTCCGTGACGTGCCCCGGGGCTCCGAATCCGGCCGAGATCCGCCTGGTCATCGCGGGCCGGAACCAGTTGCCCCGGCGGGAGGAACTGGACCGCATCGTCCGTGCCGCGGATCTTGGCGATCGGGTGATTCGCCTCGGCTACGTCGAAGACGACCTGCTGCCGCGACTCTATGCGCGGGCGCTGGGAACGATCTACGTCTCGGAGTATGAGGGCTACGGCCTGCCGCCTCTCGAATCGCTCGCGGCCGGGGTTCCGGTCCTCGTCTCGGACGCGCCGGCCCTGACGGAGTTGTGGCCCGAGTATCCGCTGCGTTGTGACCGGCTCGAAGTCGAGGACCTGACCGAGGGGCTCCGGCGGCTGGTGGGGGACGGCGAAGCGCGTCGGTTGGCGATATCGGAGGGGCCCGGCCGCGTGGGCTCCCTGACCTGGGACCGTGCTGCCGAGTGCTTCGCCGACGAGGTGGAGACAGCCTGGCGCATGTTCCGGAAGCAGGTCCCGTGAGCGGTTCGGAACCCCCGGCGGTAAGCGCCCTGGTCGTCAACCACAATGCCGGGGACTGGCTCAGAGTCTGTTTGGAGAGCCTCCAGGCGATCGCGGAGGCGTGGCGGTCGGAGGATGGTGAGGCAGAGCGTGGTGCCGCGAGCACTCTCGAGGCGGTCGTGGTCGACAACGCATCTGTTGACGGTTCCACGGGGATGGTTCGCGAGCTCGCGGCGGACGCGTCGACGGCGTTGCCGGTGCGACTCGTCGAGGCGGGTCGCAACCTCGGCTTTGGCGCCGCCTGCAATCTGGCCGCCGAGAAGTCGGCCGGCCGTCATCTGCTGCTTCTGAACCCGGATGCACGGATCGACGAGGAGTCCCTGCGAGGTCTGGTCGAGGCGCAGGAGTTGGACGAGCGGCTCGCGGTTGCGGCACCCGCTCTTCGTTACCCGGACGGGTCCAGGCAGTTCGTATGGTCGCCGCCGGTCGGTGTTCCCGGCGAGGCGATCCAGAGACTCCGCAACCGGTTCGAGAAGGCCGCATGGAACCATGGTCTGCTGCCGCGTTTGCTCAAGCCGCTGGTCGGCGCCGGGTGGCACACGGCCGCCTGTCTACTCGTCCGCCGTTCGGCCTTCGAGGAGGTCGGCGGTTTCGACGAGGGCTTCTTTCTCTACTTCGAGGACGCGGATCTCTGTCTTCGGCTCCACCGGGCCGGATACAGGCAGCATGAGGTGGCCGGGGCTCGAGCGTGGCACGTGCGGGGAGCGATGACGGGTGCGGATGGCGAGCGCTCTTTGATCCCCGGCGTGGAGCGCTTCTACCGTGCCTCCCAGTTGCGTTACTACGAGCTCCATCGGCCCCGTTGGGAGCGGGCGGTCCTGCGCCGGCGCCTGCGCCGGAGGTTCCGTGGGATCGGCGACGAAAAGCACAGGAACGCGATGCTCCGGTTGCTGGACGAGGCGTGACCGGTTGGTAAGGTCTTCGGTGTCGATGCGCCAGTACCTCGATCTGCTACGGGAGGTGCTCGACCACGGGGTTGTCCGCGACGACCGCACGGGCACCGGCACCCGCAGCGTATTCGGTCGGCAGTTGCGCTACGACCTGGCCGACGGATTCCCGGCGCTGACCACGAAGCGCCTCCACCTGCGATCGATCATCGTCGAGTTGCTGTGGTTCCTTCGCGGGGAGACGAACGTCGACTTCCTGCACCGCCACGGAGTGACGATCTGGGACGAATGGGCAGACGAGAACGGTGACCTGGGCCCCGTCTACGGCTCCCAGTGGCGGTCCTGGGCGACGCCGGACGGGAGGTCTATCGATCAGATCGCGGGTGTCGTCGATCGCATCCGGCGCGAGCCGAACTCGCGCCGCCTGATCGTCAGCGCGTGGAACGTGGCCGAGGTCGACTCGATGGCCCTGCCGCCCTGCCACACGTTGTTCCAGTTCTACGTCGCGAACGGCCGCCTCTCCTGTCAGCTCTACCAGCGCAGCGGCGATCTCTTTCTGGGGGTCCCGTTCAACATCGCGTCGTACGCCCTGCTGCTGATGATGGTCGCCCAGGTCTGCGATCTCGCGCCCGGGGAGTTGGTTCACACGTTCGGCGATGCCCACCTGTACAGCAACCATGTGGAGCAGGCGGAGGAGCAGTTGTCGAGGCAGCCTAGGCCGTTGCCCGGGATGCGGCTCAACCCGGACAACCGCTCCATCTTCGATTTCGGGCCCGACGACTTCGAACTCGTGGGCTATGACCCGCATCCGGCGATCCGAGCGCCGGTCGCGGTCTGATCCCAGGGGCCGACGGGAACAGGACCAGGAGGTGGCGATGCGGCTCTCGGTGATTCTGGCGGCGGCGACGAACGGCGTGATCGGTCTGAAGGGCCAGCTTCCCTGGCGACTGCGGACGGACGTCAGGCGCTTCAAGCGGCTGACGGTGGGCCACCACGTGGTGATGGGCCGGAGGACCTGGGAGGAAGTCGGCTGCCGGCCGCTGCCGGGCAGAAAGTGCATCGTGCTGAGCACCCGGCCGGACTTCGAGGCACCGGGCGCCACCAGGTTCCGCTCGCTCGACGAGGCGCTCGACGCGGCCCGCGAGGCGGGGGAGGAGGAGACGTTCGTGATCGGCGGCGCCGGTCTGTTCCAGGCCGCGTTCGGCTTTGCCGACCGCGTCTACCTGACCCGCGTGCTGGCCGAGGTCGAGGGCGATACGTCGGTCGATCTCGGGCCTCTCGAGGACTGGCGGGTCGACACCTCGGAGGACGTTCCCGCCGGTCCGGACGACGATCACGCCACCCGCTTCGAGATCCTCCTGCAGCCAGAAGCCCGAGCGTGAGTGCGGTGCCGGGGTCGGCGAAGGACCGCGCGGAACTGCTGGCCGGGTGGGCTCTGGAGGCCGGTTTCGACCGCGTGGGGGTGGCTTCCCTGGAACCGTACGCCGGCGCCGGCTCGTCCTTCCTGCGCCGGTTGGAGCGGGGCCTCTTCGCTTCAATGGCCTGGCTCGGCAAACGGCCGCGGCGTCGACTGGCGCCGGCCTCGTTGCTCGATGGCGCGAGATCCGCTTTGTGCGTGGCGCTTCACTACCATCCCCTGGAGGGCGAGCCCGAACCGGAAGGCGATCTCTGGCCCCGGGTGGCCCGGTACGCCCGCGGCGATGACTACCACCCGCTGATGGAGCGCCGCCTGCGGGCCCTGGCCGCCCGTATCCGGAAGGCGTTCCCGGGCTCCGGAGCGCGCCTCTACGTCGACACGGGACCGGTGCTGGAGAGAGAACTGGCGGCGCGGGCGGGGCTTGGCGCCGTCGCCAAGAACACCCAGTTGCTCGATCGCACCGGATCGTGGTTCCTGCTCGGAGAGCTGTTCCTCACCCTGGAACTCGAACCGTCCGAGCCGCTGGCCGAGGACCTGTGCGGCAACTGCCGGCGCTGCCTCGACGCCTGCCCGACGGGTGCGTTGCCGGCCCCCCATGTCCTGGACGCCGCCAGGTGCATCAGCTACTGGACGATCGAGCACCGGGGCGAAGTGCCTGAGGAGGCCCGTTCCCTGGTTGGCGACTGGGTCTTCGGGTGCGACGTCTGCCAGGAGGTCTGCCCCTGGAACGAACACAGGGCGACACCGGCGAAGGGCGAGCGAAGCGGAGCCTTCTCCCTGCCGGCGCATCGCGCCGAGCTCGATCTGACGGCGCTTCTCGCACTTTCGGAGGAAGAGTACCGGAACCGTTTTCGCGGCAGCCCGATGAAGCGGCCCGGACGGTCGGGACTGCGACGAAACGCGGCCCTCGCGATGGGAAACCGGGGCACGGCGTCCTACATCCCGGCGCTCGAACGGGCACGGACAAGCCGTGACCCGGTGGTCCGGACTCACGCCTCCTGGTCCCTGGCGGCGCTCCGGAAACGGCCCGAGTCCCGCGCGGCCGGGAAAGGTGTCTGAGATTGGAAGGCGCAGCCTTCAGAGGCGGGCGGGCGGCACATGTAAGTGTCGTGGAATGAGTGATTAAGCCCTGCTCGACGGCAGATTCCGGGAGGCGTCCGACGGTTGACCGCCTCAGGCCGCGTCCCTATACTTGTCGGTCTGACCCTTGGCGTCCGTTCCGGCCCCGATGCCTGCCGTCGGCAGTGCGTCACGGACCCGGATTGTCAATGCGCCGCCTTACCTAGAAACGCCCACCGCACGGTCACACCGACCGAAGCGAGAACACAGGAACCCATGGAACCCACCGAAGAACACACCGTAGAGGCGCTTCCGCAGGACGCGCCCTCCGTAGAGGCCCTTCCGCAGGATGCGCCTTCCGCAGACACACTTCCCACGGAAGCGAAGGCAACCGATACCGACAACCTCTCCTACGAGCAACTCGTCGAGATGTACGACGACAGCATGCGTCATCTCAACGAAGGGGAGATCGTCCCCGGCAGGGTGATCGCGATCACATCGAACGACGTCGTCGTGGACGTCGGCTACAAGTCCGAAGGCCTGGTGCCGATCCACGAATTCACTGCCCGGGGCGACGAACTTCAAGTCAGCGTCGGCGACGATGTCGAGGTGCTGCTCGAGCAGACAGAGGGTGCCGACGGGCATGTGATGCTGTCCAAGGTCAAGGCCGAGCGCATGCGAATCTGGGCGGAGGTCGAGAACAGCTTCAAGGAAGGAAAGGTGATCACGGGCCGTGTGATCGATCGCATCAAGGGAGGCCTGACCGTCGATGTCGGCCTGCGTGCCTTCCTGCCGGGTTCCCTGGTGGACATCAAGCCGGTCAAGTACCTTGAGTCGTTCAAGGGCGAGGAACTCGAGTTCAAGGTGATCAGCCTGGATCGCCGGCGCAACAACATCGTGCTGTCGCGGCGCGCGGTTCTCGAGAAGGAGTACGCCAAGAAGAAGGCCGAGACCCTGACCAAGCTCAAGGAGGGGGCAAGGCTTCCAGGCGTGGTCAAGAACATCACGGACTACGGCGTCTTCGTCGACCTGGGCGGCATCGACGGCCTGCTCCACATCACGGACATCTCCTGGGGCCGGGTCAACCATCCCTCGGAGCACTTCGGGGTCGGCGATGAGGTCGGGGTCGTCGTTCTCCGTTTCGACCCGGAAACCGAGCGTGTCTCTCTGGGTTACAAGCAGACCACGGAGGACCCGTGGACCCTGGTCGACAAGAAGTATCCGCTCGGGTCGAGGGTGCGCGGCCGGGTGGTCAGCCTGGTCGACTACGGCGCCTTCGTGGAGCTGGAGGAGGGTGTCGAGGGCCTGGTTCACGTCAGCGAGATGTCGTGGACAAAGAAGGTCGTACCGCCGTCCAAGATCGTCAGCGTCGGCCAGGAGGTCGAGGCGATCGTTTCGGAGCTCGACATGCAGCAGCGTCGGATCAGCCTCTCGCTGCGCCAGGTCGAGTCGAACCCGTGGGAGGATCTCGCGGCACGGTTCCCGGTCGGCACGATTGTCGAGGGCCGGGTGCGCAACCTGACCGAGTTCGGCGCCTTCGTCGAGATCACGGAGGAGATCGACGGCCTCGTCCACGTCTCGGACATGAGCTGGACCAAGCGCGTGAAGCACCCGAGCGAGGTGCTGGCGAAGGGCGACGCGGTCCGGGCGCGGATCACGAACATCGACGTGACCGGACAGCGGGTGTCTCTCTCGATCAAGGATTTCCTGCCCAACGAGTGGCAGGACTTCGTGGACAGCAACCGCATCGGCGACGACATCGTTGGCCGGGTGGTCAACGTGACCGACTTCGGGCTCTTCATCGATGTCTACGACGGGCTGGAGGGTCTGGCGCACGTCAGCGAGGTCGACGTGCCGGGCGGCAAGCTCGAGGATCACTACAAGATCGGCGAGTTCGTCCGCGCCCGCATCCTCCGGATCGAGGACGAGGACAAGAAGGTCGGCCTCACGCTGCGCGGCGTGGTTGAACTGACCGACGAGGAGGCGGACGAGTTGGCGGCCGAGCGGGAGCGGAAGCTCGCCGAGGCTGCGGCCGCCGCTGCTGCCGCCGAGGAGGCATCCGACGCCGAGGACGCCGTAGCGGCTGCCGACGCGGAGCACGCCGAGGAGGCATCCGGCGCCGAGGATGCCGAGGAGACTGCCGGCGCCGAGGATGCCGAGGAGACTGCCGGCGCCGAGGATGCCGAGGAGACTGCCGGCGCCGAGAGTGCCGCGGAGGCTGCCGATGCCGAGGATGCGGCGGAGGCCGCCGATGCCGCGGAGGCTGCCGATGCCGAGGATGCCGCGGAGGCTGCCGATGCCGAGGATGCCGCGGAGGCTGCCGAAGCCGCCGATGCCGCGGAGGCTGCCGATGCCGTGGAGGCCGTGGAGGCTGCCGAAGCCGTGGAGGCCGTGGACACCGGTGAGACCGGCGACGCGGCAGAGGCTCCTGAGTTCGAGGCGGATCCGCCCGAAGAGGCCGGGAGCACCGAGGAAGCAGGTACCGCGGAGAGTTCATCGAAAGAGGACTAGGTAGGCCGGCCAAGGGGAGAATGCACAAAATGAAAGATGCGATCCAGATCTCTGAAGCCATTCGTCAGGGGATGACCAAGGCTCACCTGGTCGAGGAAGTGGCGCGCAGCGCGGACTTGACGAAGAAGGACGCGGAAGTCATCGTGAGC
This sequence comes from Acidobacteriota bacterium, assembly GCA_021296535.1. Classification (GTDB taxonomy): domain Bacteria; phylum Acidobacteriota; class Thermoanaerobaculia; order Multivoradales; family Multivoraceae; genus Multivorans. The sequence continues at coordinate 117,984 of JAGWAG010000001.1, read as the reverse complement.
ACGGTGCTCGAGAGCATCGTCGACTCCCTGAAGGACGGCGACAAGATCGAACTTCGCGGCTTCGGCAGCTTTCGCATCCGCGAGCGCGGTTCCAGGATCGGTCGCAACCCGAAGACCGGCGCTCCGGTCGATGTCCCCTCCAAGAAGATCCCCTACTTCAAGCCCGGCAAGGAACTCAAGGAGCGCCTGAACTCTGACGAGTGACCGGGCCCCGCGAATCCCGGGCCCCGCCCGCCGCGCCCAGATGACGACGACCTCGCCTTCAGCCGGCCCTTCCGCCGAGCCCATCGGTGTTCTGCGGCCGGTCCTGGTCGCGGTCGCGGCTTGGGCTCTGCCCGGCTGCGGCCACCTGATCCTGCGCAAGCCGCGTCGCGCCGCGGTCATCTTCGGCGTGGTCTTCTTCTCGTTCCTGTTCGGCTGCTGGCTCCGCGGACATCTCTACGTCGTCGTGCCGGAGCAGCCGCTCAGCCGGCTGGCGACGCTGAGTTCGATGGGCGCCGGCGCGCCGTACTTCCTGGCCCGCTACGCGTTGGAGTACAGCGGCGACATCCTGTCTTCGACATTTGAGTACGGTAAGGCCTTCCTGCTGACTGCAGGGCTTCTCAATTTCCTGGCGGTTCTCGACGCCTGGGACATTGCCAGCGGATCGAAGGACTAGTGCTCTCAAGCCACTTCGCCTTGATGGTGATCTACGCCGTCCAGGTCAGCCTGTTCTTCGCCGTACTGTGGCGGCGTCGGTTCAGGGACCGGGTTCGGCTCTTCGTCCAGATGATGATCGGCATGGTGGGCGGGGGCCTGGTGCTGGCATGGTTGATGTATCCGTTTCCGCTCTCGCCACCGGCGCCGATTCCCTAGCAGCCCCGAGAGCGGCGAGGCGCCTGTCCGGCAAGGCGCGACGAAGGACCATATCGGGCCATATTTGACTGAGGAGCAACGATGTTGGACAGGATGCATCGCCGTTCGAACCCGGGTGGCGCGTCTTCGCGCCACACGCGAACCGGTCCGCGCGCGAGTCATCGAGCGCACGGATGGCATGCAGCGCGACTTTCGCCACGGGCTGCTGGAGGGCGATCCCGCTGAACCAAGGCAGCCCGGCCGTCCTGATCTCTGCCGGCGAGGCCTCCGGCGACCACCACGCGGCGCGAATGATGGAAGCGGTGCGGCGTCTGGCTGGGGACGAGAGGCCGGTTCGCTTCTTCGGACTCGGCGGCGACGCGATGGCCGCCGCGGGCCTGGAACCGGTCGCACACAGCGACGAGGTCGCCGTGGTCGGTATCGTCGAGGTGCTGCGGGAGTTGCCGCGGATCCGGCAGGTCTTTCGGCGGCTGCTCGAGGCGGCCGAGAGTAGGCGGCCGGAGTTGGCGGTGCTGGTCGACTTTCCGGACTTCAATCTCCGGCTGGCCCGCCGCCTTCACCGTCGCGGTGTGCCCGTTCTCTACTACGTGTCGCCGCAGGTGTGGGCATGGCGGCGTCGCCGGGTGAGGACGATCGCCCGCCTGGTCAAACGAATGCTCGTGCTCTTTCGGTTCGAGGTCGACGTGTACCGGGGGCGCCAACTCGAAGTGGAGCACGTGGGCCATCCTCTGGTCGACGAGGTTCCGGAACTCCCGTCGGTTTGGGAGCGGGAAGAGCACCTGCCGGAACGCCCGACGCTGGCCCTGCTTCCGGGGTCGCGCAACAGTGAGGTGCGACGCATTCTGCCGCCGATGCTGCGGGCCGCGGCAGTCATGGGGGGCGGAACGGGGCGCATACGGAGGGGTGGCGACTCCGGCAACGACGCGGCGCCGGTTCGCCTGATCCTGGCGTCCACGGTCGACAGGGACTTGGTCCATCGTCTGGTCGCGTCGAGTCCGCTCGCCGGCAAGGACCTGGAAATCGTGCGGTCCGAACGGTTTGCGGCCGTTGCCGGCTCTCATCTCGCGCTCTGCGCCTCCGGCACGGCGACGCTGGAGGTGGGACTGCTCGGCACGCCGTTGGTCGTGGTCTACCGGGTGGCGCCGGTGACCGGGTTGATCGGCCGGTGGTTGGTCGACTTGCCGTTCGTCAGCCTGGTCAACCTCGTGCTCGGCCGGCGAGTCGTCCCGGAACTCCTCCAGGGAGAAGCCGGAGAGGCGGGAATCGCGGCGGCGGCGCGGGAACTCCTGTCCAGTCGCGGCCGGATCGACAGGATGCGCGGGGCTCTGGCCGAACTTCGGCCGGCGCTCGGGGAGTCCGGCGCCAGCGAGCGGGCCGCACGAAGCCTCCTGCACGAGCTGCAGGTTGCCCGGGAGTGCCGGGAAGGGGGCCGACCCTGAGAAGCATGACCGGAATCGGTGAGGCGGCTGAGCAGGGCGGGGCCTGTCGGGTGACGGTGACCGCGCGCTCCGTCAATCACCGCTACCTCGATATCGCGGTGCGTTTGCGGGCGCCCCATCGGGGCCTGGAACCGTTGTTGCGAGCGGTGGTGGCGGAGGAGGTCCGGCGCGGCCGCGTCGAACTCGGCGTCGAGGTCGAGACTCGTGTTGCCGCGGGGAGCGTGGAGGTATGTGACGAGACGGCCGACGCTCTGCAGCGAGCCGCGCGGCGCTGGCGGCGGTTGGGCCTCGTGTCGTCGGAACTGAGCGCGGGCGAGTTGATGTCGGCCGCTCGGGTGTCGGGGGCGGAAGCCGGGTCGTCGGCGATGGGGGCCGGTGACAGGGCGCTCGCGGAACGGGTCTGCCGGCGCGCGGTGGCGGCGCTCGTGGCCGAGCGGGTACGCGAGGGACGGGTTCTGGAGAAGGCACTTCGCGGGCATCTCAGGGAGCTGCGAGGCAGCGTGGAGGCACTTGCCGGGCGCCGTGAGGAAGTCGTCGATCAGGCCCTCGACGAGTTGGAAGGGCGAGTGCGCGACCTGCTCGCGAGGCAGGACGGTGCGGCCGCCAAACTTGACCCGGCGCGCGTGGTTCAGGAGGTCGCCCTGTTGATCGAACGCAGCGACACGGCCGAGGAGCTGGAACGGCTGAGCGGCCATCTGGAGGGCTTCGAGGCGGCGATGGCCGAGGAGGGTGCGATCGGGAAGCGTCTCGATTTCCTGACTCAGGAGATCCAGCGCGAACTGAATACGATCGGCTCGAAATGCCGCGATCTGGCGATGCAGCGCGCGGTCGTCGAGGGTAAGGTGGCGTGCGATCAGCTACGCGAACAGGTGCAGAACATCGAATGACGGCGGGCACGGCGAGAGGGGAGTTGTTCATACTCTCGGCGCCGTCAGGCGCCGGGAAGACGACGCTCGTGCATCGGGCGATGGAACTGGTGGACGGGGTCGAGTTCTCGATCAGCCACACGACCCGTCGCCCGCGCGAGAACGAGAAGGACGGGGTGGACTACCACTTCGTCGCCAGGGACGCGTTCGCTTCCATGGTGGCGACGAACCGGTTCCTGGAGTGGGCGGAGGTCCACGGGAACAGTTACGGGACCTCGGTCGACGAAGTGCTGCCGCGTATCGAGAGTGGCACGGACGTGCTCCTGGACATCGATGTCCAGGGCGCGGCTCAGGTGATGGCAGCCGGGGGCGCGGCCGGCCAGTTGGACACCGCCGTGCACAGCATCTTCGTCATGCCGCCGAGCCCAAGGGCGCTCGTGGAGCGCCTCCGGGGGCGCGACCTGGACGAGGCGCCGGCGATCCGGCAGAGGTTGCAGGGAGCGTTGGGCGAACTGGGCCGCGTCCGGGAGTACGACTATGTTATTGTCAACGACCGCGCCGAGGCAGCCAGCAACACCCTGGCTGCCATCATTCTCGAGAAACGACAGCGGAGGGAGCGGATGCGGGAGCGCGTACTCAGCGTTCTCGCGGACTTTCATGCACATGGGCCGTTTTCCTGAGAAAGTAGACAGCAAGTTCCGTTTCGTCCTCCTGGCCGCGCGTCGCGCCGAGCAGTTGATTCGCGGCGCCCAGGAGCGCATGCCCCGGGAGAGCCCGAAGTTCGCCCGCCACGCGATGAGCGAGATGCAGCGCGATCTGATCGAGTGGGACTTCGGCGAGGCACCCGAGTCTTCCGCGGCGGCGAGTGGAGAGGACGGCGGCTCGCAGTCCGGCGACGATGCCTTCGGGCCGCGCGGCACAGTCCACTAGAGCCGCCACGAGTGTGCCCGACGCGCTTGCACGGGCTGCCCGAGTTCTTCTCGGCATAAGCGGCGGGATTGCCGCCTACAAGGGCGCTTACCTGGTCCGCCGGCTCCGGGAGCGTGGAATCGCCGTGCGCTGCGCGCCGACCCTGGCGGCCGAGAGCTTCGTGTCGCCGCTCACGCTCGAGGTGTTGAGTGGCGAACGCGTCTATGGCCAGAGCTACCTCTCCCGCGACGGCGGGGTGGACGGCGCTGAACTCCATGTCGAGGCGGCGCAGTGGGCCGATCTGCTCTGCGTGGCGCCGGCAACGGCCAACACCCTGGCCCGCCTGTCTCTCGGACTCGCGGACGACTTCCTGAGTACGACTGCCCTGATGTTCGAGGGACCGGTGGTCGTGGCGCCTGCGATGCACGACGCGATGTGGCGCAAGCCCCAGGTCGAGGCCCAGGTCGAGGCGCTGTGCGCCCGCGGCGTGGAGATGGTGGGGCCGGTCGAGGGCGCGCTGGCTTCGGGCGAGCGGGGATTGGGCCGCATGGTGGAACCGGAGACGATCGTGGAGGCCGTGTGCTGCCGGAGGGCGCGGCCGCCTCGCCGGTGGGGCCACTGGCCGGCTGGCGAGTCGTCGTCACGGCCGGACCGACCTACGAGGCGATCGACCCGGTTCGTTTCCTCGGCAATCGGTCGAGTGGGCGGATGGGCTTCGCTCTGGCGCGGCAGGCGGCCCTTCGCGGCGCGGAAGTCACCCTCGTCGCCGGCCCCGTGAATCAGGAGACTCCGGAGGGCGTGCGGCGGATCGATGTCGTCGCGGCGAGCGAAATGCAGGCGGCCCTCGAAGAAGCGGCGCCGGCAGCCGACCTGGTCGTGATGGCGGCCGCGGTGGCCGACTACCGGCCGCGTGAGCGCGCCGACCAGAAGCTCAAGAAGTCCGGCGCCGACGGCATGGTGCTCGAATTGGCGCAGAACCCCGATCTCCTCGCGGGTCTGGCGGCGTTGGCGCCCGAGGCGATGCGCGTCGGTTTCGCGGCCGAGACGGAAGACCTCGAGGATTCGGCGCGAGGCAAGCTGGAAGCGAAGCAGGCGGACTGGATCGTCGCGAATGACGTGTCGCGGCCCGACATCGGCTTCGAGGCGACGGACAACGAGGTGGTCGTCTTCGGTCGGGGCGGCGGCCCCGTTCGCTTCCCGAAGCAGTCGAAGGACGAGTTGGCCGGCCGCTTGCTGGAGTTGTTCGCCGGCGGCGGGACCGTTTCGAGCTGAGGGGCTCGTGACGCGACTTCAACTCTCGGTGGGCCAGGAGTTACGTCTCCTGCGGGAACTCGGCTTCGAGGACGCCTATCCGCCAGGGCCGGCGCAGGCCGCGCCGGAGGGTGGGGCAGGCCGCCTGGAACGCTTGCAGGCGGTTGCGGACGAGGCTCAGGGCTGTACCGCGTGCCGGCTCTGCGAACAGCGCAACACGGTCGTGTTCGGGGCCGGCGACGGCGACGCGGACCTGATGTTCGTCGGCGAGGGCCCCGGCTACAACGAGGATCGGCAGGGCCTGCCCTTCGTGGGGCCCGCCGGCCGGCTCCTGAACCGGATCATCCAGGCCATCGACCTGCGGCGCGAGGACGTCTACATCACGAACGTGGTCAAGTGCCGGCCGCCGAACAACCGCAATCCGCAGCCCGACGAGGCCGCCGCCTGCCGTTCGTTCCTCGACCGGCAGGTCGAACTCATCGCCCCCCGGGTGATCGTCGCCCTCGGCGGGGTTGCGGCCCAGCAACTGTTGCAGACGAGAGACTCCGTGGGCCGTCTTCGCGGTCGCTGGCACGACGTGGCGGGAGTGCCGGTTCGGGTCACCTACCACCCGGCCTTCCTGCTCCGGGATCCGTCCCACAAGCGAGCCACCTGGGAAGACATGCAGCTCGTCCGTGATCGTCTGCTGGAGGCGCCTTGAAGGCCACGGGCGTCCCCGCTTCCGCGGCGCTCTGCGCGAAGACCTGCGAGGACGTGAGCGAGGCGATCGGCGGAACTCCGTTGGTGCGTCTCCGCCGCTCGCTGGGTGCGGGCGGGAAGGAAGTCGAGGTGTTCGCGAAGCTCGAGTACCTGAACCCGATGGGCAGCGTGAAGGACCGCGTGGCGCGGTATCTGGTGGACCGGGCGCTCGCCTCGGGAGAGCTCTGGCCGGGAGGCGTCGTGATCGAGGCTTCGTCCGGCAACACGGCGATGGGACTGGCGATGATGGCCACGAACCGCGGGCTGCGCTGCCGCGCGGTCGTCCGCCGCCAGACCAGCCGCGAGAAGCTGGACTGCCTGCGCGCGTTGGGTGTCGAGTTGATCCTCGTGGATGGCGATCTGCCCCCTGAGCACCCGGAGTCGTACAACCGGAAGGCGCAGAGCCTGGCCGCCGCGCATCCGGAGGCCTTCTTCCCCGATCAGCACAACAACCGCGACAACAATCGCTGCCACTACGAGACGACCGCCCCGGAGATCTGGCGCCAGATGGACGGGCGGATCGACGTCTTCGTCGGTGGCATTGGCACCGGCGGCACCGTCTCCGGTGTGGGCCGCTATCTGAAGGAACAGAATCCGAAGATTCGGGTGATCGCGGTCGATGTCGAAGGCTCGGTGTTCAGTCGCCATTTCGCGGCCCTGGCGGGGGCCGAGGACGACTCCGCGCCTCCTCGCCGTTATCTGCTCGAAGGACTGGGTGACGAAGAGATCATCGACTGCCCGGAATTCGACGTCTTCGACCGGATGCTGCAGGTCAGCGACGCGGAGGCGTTCCTGGCCGCCCGGGAGCTCGCTCGCGACGAGGCGATGCTCGTGGGCGGATCGAGCGGTGCCGCGCTCTGGGGCGTACGCGAGATGCTCCCCGAACTGCAGCCCGGCGCCCGCGTCGTGACCCTCTTTCCGGATTCGGGCACCCGCTACCTGAGCACGATCTACAACGACGACTGGCTACGGGAGCAGGGTTTGCCGACGGCGCGCGGTCAGTCGACGAAGATCAGGTCGTAGCCCACTGCCATGATGGCGAGGTCGAGGCATATGTGGCTGACCCAGGGGGCCAGCAGGCGGTTTCCCGTGGTGCGGTAGAGAAGGCACCAGAGAACTCCGCCCAGGGCGACAGGTAGGGACATGAGCACCAGGACGAAGACGGATGCGTCGCCGAGATAGACCGCGATCACCACGACATGGTGAGCTGCGAAGCCGAGTGCGGCTACGACCAGGGACCACTCCGAGTGCATCAGGCGGTGGAGCCAGCGGTAGACGAACGCGCGCCAGTAGACCTCCTCGAGCCAGGAGTGGAGGAAGCTGATCAGGAGCGCGGCAAGAACGTAGCGCCAGAGGGTGTCAAGGTGGAAGTCGGCCAGCTTGACCGTGATTGCCTCGGCCGCGGTGGCCGCCATCTCGCCTCCGCGAAACAGCACGACGTAGCTGAGCCAGGTGAACGCTGCCCCGGCCATCCCCGTACCCAGACCGAGGGCCACGGAACGACCTGGCCGCGCAGGGCCCGTCGCAGCCGCCAGCAGCACCGCAAGGCCCGCTACTGGCCCGGCGAACTGGAGCACCTTGGCGCCGAGGTAGGCAGGGGCGACCCAGGAGGTGCCTTCGAGCCAGACGAAGTAGGCGAGCGAGGCCAGGGTGGGCAGGGTCATCGCGGCGACCAGGACGCCCCACCAGACCCTTCGGCTGCGTGAGCCGAACGCTGCCTCCTGGCGCACGCTCTTCACTGTCGTTGGCGTTCGGACAGGGCCTCCAGGTAGGCGTCGCGGTACGCGGCGGCGACCTGGTCCCAGGTCAGTTGGGAGACGGCCCTGGCGCGGGCCCGGGCGCCCATCCGGGCGCGGCGGTCGGGAGACCGCAGCAGGCTGGCGATCGCGCCTTCGAGAGCGGGGCGATCCTGCTCGGGTACAAGGACTCCCTCGACCCCGGATTCGACAGCCAGTGGGATCCCCGAGATTGCGGTTGAAACCACGGGCAGACCGCTCGCCAGCGCTTCGAGGATCACGTTGGGGAGACCGTCGACGTTGCCCTGCGGGTCGTGGACCGCGGGCAGGACGAAGAGGTCGGCACTGCGGTAGAGGTCGGGCAGATCGTCGTGGGCGACGAGACCGGGAAGGTGGATTCGGGCGACGTGCTCCGGCGACCACTCCGCGACGGCGGCCAGGAGTTCTGGCATCTGGTCGCCGCCGCCGGCGATCACGGCGTGCAGGTCGTCGAACTCGGCCAGGAGGCGCGGTAGCACGTCGACCAGGACGTGGAATCCCTTCTTCGTGGCCAGCCGCCCGACGCCGAGCAGCATCGTGGCGTCGTCGGGGATGCCGAGCCGCTCCCGCCACCCAGTGGCGCTCGACTGGTGCGCGGCCTCGTCAGCTGGGCAGAAGAGGTCGACATCGACGCCATAGGGAATGACCCGGCAGGGCTTGCCGCGGTAGCCCAGTTTGACGACTCGCTCGACAAGTTCCGGCGAGCAGCCGGTCAGGAGTTCGCAGCGCTTCAGGGCGCGCCGGATCGCGGGACGGGCCGCTGCCTTCTCCGCGATGAAGACATCGCTACCGTGCAGCCCCGCGGCGATCACGGCGTTGCGCTTGCGGACGCCCGGCCACAGCGCGACGAGTCCGTTCGGGGCGAGCCAGTGTGCGTGCAGCAGGTCGTAGGGGTCGCGCGCGAGATGGCGGCCGACCGCGGCGGCTGCGGCGCGCAGGTAGAGGGGTGCCGCCAGACCCGCTCCAAACCGGATGCGCTCATCGGAGGCCAGACTGCGCCCGTAACCGAGCACCTCGAGGCGTCGTGGCGCGTAGGCGAACGTGTGGACGTCGACGCCGTCGTCGAGCCAGGAGGGGCGTACGCCCTCCGCGCGCGGCGTCAGCACGGTGACGCGGTCGCCGCCGCGGACCAGGCCCCGGGCCAGTTCGCGAATGAACGGTCCAGCCGTATCGCCCGGCCAGCGCGGGTAGGTCTGGGTGAGAAAGAGGAGCCGCAGACCCGCGGCGGGGGAGCCGGTTCGCCCGCCCCGTTCCGCCGCCGAGGTCAGGATCCGTTCAGGCAAGTCGCCTCCGGACCGGTGTCAGCCGACCCGCTCTCTTATCGAGTAGCTGTCGTGCCTGCGGAAGTTCTTGAAGGTGATCAGTTCGCCGATCAAGCCGGTCGTGACGATCTGTATGCCGAGCACCATGAGCAGGACGCCGAGGAGCAGCAGGGGCCGGTTGGAGAGGGAGGCGCCCGCGAACCAGAGCGCGGCCAGATAGGCGCAGATGCCGAAGCCCAGGGCACAACTGATCAGCCCGATCGGCCCGAACAGGTGGAGGGGCCGGCGGGTGAACCGGCTGATGAAAAGCACGGTGATCAGGTCGACCGGGCCCTTGTAGGACCGATCCCAGCCGTACCGGCTGCGGCCGACCCGGCGCGGATGGTGGGCGACTGGAATCTCGCCGATGACGAAGCCGCGGCGGCTGGCGAGGACGGGAATGTAGCGATGGAGTTCGCCGTAGACGGCCACCTGCTCGAGAACCTCGCGGCGGTAGGCCTTGAAGCCCGAGTTGAAGTCGTGCAGATTGACGTTGGAGAGCGTTCGCGTTACCCAGTTGAAGACCTTCGACGCCAGACGGCGCCGCAGCGGGTCGCGGCGGGTTCGCTTCCAGCCGCTGACCAGATCGAGAGGGCCGTCTTCGAGCGCTTGCAGGAGGCGGGGAATCTCGTCCGGATCGTCCTGGAGGTCGCCGTCCATCGTGACCAGAATGGCGCCGCGAGCATGATCGACGCCCGCGGAGAGCGCGGCCGCCTTACCGAAGTTTCGGCGCAGGCGGATCAGGCGGACCCTCGAATCCCGCTCGTGCTGTCGTCGCACCTCGTCCGACGTTGTGTCGGTTGAGCCATCGTCGATGAACACGAGCTCGGAGCGGGCGCCGATGGCATCCAGATTCGCGAGCACGCGTTCAGCCAGGCTGGCTACGGTGGCTTCCTCATTGAGCACCGGAACCAGCACACTGACATCGAGGGGCGACCGCTCGACACTGGCGTCGGTGCTACGGTCCAGGCTCGGCATCGACCGGAGCGTACTCGATCCTCCGACCGTCGACGATCAATGCCGGCGGTTCGGATTCGAGGTCGAACTGCACGGTGGTTTCCTGCCTGGACCGTACGCGGATCCGCTGCTCGATCCGCTCCTCGGGCCGCCATGTGGGGTTCTTGAAGACGCTGATCACGTGGGCACCGACGGGCAGTTGCAGGCGCGCGATCGGTGTCCAGCCGATCGCCTCGTCCCCGATGCGTACGAAGACGGGGCGCGCCGACTCCTCCGCCGGGGCCACACTGAGGCACGGGCGTTTCCAGCAGCCGGCCCGACGGGACCCGGGCGACGACCTGCTCCCGAATCTGGTAGTCGCGCGTTGCGAGTTCGAACGTGAGCACGTGGTCGACGCCGGCTTCCACTTCGAAGACGCGCCGGCGGTCGAGGACGACAGGTTCCGCACCCGCCACCGAGACGGTGATCTCCGGGTGCCAGGCGGGTGCCAGGGCGAGGCGGCCACGGCTGGCGGGCTGCACCGCGTCGAACCTGCCCGGAGGGGGCGACGGCGCGGCGTCTGCCGGGGAATGCAGGTCGACGGGGGAGACGGCCTCGCCGGTCGCCGCCGGGTTGCCTGCCGGCGGCGGCTCGGAAACCGTCTCCTCCGCCCGGCCACGGCCGGACTGCCCTTGGACCACCACAGGGTGCCGCCGAGCCAGAGCGCGGTTCCGGCTACGGTCGCGAAAGTCAGCCAGCGCCGGCGGAAGCGGGAGCGCGAGGGCCGCTTGATCGCCGCCGCCACCGTCTTGAGACTGGGCGGGGTCGCGTTGCCCTTGCCGGAGTCGTAGCCACGGAGCTCGACGTCGACCAGGGGGGCGTCGTCTCCGGTCGATTTCCGCACCGGGATGTCCGCGATCGGGCCGGCGCTCGAAGTGTCCCGGCCTGCCGCCGCGGTCGCTGAATCCCAGCTCGGAGACGCGGCGGGGGAATCGGGAACGTCAGCCGGCGGAGAGGCTTCCTCGGCGACCGCGGCGACGTTGGCCGTGTCGTGGATGGCGGCCTCGATTGCGCCGACAACGGTCGTGAAGTCGGTGAGGCGATCGGCGGGATCGTCGCTGAGGCAACCTTCGAGGACGGGAATCAGGCGGCGCGGGAAGTTCGCGGGCAGATCGGCCAGCGGCGGGGAAGGGTTGGTCTTCAGCCTGCGGGCGAGGACCGGATTCGCGCCCGGCTGGTAGGCCACCAGGCGATGGAGCAGAACACCGAAGGCGTACAGGTCGGTCCGCAGATCGACCGCTTCGCCGCGGATGAGTTCGGGCGCGCGATACCCCAGTTCGCCGGTTGTGCGCGGATTGGCGAAGCCGCGCAGTTGAGCGGTGCCATCGGAACGGATGGTCACCATCCCGGGGTGCAGGTCCCCGTGAACGACGCCCAGGCCGTGCGCGTACTCGAGGGCACGCGCGATCTGGGCCAGCCAGGCCAGGATGGTCTCTCTCTTCAGGTCGCCGGTTTGCCTGAGCTTCTCCGCCAGTATCTCACCGTCGGCGAACGCTTCGATGCGGCAGGAGGTGGTGCCGTCGATTCCGAAGTCGAGGATGCGGGCGATGCCATCGTGCTCGAGCCGCTCGCTGGCGGTGGCGCGATCCAGGAATCGCGCCTGTGCGTCGGGAGTCTCGGGCGTCCAGATGTCGATCGTGGCCGAAGAGCCGTCGGTCGCGTGGCGGGCCAGATAGGAAGCGGCTCCAGCGTGGGCCTCGAGACGGCCGACGATTTCGAAGTTGCCGATTCTTTTGCTCATGGACTAATGCGAAGAAGTTGATCGCTGGTAGAAGCCGATCATAGCACGTTTTGGGCCTAAGTTGTTGTTTTTCAGTGTGTTGTGTCCTTGTTGAGGGGGTAGCCTTCGGGAACTGGTGCTAGCCTCTGACGCCGAGATCGGTTGAAATGCAGGCGAACGGGAATACGTGGGCGAGGGGCCTCGTCTGCTCCGCGACCGGGGTGCGGGCGCCACTTGACGAACCGGCCTTTCTGTCGCCCGCGGGCAAGCCCTGGTTGGTCGACTACGACCTCGACCAGAAGCGGGGGAGCGCCTTCGCCGGGGCTCTTCCCAGGCGACCGTGGACCTTGTGGCGCTACCGCGAGCTGTTGCCGGTTGCCTCTTTCCACGACCGGGTCGATCTCGGCGAGGGGGGCACGCCGGTGGTTCAGCTTCGTCGACTGGCGCCTGACAAGGTGCGGGTCTTTCTGAAGAACGAAGCGGGTAATCCGACCGGTTCCTTCAAGGATCGGGGGCTGTCGCTGGCGGTGAACCGGGCGCGGGAACTCGGCGCCCCTGGAGTGCAGCTTCCGAGTGCCGGCAACGCGGGCGTCGCAGCGGCTGCCTACGCCGCCGCCGCGGGGCTGCCCTGCCGTGTGGCCCTGCCCGAGGACACGCCGGCGACGGTGCGCGAGCGTTGCCGCGCCTTCGGGGCCGAGGTCATCGAGGCCGGCGGGACACTGGTCGACGCCGGCGCTGCGCTCAGGGAGCGGGGCGGCGACTTGTGGGATCTCTCGACCCTGCGTGAGCCGTACCGTGCGGAAGGAAAGAAGACGATGGGCTTCGAGGTCGCGGAGCAGTTCGGCTGGCGGCTGCCGGACTGGATCATCTATCCCACTGGCGGCGGGACCGGCATCGTCGGCATGGCGAAGGCCTTCGCCGAGCTGCGCCGGCTGGGCATTCTGAGCGGTCCGCCGGCCAGGTTCGCCGTCGTCCAGATGGCCGGGTGCGCGCCGATCGTGCGCGCCCACGAGGCAGGCAGCGACCACGCCGCGCCCTGGCAGGAACCGGACACGGAAGTCTGGGGGCTGCGGGTGCCCGCGGCGATCGGCGACTTCCTCATCCTGCGGGCGCTGCGGGACAGCGGCGGCGCCGCGGTGGCGGTGGAGGAGGCCGAGGTCGCTGCTACTGCGGCGCGGGTGGCGGCGGCGGAGGGGCTCCTGGTCGGTCCGGAGACCGCGGCGGCGATGGCGGCGCTCTTCCATCTGAGCGACTCCGGTACGATCCGTCCCGGCCAGTCCGTGCTGGTGTTCGCTACCGGCCATCCGGCCAACTATCTCTAGGAGTCGAGTCGCGGCGTCCGCGCCGCGCTGACGCACAGGAAGCAGGGTTTTATGCAAGGCGCGATGCCCGAGGAACTGTTCGGGAAGGTAGCGGATGGGATCAACGGGTTGCTCGGGCCGGTAGCCGGCTGGCTCGAGGGGGTGGTTTGGAACACGCCGCCCCAGGCACCGATCCTGGCGCTGGTGCTCCTGGGAACGGGGCTGTTCGTCACCGTGCGCCTGGGGCTGATCCAGTTGCGTGGCTTCCGGCATGCCTGGGCGATCCTGGGCGGCAAGTACGACGATCCGGACGACGACGGCGACCTCGTTCACTTCCAGGCGCTGACGACCGCGCTTTCGGCGACCGTCGGTATCGGGAACATCGCCGGCGTTGCGATCGCGATCCGCATGGGCGGCCCGGGAGCGTTGTTCTGGATGTGGGTAACCGCTTTCTTCGGCATGGCGCTCAAGTTCGCCGAGTGCACGCTGGCGGTCGCCTATCGCCGAGTGCACAAGGACGGTTCCGTCTCCGGCGGTCCGATGTACTACATCGAGAAGGGGCTCGGCGAGAACTGGAAGTGGATGGCGATGCTGTTCGCCGGCCTGGCGGTCATGTGCTCCTTCGGCACCGGCAACATGAACCAGGCGAACACGATGGCCGATCAACTCGAGTCCCAGTTCGGCCTGGCGCCGGTGTGGAGCGGGCTCGTCTTCGCTTCCCTGGTGGCGCTGGTCATCATCGGCGGCATTCGCCGCATCGGCAGGGTGACCTCGATCCTGGCGCCGGGCATGGCGGTGATCTACGTCGGCGGCGCCCTGATCATCCTGCTGATGAACATCGAGAGCGTTCCCGGGAGCCTGGCCCTGATCGTCGAGCAGGCGTTCCGGCCCACCTCGATGGTCGGGGGCGCGGCCGGTTCCTTCCTGATGACCATGATGTGGGGCATTCGCCGGGGTCTGTTCAGCAACGAGGCGGGGCAGGGCAGCGCGCCCATCGCTCACGCGGCGGCCCGCACCGACGAGCCGGTGCGCGAGGGGCTGGTCGCTTCGCTCGAGCCGTTCATCGACACGCTGGTCATCTGCACGATGACGGGTCTCGTCATCGTCACGACGGACGCCTGGCGCGACCACACGCCGCAGAGCTTCGGGCTCGACGAGGTCGAGGGCATCCACCGCGTTCTCGGGGAGGACTCCGAGTTGCTCGCAGCACGCGACGAGCGGTCCACGCGCGGCGGGGGTGCGGTTGACGTCGAGGGGGGGGTGGCAGGCGGCTCCTTCGTCGTGCTTCACTCGATGATCGCCGAGCCGCGGCTGGTGGACGGCACGGGCGCTCCCTGGAGCGGCAGATTGGAGATCGCCGGCGACGGGTCACTGACCGCGGCGGGCGACGCGCCGCGGATCGAGGGCGGAGCGCTTCTGACCGGAGCCCCGCTGACGGCGCGCGCTTTCAGCCTCGGTCTGCCCGGCAGCCGGGGCGACCTGATCGTCACGCTCTCCGTGCTGCTGTTCGCTGTTTCCACGGCGATTTCGTGGTCGTACTACGGAGACCGGTCGACCGAGTACCTGTTTGGCGCGAGGGCGATTCCCGTCTATCGCTGGATCTACGTCGGCTTCTTCTTCCTGGGCTGCCTGCTGCCGCTCTCGACCGTCTGGACTTTCGGTGACGTGGCGCTGGGGTTGATGTCCTTCCCGAACCTGATTTCCCTGCTGTTGCTCTCGGGAGCGGTCGCCGCCATGACGAGGTCCTACTTCCGCCGCCAGCTCGGCAAGGGCGGCGGCGAAGGGAATGGCTGAGCACAGCCGCGACCGGGGCCCCTGGGCGTCCGTTGCGACCGGCCTGATCGCCGCGCCGATTCTGGCGGCGCTCGCCTGGTTCCTGATTCCCGAGGCGGTCACAGATGCCGACGGCCAGGTCGTCTCCGGGCTTTCCGGCGCCGGTCGCGCGGTAGCGGCGACCGGGGTTCTAATGGGCGTGTTGTGGCTGACCGAGGCACTGCCCGTGGCCGTCACCTCGTTGCTGCCGCTGGTCGCGATTCCGCTTCTGACCGGTGGCGAGATCGCGATTTCCCAGGTTGCGGCACCCTATGCGAATCCGAACATCTTCCTCTTCCTGGGCGGATTCATGATCGCCCTCTCGATGCAGACCTGGGGCCTGCACCGTCGGATGGCGCTCCACATCATCCTCTTGGTCGGCAGCCGGCCGGACCGCCTGGTGCTCGGCTTCATGGTGGCGAGCGCCTTCCTCAGCATGTGGATTTCGAACACCGCGACGACGGTCATGATGCTGCCGATCGCCCTGTCGGTGATCGATCTCGTGCGCCAGCGGCTGGGTCCGGAGGTGGCTCCGGTCGGGAAGCCGTTTCCCTTCGCCCTGAATCTGCTGCTCGGGACGGCCTATGGCGCCTCGATCGGAGGTGTAGCGACGAAGATCGGCACCCCTCCCAATATTCAGATGATGTCGTTCGTCGAGGACACCTACGGTCGGGAGATCACGTTCGCGCAGTGGATGCCGTTCGGTCTCCTGCTCACCGTGTCCTTCCTGCCGCTGGCCTGGCTGGTGCTCACCCGGTTCGTCTACCGCCTGCAGATCACCGAGGTGCCCGGCGGCGCGGAACTCATCCGCGGCGAGCTACGGAAGCTGGGGCCGATGACAGCCCCTGAGAAGGCGGTGCTGGCGATCTTCGTCTCGGCCGCCGCGCTGTGGACCTCCCGAACCTGGCTTGCAGGGATCGAGATCGGCGGGGCAGCGCCGCTGGCGGGACTGACGGACCCGGGCATTGCGATCGGCGCCGGCCTGTTGCTGTTCACGGTTCCGGTCCACTTCCGGCGCGGCGTGTTCCTGCTGAGCTGGAAGAAGGCGCTCGAGGCGCCGTGGGGAATCCTGCTCCTGTTCGGGGGCGGGCTCAGCCTCGCGGCCGCGGTGGTCAGTACCGGCGTCGACCGTTTCATCGGCAGCCTCCTGCTCGTGCTCGAGGGCATGCCGGTGCTCGTTCTCGTCATCGGCGCCGCCGCTCTGCTGATCATGCTGACGGAGGTCACCAGCAATACGGCGACGACCGCGACCTTCCTGCCGATCCTGGGCGCCACTGCGGCGGCGATCAACGTCGACCCGCTGCTCCTGATCGTGCCCGCCACGCTGGCGGCGAGCTGCGCCTTCATGATGCCGGTCGCGACGCCGCCGAACGCGATCGTCTTCGGTTCCGGGGAAATCACGATTCCCCAGATGGTGCGGGCCGGACTGTGGCTGAACGTGATCGGACTGGTTCTGGTCGTGTTCTGGGTCTACGTCGCGGGAGGCCTGATCGGTCTGTAGCCATCGTCGGCAAGGCCGCCCAGCTCACGCGCGTAGCGGTAGCCGATGCACTTGTAAAGCAGCCTGGCTGCCGTGTAGTCGCTGGCCGGGTTGCCGGGGATCGGAGCCAGTTCGACCACGTCCATCGCGATGACCTGCTTGTGCTCGAACAGCAGCCGGAGCAGCGCGAGAGCCTGGTGCCAGGTGCCACCGCCGGGCTCGGGCGTCCCCGTAGCCGGCAGCAGGGATGGGTCGAAGAAGTCGAGGTCGAAAGTCAGGTAGATCGTGTCGGGAAGCGACGCGAGGAGCCCCAGAAACAGGTCCTGGAGTTCGTCGTCGGTCAAGTGCTCCAATTGGCTGGCCCAGATGACGGGCAGGCGCTCCGTTTCGATGCGCACGGCCTCCGGCCGGCTCAGTGACCGGATGCCGATGGCCAGGGTGGACACGCCGAGTTCGAGCACGCGGCTCATCGCGCAGGCATGGTTCCAGCGGGTTCCCGCGTAGGTCGGTCTGAGGTCGGTGTGCGCGTCGAATTGCACGACGCCCAGATCGGGGCCGAGGTCGGAGCCAGCCGCGTCGACCACACCGCGCACCAGAGCCGGCGTGACCGTGTGTTCGCCGCCGATTGCGGCCAGGAAGCGACCGCGTTCGATCGCCACCCGGGCGGCGGTGCGGATTCGGTCCAGCGCCACGTCCTCCGCGGCCTCGACGTCGACTGGCGGCAGGGTCTCGATGCCGATGCGAAACGGTTCGAGTCGGAGTTCCTCGTCGTAGAGCTCCACGTAGTGGGAGGCACGGAGCAGGGCCGCCGGCCCATCCTCGGCGCCCCGTCCCCACGATGTCGTGCGTTCGTAGGGAACCGGCAGCACGGCGACCGCGGGCTCGCCGGCGGGCGCCTCGAACTCGAGGAACGGCGGTAGTTCTGAGCCGCGCATGGCGGCAGACGGTAGCAGTGCGGGGCGAAAAGCGTCTTGGTCAACAGGGGGCGCCGATGACCGGGCAGGACGGGATGAACCGCAGCACGTTGAGAGAGATGCCTTCGGGGCAACGTCCCCGCGAGCGATTGCTGGCGCACGGAGCGGGTGTTTTGACGGACTGCGAACTGATCGCCATTCTGCTGCGCACCGGGCATCGGGGTTGCTCAGTGCTCGATCTCGCATACGACCTGCTCTACGACGAAGGGCGCGGGCTCGGCGGCCTGCCGGCGCTCGCGCTACTGGTTGAGCACGACCTGCCGTCGTTGCACCGCAAGGGCCTGGGAGATGCCAAGGCGGCGACGATCCTGGCTGCGGTGGAACTGTCCCGGCGCCTGGCTCGGGCCCAGCTCCCCGAGAGAAGGCCCCTGGGCGACATGGTCGGGGTCGCCCGCTACCTGAATCTGCGCTACGCGCGCCGCGACCAGGAGGTGATGGGCGCAATCTACGTCGATGTGCGGGGCCGCGTGATCAGCGAGCGGGAGCACTTCGTCGGCTCTCTGGATCGTGCTTCGGTCGAGCCGCGGGTGGTCCTCAAGGAGGCGCTGCGGTTGGGGGCGATGGCCGCGGTCGTGTTCCATAACCATCCCAGTGGCGATCCGGATCCAAGCCGGGAGGACCTGGCCTTCACTCGCAGGCTGGCGCGGGCCGGCGCCGCGGTCGGAATCGAACTCGTTGACCACCTCGTCCTGGGCGGCGGCGGCCGCTGGGTGTCGATGCGTGAACGGGGATTTATCTAGCTTGGCTCCGCGTGGCTGGGTGGTGGGCTGCTATGGTCCGCCCGATGGCTGCCGGAGGCCCCGTACTGCTCCACATGGACTGTGCGAGCGGCATCTCGGGCGACATGTTCCTGGGCGCCAGCCTGGACCTCGGGTTGCCCGTTGCGCTGCTGGAGGAGATGGTCGAGCGCCTGGGCCTTGACGGCGTTGAGCTACAGGTGCGGCGCGCGAAGCGCGGCGCACTGGCGGGCGTGCGTTTCAGCGTGCTGCGCGGCGGCAGGCCGGTCGAGGGCGGCGGCGGCGAGGGCGCCTGCCATCGGAACCTGTCCACGATCCTGCGCATGATCGAGCGGAGCGGCCTCGACGCCGGCACCAGGGAACGGGCGGCTGCGCTCTTTTGCCGTTTGGGAGAGGCCGAAGCGAGTGTCCACGGCGTCGGTCCGGACGAGGTGCACTTTCATGAAGTCGGCGCCGACGATTCGATCGTCGATCTGGTCGGCGCCGCGCTCGCCGTCGAGCACTTCGCTCCGGCCCGCATCTCCTGCTCCACCGTGGTCGCCGGCGGTGGCACGGTGCGGACGCGGCACGGCGTGATGCCGGTGCCGGCACCGGCCACGGCCGTTCTGCTCCAGGGGGTGCCGATCAGCACCGGCGGCGTGGAGGGTGAGATGACGACGCCGACCGGCGCCGTGATCGTGCGGGAGTTCGTCGACTCCTTCGAGCCCTCGGCGGCCGACAGCCCCCGGCGGATCGAGCAGGTCGGTGTCGGGTTGGGCAGCAGGGAACTCGCGGATCGGCCGAACGCCCTGCGGGTTCAACTGGCGAGGCCGGCGACGGCAGGTTCGCCGTGGAACCGTGTCGCGGTTCTCGAATGCCAGGTCGACGATACGACCGGCGAGGCGATCGGCTACGGCGCCGAGGCGCTGCTTCAGGCCGGTGCGCTCGATGTGTTCGCCACCCCGGTGCAGATGAAGAAGTCGCGTCCGGGTGTTGCCGTCACGGTCATCTGCCGCCCGGAGCAGGCATCCGAACTCGCCGAGCGGCTGCTCCTCGAGACGGGTTCCCTGGGGTGCCGGCGGATGGTCGTGGACCGACTGGAGGCCGAGCGCTCGGTTGTGCCGGTGACGACGCCCTTTGGCGAGGTCAGGGTCAAGACGGCCGCCATCGGTGGCCGGGCCCTGGGTGCGGCGCCGGAGTACGAGGACGTGCGACGGATCGCCCGGGAGAGGGGGGTCCCCTTCCGGACGATCTATCGCGCTGCCCTCCGCGCGGCGCCGGGTCGGCCGGCCGACCGCTCTGGCTAGCCCCGCCTCCTGGCTAGTCGCGGCGCGGGCCGCGACCGCGACCGCCACCGCCACCTGGCCTCGGACCGCGGCCGCGGCCGCCGGGGCCACCGCGTCCACCGCGTCCGCCTGGGCCGCCACGACCACCGCGTCCGCCGGGACCGCCACGGCCACCACCGCGTCCACCGGGACCGCCCCTGCGGTCGCCACCGGCGGGTGCCGGAACGCCCATGCCCTCGTAGTCCTTGGGGTCGAAGTCCGGATCGTCCATGATCACGGCCTTCCGCGAGAGCCTCACCTTGCCCGAGGGATCGATGTCGATCACCTTGACCGTCATCTCGTCGCCCTCCGTGACCAGGTCGCGAATCTCACCGACCCGGTAGGGCGCGAGTTCGCTGATGTGGACCAGGCCGTCCGTGCCGGGGAGAATCTCGACGAACGCGCCGAACGGTTCCACCCTGCGCACCTGGCCGGTATAGACCTTGTCGACCTCCGGCACCTCGGTCAGCCGTTCGATCATCGCGATCGCCTGGTCCGCCGCGGTCGAGTTCGGCGAGGCGACGACGACGCGGCCGTCGTCCTCGATGTCGACCTGGCAGCCGGTTTCCTCGGTGATGCCGCGGATCGTCTTGCCGCCCGGTCCGATCACGTCGCGAATCCGGTCGCGGGCGACCATCATCACGTGCAGGCGCGGGGCGTGGTCCGACATTTCCTCGCGCGGCTCGCCGATTTCGGCGGCCATGTGGTCGAGGATGTGCATCCGGCCGGCCTTGGCCTGGGTCAGGGCCTGACCCATGATGTCGCGGGTCACGCCGGTGATCTTGATGTCCATCTGCAGGGCGGTGATGCCGCCGCGGGTTCCGGCGACCTTGAAGTCCATGTCGCCGTGGTGGTCCTCCTGGCCAGCGATGTCGCTGAGGACGGCGAAGTCCTCGTCGTCCTTGACCAGGCCCATCGCGACGCCCGCGACCGGGGCCAGCATGGGAACGCCGGCGTCGAACAACGCCAGGGAGCCGGCACAGACGGTCGCCATCGACGAAGAACCGTTCGATTCCAGGATCTCCGAGACGACGCGCACCGTGTAGGGGAAGTCGTCCTCGGTCGGCAGCACGGGAATCAGGGCCCGGCGGGCCAGAACGCCGTGTCCGATCTCGCGCCGGCTGGAGCCGCGCAGGAAGCGCACCTCACCCACGGAGAAGGGCGGGAAGTTGTAGTGGAGGAGGAACTTCTGGTGGGTCTCCCCCTCGTACTCCTCGATGAGCTGCGCATCGCGACGGGTACCGAGCGTGACCGAGGCGAGAGCCTGGGTCTCGCCGCGGGTGAAGAGCGCTGAACCGTGCACGCGGGGCAGGAGTCCGGTGTCGCTGTCGAGCGCCCGGACCTCGTCGAGCGCCCGGTTGTCGAAGCGCTTGCTCTCGTTCATCACGATCTCGCGCAGCGCCCTGTCCTCGAGTTCGCTGACGATCTTGCCGACCTGGCCGCGGCGCTCGTCGTCCTCGGGAAGCTGTTCGATGAAGCCGTTCACCACGGCCTTGACGGCGTCGCGGCGCTCGAACTTCGCGGGCGTGTTGAGCGCCGCCGTGAAGTCGTCCCAGATCGCGCTTTCGACCTGTTGCTGGAACTCGGCCGTGTAGGCCTCGGGGGCCTTCCAGTCGGGCTTCTCGAGGTTCATCTCGCGGAACAGGTCCTGCTGCGCGCGAACGATCTTCTGGAGCTCCTGGTGGCCCGCGAAGATGCAGTCGAGGATCACGCTCTCATCGAGCTGGTTGGCGCCGGCCTCGACCATCGTCACCGCGTCCTCCGTGCCGACGACGATCAGGTCGAGGTCGGAGACATCGCGCTCGGCGCCGGTCGGGTTGAAGACGATCTCGTCGTCGATCAGTCCGACGCGAACGGCGCCCACCGGGTGGTAGAAGGGGATGTCGGAGAGCACGAGCGCAGTCGATGCGCCGTTGATCGCGAGGATGTCGGGGTCGTTCTCCTGGTCGGCCGAGAGAACGTTGGTGATGATCTGGGTCTCGTAGAAGTACCCCGACGGGAAGAGCGGCCGCAGCGGCCGGTCGGTCAGGCGGCAGGTGATGATCTCCTTCTCCGAGGGGCGTCCCTCGCGCTTGAAGAAGCCGCCCGGGAAGCGACCCGCCGCCGAGGTGTACTCGCGGTAGTCGACGGTGAGGGGCAGAAAGCCGCGCGGTGTGCTGTCCGGCGCCATGCAGGCGGTGGTCAGCACGATCGTCTCGCCGAGCTGCACGGTGCAGGAACCGTTGGCCTGCCTGGCCATGCGCCCGGATTCCAGGGTGATGGTGGAGTTCCCGATCGGGATGTCCTTGGTGAACTTCATTGCGTTCTCTTGTCTTCCTTACTCTGTTGTTTGCGCCCGGCGACTTGAGTGGCGGGGCATGTGCCTTCATCGGCGAATGATCTGTGGGAAGTGACCCGAAGGGAAGGAGTCGGCCAAGTCCGAGGTTCCGGGGGTTTCTGGCCGCCTTCGGCGGCAGCCGGCCAGAAGGCCGGCGCACCCAGTCTCGTCAGTTGGATCCGTCGTCGGATCCGAACTCACCTGGCTGTCGAATCGGTCGGTTCCAGAGAGGCGGAGCCGCTCGGCGGCTCCGGGCTCTGAGGTCTACCTGCGGAGATTCGCTACCTGCGAATTCCGAGGCGCTCGATCGTCGTCCGGTAGCGCTCGAAGCTCTCGCTGCGGAGGTAGCCGAGCAGCCGACGCCGGCGCCCGACCAGCTTCAACAGGCCGCGACGGCCATGATGGTCGTGCTTGTGGACCTTGAAGTGCTCGGTGAGTTCGTTGATGCGGTTCGTCAGGAGCGCGACCTGGACCTCGGGGGATCCCGTGTCCGTCTCGTGGACACGGAAGTCACGGATGATCTGGTCTTTCACTTCGGTTGTCTGTGGCACTCTCTGATTCCTCGCTGACTCTGCTTGTTCCGTTCTGGTTGGTTCTCTAGTTGCCTTCGTGTTGCCTTCTTGAGGCTCCTTCGTCTGTTCCTCTGTCCTTTCGCGGCGCGCAGTGTAGCACGGTCAGGCTGACGGGCGCACCTCTCAGAAGTTACTCCCTGTGAGGACCTTGGAGCCGACCGGCGCTCACTGGAAGACGATCTTCGGATGGACGACGGCGAGACCGCGGTCTCCGATCCGCTCCGCGACCGCGCCGACGGCGAGGAACCGGCCGCGGTTGTCCGTGATCTGTACCCAGTCTCCCTCTTCGGCTTCGCTTCCGGGCGCCAGCACGGACTGGCCGTGAGCTATGCGGCGTTCCTGTGTCGCGTCCATCGCGACCCGGGGAAAGGGAAGGGGGATGTCGTCGAAGGGCACCCAGGACACTCCCAGGTCGTCGGCTGCGAGCGGTTCGGCGTCACGTTCGCTCGCCTCGAGCCGTTGCGAGTCGAGGGCGTCCGCGACCTGGAAGGAGCCGATGCGTAGTCGGCGAAGCGCGGCCAGGTGTCCGCCGCAGCCGAGGTGCTCACCCAGATCGTGGGCGAGGGAGCGTGCGTAGGCCCCCGTCGAACAACTGAGCCGGAAGGAGATCCGGTCAGGTCCCGATGCTCCCAGGGGGCCTGTCGCCTCGAACTGGAAGATCTCCACGTCCTTGCCCTGGCGCTCGAACTCCTCCCCGCGGCGCGCGAGCTCGTAGTACTTGCGGCCGCCGATCTTCTTGGCCGAATAGGGCGGCGGCAACTGGTGCTGCTGCCCCTCGAAGCCGCACATTGCCTGGACGACCCGCTCATGGGTCAGATCGGCGACGCTGCCCTCCCGGGTCACTTCGCCGGCGGCGTCGTAGGTGTCCGTGGCGATGCCGAACCGGATCTCGCCTTCATAGACCTTCGGTGCGCCGATCAGGAAGCGGGTGAGACGGGTGCTGCGTCCGACCGTGAGCAGCAACAGGCCGGTCGCGTTGGGGTCGAGGGTGCCGCAGTGACCGATCTTCCGTTCGCCGAGAGCGCGCCGCGCCGCGCGCACCACGTCGTGCGACGTGCCGCCCGGTCGCTTGTCGACCAGGAGCAGACCGTGAAGCGCCGGCCGGGGGGTCATGTGCCGCCCTCCGGAGCCGTGCCGTGGGTGCAATCCCGCTTCGCGGTCGCCTCGACCGCCTCCTCCGCGCTCGCTGCGACCGCCTCCTCCGCGCTCGCTGCGACCGCCTCCTCCGCGCTCGCTGCGACCGCNNNCTCGCTGCGACCGCCTCCTCCGCGCTCGCTGCGACCGCCTCCTCCGCGCTCGCTGCGACCGCCTCCTCCGCGCTCGCTGTGACCGCGGTAGCCAGTTCGGCGATCACGCCGGACTCGTCCTCCCTGCTGCCGATCAGGCAGCCGGCGGCGTTGCGATGGCCGCCGCCGCCGCGCCGGCTGGCGATCGCTCCGACGTCGACCCTGCCGCGGCTGCGCAGAGAGACCTTGACGTCTCCTTCGGGTCGTTCGCGGAACAGGGCGACCGCCTCGACGCCGCGGATCGACCGCGGGTAGTCGATCAGGCCCTCGGAGTCCGTTTGCGCCGCGCCGGCGCGGTCGAACATGTCCAGTTCGAGGCGGACGCTGGCGATGCGCTGTTCGCAGTGCAGTTCCAGCGTCTCCAGCACTTCCCCCAGCAGCCGCACCGCGCCGGGCGGCTGGGATTCGTAGAGCCACCCTGCGATCTGCTCCGGACGGGCGCCCAGGCGCACGAGTTCCGCGGCCGCGTCGAACGCCCGCGGGGTGGCATTCGAGAACCGGAAGCTGCCGGTGTCCGTTGAGAGTCCGAGATAGAGCGCGTTCGCGGTTGCCGCATCGATAGGAGCCTCCAGGGCGTGCGCGAGGTGAAGAACCATCTCGGCGACGGCGGGAGCTTCCGTGTCGACCCAGTTGGCCACTCCGTAGAGACGATTGCCCAGGTGGTGGTCCATGTTCAGAATCGGTAGCCGACCGAGCGACTGCTCCAGGCCCGTGCGGTCGAGTTGGGGACACTCGAGCGGTACGACGAAGTCGAAGTCGCCGGGAAAGCCGGGGGGCGGTGTCGCGCCGACGTGAATGGCCATGTCTCCGATCACGCCGGCATAGGTGGCCGGGGCCGGGTCGACGTTCCAGATCGTGGCTGATCGCCCGACCGATCGGAGGAGCCTAGCGAGCGCCACCTCGGAGCCGATCGCATCGCCGTCCGGGTGAGCGTGACTCGATAGCAGGAAGTTCCTGCCGTCGCGCAGGGCATCGACGAACTCCCGGGGGACGGCGGGGGAGCGGCTTTCCGGGTTCACAACTCACCCAGGAGCTGGTCGATCCGCTCGGCGTGTTCCGCGCCGCGGTACAGCTCGAAGTGGAGTTCGGGCGTTCGTCTCAGGCGAAGGCGCCTTCCGAGGCGACCGCGAATGAAGCTGGCTGCCCGTCGCACGGCTCGGATCGCGGTCTGGCGTTCATCCTCGCTCCCGAGTGCGGAGAGCAGGATGCGCGCGTGGCCGCGGTCGGCGCTCAGAGTGAGATCGGCGATGCTGACGAGAGCCGCGCGGGGATCCTGGACTTCGCGCCGCAGAATGTCCGTCAGCTCCCGGCGCAGCAGATCGCGTGCGCGGGCCTGGGATGCCTCGGAGCGACGGCTTCGTGGTCGAAGGCCTCGATCAGATCGCCGGGCTTCACGTCCTGGAAGCGGTCGATGCCGATACCGCAGTCGAAGCCGCTACGCACTTCGGCCGTGTCGTCCTTGAACCGGCGCAACGAGCCGATTCGGCCCTCGTGAACGACGACGCTGTCTCGTACCAGGCGAATCTGCGCGTTCCGCGGGATGACGCCCGCGACCACGTGGCAGCCGGCGACCATGCCGACCTTCGGCACCTTGAACACCTCGCGCACCTCGGCACGCCCCTTGGAGATCTCCCGCCAGGTCGGTTCCAGGAGTCCGGTCATCGCCGCGAGGAGTTCCTCGGTCAACTCGTAGATCACCGTATCCGTACCTCGACATCCTCCTTGGCGGCCAGGTCGGCGGCGCTGCGTTCGGGGCGGACGTTGAAGCCGTAGATGATCGCGCCGCCGGCGGATGCCAGGAGCACGTCGTGGGTCGTCACCGCGCCGACGGCGGCACGAATCACCCGCACCTTGACCTTGTCCGTCGAGACCTTCTGCAGCGTGTCCCGCAGCACTTCGACGGAACCCTGGACGTCGGCCTTGAGGATGACCGGCAGTTCCTTGACTTCGCCCTCCTTCAGACTCGCGAACAGGCTTTCCAGGGAGACGCCGCCCGCGGTTGGAGCTAGCTCCACGCGGCGTTTCTCCTCGCGGCGGAAGTCGGCGATCGAGCGCGCCTTCGCCTCCTTGACAGCGACCTGGAAGGGATCGCCGGCGTCGGGAAGGTCGTTGAAGCCCGCGACCTCGACCGGCATGGCCGGAGGAGCTTCCTTGACCCGGTTGCCCAGGTCGTTCATCAGCGACCGGACGCGGCCCCAGGTGGAACCGCAGACGAACACGAGGGTGCCGTTCTGAACCAGAACCGTCGCGACGGAACCGCGACCCGTCTCCTTGCTCGCCTCGATGACGACCCCCTGGGCCTGCAACTCCGGATTCGCCCGCAGTTCCGCCACCTCCGCGGTCAACGAGAGCATCTCGAGCAGATCGTCGATTCCCTCACCCTTGAGAGCCGAGATGGGCACCGCGATCACGTCGCCGCCCCAATCCTCGACCACCAGGTCGCGGTCCGCCAACTGCTGCTTGACCCGGTCGACGTTGGCGTTCGGCCGGTCGATCTTGTTGATCGCGACCAGGATGGGCACCTCGGCCGCGCGGGCGTGGTCGAGCGCTTCCAGGGTCTGGGGCATCACGCCGTCGTCGGCGGCGACGACCAGGACCACCATGTCCGTGACCTTCGCGCCGCGGGCCCGGAGCTGGGTGAACGCTTCGTGGCCGGGCGTGTCGAGGAAGGTGATGCGACCGTCATTGTGGTCGACCTGGTAGGCCGCGATGTGCTGCGTGATGCCGCCGAACTCACCCTCGGTCAGTCTCGACTTGCGAATCGCGTCGAGCAGGGACGTCTTGCCGTGGTCGACGTGACCCATGATCGTCACGATCGGCGGCCGCTCGACCTGCGCCGCCGCCTCGGTGCCTTCCCCGGTTGCCTCCAGCTCCTCTTCCTGCTCGAGCTGGATCTCCTCTTCGAAGGAGACGATCAGGGCGTCGAAGCCCATCTGTTCCGCGAGCTCGACCGCCACTTCGGGTTCCAGGACGTGGTTCACGGTGGCCATTACGCCGCGATCGAACAGCCTCTTGAGCAGGTCCTTCGACTTGACCCCCATCTTCTCGGCCAGATCCCGCACCTGCAGGCCGTCCGAGACGGTCACGGTGCGGCGCGACGCGTCCTCGGCGGCCGCTTCGTCCTGCTGTTCCTCCCGCGGCTCGGGACGGCTGCGGAGGTCGACGTCA
>JAGWAG010000001.1:90461-91069 GCA_021296535.1 Acidobacteriota bacterium | reverse complement strand
GCGTCCCGGCTCTGCGGGGTCGGGGCCGTCGTCGGTGTACTCGCGGCCCTCGCCGCCTCTTCGGCCGCGATTTCCTTGGCGGCGATCTCCTCGGGCGTAGGAGGCTTCGGCTTCGTTTCGGTCGGCGTCAGGGTGCGGATCGTGTGCTTGTGGACGACCTGTCGCCGTCGATTCGGACGCATTGGCCCGGTGGGTGGCCGCAGACTCGAGATGGGGCGGCGCCGGGGGGCGGCCGGTGGGGCTGCGCGGTCGCGCAGGATGACCTCGCGCTGAGGACCGGCGATCTTCTTGCCTTCCAGCAGAGCCTTGATGATGTCCGTGTCGATCATCGAGTCTTCGCCTTCGACGCGAACACCGATCGATCGGAACTTGAACAGCAGGTCCTGTTCAGGCACGTTCATCCGCTTGGCCAGATCCTGGAGCCGGATTTTTGCCATGGATTCCTCGGTTCCCCTTAGCTTCTTGTCGGCTCGGGCGCCCTCAGGCTGCGCCGCTCCCCGTGTCGTGGTCGCCACCCTCGTCCGCTGCCCCGGCCTCTTCTTCGCCGGTCTCTTCGCTGAAGGCGCGGGTCAGCGCCGCCATGAAGTCGTCTTCGTCCATCGCGGGGC
>JAGWAG010000001.1:0-90242 GCA_021296535.1 Acidobacteriota bacterium | reverse complement strand
TCAGCATCCTGGCGAGTGCATCGGCGACCTCGTCCTTGACGTCCGTCTCGCTCTTGATGTCGATCCGGGCGCCGATCAGCTCGCTGGCCAGACGTACGTTCTGGCCCCGCTTGCCGATCGCCAGTGAGAGTTGCTCGTCTTCGACGATGACGTCGAGGTGCGGTGTGGCGCCTTCGTGGGTCACCGAAACGCGGGTGATCCGCGCCGGCGCCAGCGCGCTCTGCGCGAAGGTCACCCGGTCTTCCGAGTATTCGATGATGTCGATCTTCTCGCCCCGGAGTTCCCGGATGATCGACTGCACGCGCGATCCCTTCATCCCGACGCAGGCGCCGACAGGCTCAGGACGGCGACCTTGGCCCGTTCGCCGGGGGCACGCACCGCGGTCTTGATCACGACGGTGCCGTCGTAGATCTCGGGCACTTCCATCTCGAACAGTTTGACCAGCAGACGGGGGTCGGTCCGGGACATCACGATCTGCGGTCCCTTGGGCTGCTTGTGGACCTCGACGATCACTCCGCGGATGCGCTCACCCTGGCTGTAGCGTTCGTGACGGGACTGCTCGTTGCGGGGAACGATCGCCTCGGTGCGGCCGAGATCGACGATGATGTCGCCGCGCTCGAAACGTCGGACCGTGCCGTTGACGACCTCGCCGACGCGATTCTCGAATTCGCCGAAGATTTTCTCCCGCTCGGCTTCCCGGACACGCTGGTAAAGGACCTGCTTCGCGGATTGGGCAGCGATCCGCCCGAGCCCATCGGTGGAGATGGGGATCTCGATCTCCTCGCCGATCTCGGCGTCCTCCTTGTGCTCGCGCGCCTCTTCGAGTGTCCACTCGGCGGCGGGATCCTCCACCTCGTCGACCACCTGGCGGTAGAGGAAGGCGCTGAACTGGCCGGTCTCGCGGTCCATGTAGGAGCGCACCGGCTCCTTGATGTGGTGCTGTTTCTTGGCCGCCGAGGCCACCGCGTCCTCGAGGGCGACGATCCACCGGTCGAGATCGATGTCCTTCTCGTGGGCGACCTGCCTGAGGACCTCGTTGATGTTCACTTCGGGAGTGTGTGGCTGAACCATTGTCAGAGTCCCCGGAGTCAGAGTTCGACCAGTAGTCTGGCCTTGTGAATGCTGTCGATGGTGAGGGGCAGGGTGTCGCCGGTGTCGTCCTCGAGGATGAGTGCGACGGCGGGATTCTCGGCGCTTGGGCCTTCGAGGAGCCCGCGCACCGTGCGCCGGTTTCCGGTCGCCCGGTCGGTGAAGGTCACCTTGACCCGGTGTCCGCGGAAGCGTTCGTAGTCGCGCGCTGCGTAGAGTTCACGGTCGAGTCCCGGCGAACTGACTTCCAGCAGGTAGCCGGAGGTGGGGCCGAAATCCTCCGCGTCGAGCAGGACGGACGCTTCCCTGGAGACGCCGGCACAGTGGTCGTGGGTGACCCCGTCGGGGTGGTCGATCACCAGGCGGAGACTGCCGCCCCGAAACGAGGCGTCGAGCAACTCGCATGAGTGGCTCGCTACGAGGCGCTCCAGGGGCCCCATGAGGTTCGAGTCGATCGCGCTTTCCACAACGTCCCTAAAACAGTCCCTAAACAAAAGAGAGCGGGCCGAAGCACCCACTCTCAGCAGCCGCCTGCCGGTTTCCGCCGCTTCACGCGGCCGATTCGCGCCCCGGTCACCGAAGACAGTCTTCGACTCGGAGGCGTTCCCGTTCTTCCGGTGGAAGCGAGGGAGAAGCGCCGGCAGTCGATTGAGGACTATACAACCGATGGTTGGGGTGGGCAACCGTTCTCCCCGCCATCACGCCAGAATGGCGCACTCCCGTTGGAGAGCGTGGCGGCCAGCGGGCGGAGCGGCGTCGCGTTGTGCGGACAACCGGACCAGTGCGGCGTTGGCAGGCGGATTGCACGAGCGGGAGAAGCGGAACGCAGCGTGCGGCGCTGCCGGCCCTGCCCTGAGGGAAGAGGTGGGCCGGGACGGTTGTATGCTTCCCTTCTTTGGCTGAGGTACTCCTGACGATGAATACGAAGCAGCAGATCCTCTTCACCGCCCTGATGGTCTTCGGCGCCCTGGTGTTCGGCATGATCATTGCGGGTGGTCTGAACCTCACCGAACCGACCCGGGCCGAAGAGGCAGGTCGGGCCGCGGCGGCTTCCGAGGACGACTCGCGGACCGAACAGGCGAGGCGGATCGAAGGCCACGCCAGGACCTCGATCGACAGCTTCGCCGATCTGGCGGAAGCCGTGCTGCCGGCCGTCGTCACGGTCGAAGTGGCGCGGATCGAGGAGAGTTCGGGCCCCGATTTCTTCTTCCAGCGCAGCCCTTTCCAGCGGCAGCCGGACCGGGAAGCGGAACCCGACGAACAGCGGCTTCAGGGTGCCGGCAGCGGCTTCGTGATCTCCGCCGACGGCTGGATCGTGACGAACAACCATGTGATCGACAGAGCAGAGGAAGTTACGGTGCGTCTCGAGGGCCGTGAGTACGAGGCCGAGGTCCGGGGCCGCGACCGGGAGACCGATCTGGCCCTGATCAAGATCGAGGCGGAGCGGGACCTGCCGTTCCTGCCGCTTGGTGATTCGGAGGCGCTTCGGGTCGGTGACTGGATCATGGCGATCGGCAGCCCGCTGAGCTTCGAGGCGTCGGTGACCGTGGGCGTGGTCAGTGCCAAGGGTCGCTCCTTCCGTATCGAGGACGGACCCTCCAGCTTTGCGAACTACATTCAGACCGATGCCGCGATCAATCGCGGCAACTCCGGGGGACCCCTGGTGAACACCGCCGGCGAGGTCGTGCCTGGGCCGAGAACATCGGCTTCGCGGTGCCGGTGGACGTGCTGGAGGGAGTCCTCCCGCAGTTGCGCGCCGAGGGCAGGGTCAGGCGCGGCTACCTTGGCGTGCAGATCGAAGACCTGGAGCACATCGACGCCCGCTACTACAACCTCGACGAGCCGAACGGCGCGCTGGTCCAGGAAGTGATGGAGGAGACGCCGGCGGAGAAGGCGGGAGTCGAGTCCGGCGACGTGATCCTCCGCGTCGACGACCACGATGTTGTGGCCACACGCGACCTGATCGACTACGTGGCGGCGCTGTCGCCCGGCGAAAGCGTCGAATTGGAGGTCCTCCGCGACACTCGGCGGATCACACTCGATGTTCTGCTGGAGGAACGTCCGTTGCAGGTTGCCGGGAGCGACTCCGCCAGGCCGACGCCGATGCGCAGCGAGAGCTTGGAGTGGCTCGGTCTTGAGCTCAGGCCCTTGACCGAGAATCTCCGTGAGCGCGCGGGGCTGGACCGGAGGCAGCGCGGCGTATACGTGGCGGACGTTTCGGCGCGCAGCGTCTTCGCCGAGAGGGGATTCCAGGCCGGGGTCGTGATCACCGACATCGAAGGCACCGAGATCCGCGATCTGGAGGACCTGGAGGCGGCGACCGCAGACCTGGAATCCGGAGACCTGATCCGGGTGGAGGCGCTGATTCCCGGGAATCCCGGCGGCCAGCGGTTCTTCTCGGTCATCGAAGTACCCTGACGCTCATGGGCCCTCGCGTGCTCGTGGTCGACGACGAGGAGTCGATCCGAAGCTCGCTGCGGATGATCCTCGAGTTCGAGCGCTACCGGGTCGAGGAAGCGTCGACCGGCCGGGAGGCGCTTCGACGCGTGATGAGGAGGCCCCCGGCTGCCGTGCTGCTGGACATCAAGATGCCCGAATCGGACGGTCTGGCCACGCTCTCCACCCTCCGGGAGCGCGGGCACGACATGCCGGTCGTGATGATCAGTGGCCACGGCGACATCGCCGCAGCGGTGGAAGCGACCCGGCTGGGCGCTTACGACTTTCTCGAGAAGCCGCTTGAACGGGACCGTGTGCTACTGGCTCTTCGCAATGCGATCGAGCGACGGCGGCTCGAGGACGAGAACCGTCTCCTGCGTGGTGCGCCGTCCGAGCTGGTGGGGGAGTCCGCTCCGATGCAGGAGCTTCGGGCGACGATCGAGCGGGCCGCACCGACTCCGGCCACCGTGCTGATCACCGGGGAGAGCGGCGTCGGCAAGGAACTCGTGGCGCGCGCCATCCACGCCGGCAGCCCGCGCGCCGAGGTGCCGCTCGTTCAGGTCAACTGCGCCGCGATTCCTGACGAACTGATCGAGTCGGAACTGTTCGGCCACGAAAAGGGCGCGTTCACGGGCGCCGTGCGCCGCCAGATCGGCAAGTTCACGGCCGCCGACGGCGGCACGATCTTCCTGGACGAGGTGGGTGACATGTCCGCCCGCACGCAGGCGAAGGTGCTGCGGGCGCTCCAGAGCGGCGAGATCGAGCCGGTCGGCGCCCGCAACACGGTGACCGTCGATGTCCGGGTCGTGGCGGCGACGCACAGGGACCTGATGGCCGAGATCGAAGCGGGGCGTTTTCGCGAGGACCTCTTCTACCGGCTCAACGTGGTCCCGATTTGTGCGCCGCCGTTGCGGGAGCGCCTGGACGACCTGCCGCTCCTCGTGGACCACTTCATCGAGCGCTTCGCCGCCGAGAACAACTACCGGCAGAAGACCTTGAACGGGGCGGCGATCCGTCAATTGCAGGCGATGCCGTGGCGGGGCAACGTCCGCGAACTGAAGAACCTGGTCGAGCGTCTGCTGATCCTCACGCCGGGCGACGAGATCGGCCGGGACGACGTGCTTCGGCTTGCGGGTCCGGTGCGCGGGGAGTTGTCGGAGGCTATTCTCGCGTTGTCCAGCCTGCGGGAGTTCAGGGATACGGCGGAACGTCTCTATCTTGCGAAGAAGCTCGATGAGAACGGCTGGAACGTGACCCGGACGGCGAAGGCGATCGGAACACCGAGAAGCAACCTGTACAAGAAGATGGATCAGCTCAACCTCCGCCGGGAGGACGCGACTTGAGCGCGGCGCGCCCGGGCGCGGCAGTCCCGCATCGGATTCTGGTGGCCAAGCCCGGGCTTGACGGGCACGACCGCGGCGCGAAGGTCGTGGCGCGGGCGCTCCGGGATGCCGGTTTCGAGGTGATCTACACGGGGCTGCGCAAGACCCCGGAGCAGATCGTCGCGGCCGCCGTGCAGGAGGACGTTCGGGCCGTCGGCCTGTCGATCCTTTCCGGCGCCCACAACACGCTCCTTCCCGAGGTGGTCGAAGGTCTGCGCGCGGCGGACGCCGGTGACGTGCTCGTGTTCGCGGGCGGCATCGTGCCGGATCGGGATATCGACGGTCTCAAGACCGCCGGGGTGGACGAGGTCTTTCCCCCGGGCTCGAGCACGACCGCGATCATCGAGTACCTGAACCGGTCCCTGGGGTCGCCATGACGCCTCAGGTGGATGGCGAACCGATGGCGAGGCGAGCCCGGCGCCGACCGTTCGGGGCCGGCGACTGATGCTGGACAACGAGGCTGCGGCGGGCGCCCCAACGGCGGGCGCGGCGATGGAGAAGCGCTTCGACCCGGCCTCGTACGAGACCAGGTGGCAGGCCTGGTGGGAGGAGCAGGACCTGTTCCGGTGCCCGGAGGATCCGGACGGTCAGGGACCCTCGCCCTACTGCGTCCTGATTCCACCTCCCAACGTGACCGGCAAGCTGCACATGGGGCACGCGCTCCAGAGCACGCTTCAGGACCTGGTCACCCGCTGGCGACGGATGCGAGGCGACAACGCCCTGTGGCTTCCGGGAACCGACCACGCCGGCATCGCGACCCAGCTCATGGTCGAACGCCAGCTCGAGCAGGAGGGCACGAGCCGGCTCGAACTTGGGCGGGAGATGTTCCTCGAACGGGTGTGGGCGTGGAAGAACGAGTACCACGCGAACATCAAGCGACAGTTGCAGCGCCTGGGCGCCTCGTGCGACTGGTCCCGCGAGCGGTTCACTCTCGATGACGGTCTGGCGCTCGCGGTGCGCACCGCCTTTGTCAGTCTCTATCGGGAGGGCCTGATCTACCGCGGCGAGTACATGGTGAATTGGTCGCCCGTTCTGCGGACCGCCGTGTCCGATCTGGAGGTGGAGAACCGTGAGGTGGAGGGCACGCTCTACCATCTGGCCTACCCGCTTGAAACCGGGGAGGGAAGCGGTCGGTCCGGCGAGGAAACGTTGATCGTGGCGACCACCCGTCCCGAGACCATGTTGGGCGATACCGCGGTTGCCTTCCACCCGGAGGACGAGCGCTACCGCCACCTGGCAGGGCGCTTCGCGCGGCTTCCGATCCTGGACCGGCGGCTTCGCCTGGTCGCCGACGAGCACGTCGACCCGGAGTTCGGCACCGGGCTGGTCAAGGTCACGCCGTTCCACGATCCGAACGACTACGAGATTGCCCAAAGGCACGATCTCCCCGGCGTGCGGGTGATCGGTCTGGACGGGGGCCGGACTTCGAAGGCCTGGATCGCTTCGAAGCCCGGCGCCGCGTCGTGGAGCGTCTCCAGGCGGAGAACCGTCTGATCAAGACCGAGCGGCACGTCCACAGTGTGGGCCACTCGCAGCGAAGCGGCGAGCCGATCGAACCGATGCTGTCGCCTCAGTGGTTCGCCGACGTCTCCGGCATGGCGAAGGAGGCGCTCGCGGCCGTCGAAGACGGACGCCTGGCGTTGATCCCGGACTCCTGGGACAAGACGTGGGAGCACTGGCTCACGAACATCCGGCCCTGGGTCATCTCGCGTCAGCTCTGGTGGGGGCACCGCATTCCTGCCTGGTACGACCGCGACGGCACCTGCTTCGTGGCGATGAACCGCGAGGAAGCCGAGGAGTTGGCCGGCACGGCGGACCTGACCCGGGACGCGGACGTGCTGGACACCTGGTTCTCGTCCGGGTTGTGGCCGATCTCGACCCTGGGTTGGCCGGACGAGAAGGCGGCGGACCTCCGCACCTGGTATCCCACCGATGTCCTGATCACCGGCTACGACATCCTGTTCTTCTGGGTGGCGCGGATGGTCATGCTCTCGAACCACTTCCATCGCGACATCCCGTTCGGCACGGTTCATCTGACCGGGCTGGTCCGCGACGCGGATGGCGAGAAGATGTCGAAGACCAAGGGGAACACGGTCGACCCGATGGAGCTGGTCGAGGACTACGGGGCGGACGCGATGCGCTTCACCCTGGCGGTGCTCGACGTGCCCGGGCGCGACATTCCGCTCGATCTGGAACGGATGGCCGGCTATCGGGCCTTCGGCAACAAGATCTGGAATGCGGTCCGTTTCGCCCTGGCGCGCACCGGGGGGGCGAAGACCCCGGCGTCGGCGGTGGAACTGACGGGCGCCGACCTGGCTGCTCCGGAGCGGTGGATCCTCTCGCGACTGTCGGACACCGCCGCCGCGGTCAACGAGGCACTGGAAGAGTTCCGTTTCGACCGAGCGTGCAACGCGCTCTACCACTTCTTCTGGCACGAGCTCTGCGACTGGTACATCGAGTTCGCGAAGCCGGCGCTCTCAGGAAGGGCTCCGCGGCCGCGGACTGCCGAGACCCTTCTCTTCACGATCGATTCCAGCCTCAGGCTGCTTCACCCGGTCATGCCGCACTTGACGGAGGAGCTCTGGCAACGGCTGCCGCGCGACCCGGCGCCGGAATGCCCCGGTCCCCGGAGCATCGCCGTCGAGGCCTATCCGCTGGGCGATGGCGACCTCCTCTCGCCGGAGATCGAACGGGGCATGGACGTTCTCATCGCGGTCACGCAAACCGCCCGGAGCCTTCGCCGTGAACGGAACCTCGCCGGGGCCGCGAAGATGTCGGTCTTCGTCGAGGCGGGCGAGGAGAGTCAGGTCGCCTTCCTCGTCGAGCAGGCGGCGCTCCTTGGTGCGGTCGCGGGTGTCGGCCAGGTCACCGCGGGCCCGGGTCCGGCCGGCTCGGTTCGGGATCGGGCCGGGGGCCTGAACCTGGCGTTCGAGGTCGAAGCGCCGCCGATGAGCGAGGCCGAGCGGGCGAAGCTCAGCAAGGATCTGCAGAAGATCGAGGCCGAGATCGCCGGTGCCCGGGGCCGCCTGTCGAACGCCCGGTTTCTCGAACGGGCTCCAGCTCACGTCGTCGAGGGCAACCGCGCCCGCCTGGCCGAGCTGGAGGAGCAGCGGAACCGGGTGGCCGAAATCCTGGCGCAGTGAGCAGGGCCTCACTCGTTGCCTTCCGCAGCGCAAGCTCCTAGGCTCGCTGCCCTATGGGGTGCGGCTCTTCTGACTTCGACCTGTTCGTGGCCGATCTTCGCTCCCGTTCCCGGCGGTTGCCGGAGAATCTGGTGCTGATGGACACGGTCGATTCGACGAACCGCTTTGTCAAGGCACTGGTCGAACGGTCTCTCGAAGAGGAGTCCACGCCGCGAACGGCCTTTGTCGTGGCCTTTGAACAGACGGCCGGCAGGGGCCGGCAGGGGCGTTCCTGGGTCAGCACCGCGGGGCGCGGTCTCTACTGCACCTGGTTGCAGCCGCTGCCGATCGCCGGCGCCGGCTCGCTGGAGAATCAGCTCGGTGCGTTGCCGCTTCTGGCCGGAATCGGCGTGTGCCGTGGACTCGCGGAGTTCGTGAACGGCCGGGCGGGTCTGAAGTGGCCCAATGACGTGCTCGTGGACGGTCGCAAGATCGCCGGTATTCTGATCGAGACGGTGGTGGGCGGCGAAGGCGAGATGGTGGCTGTGATCGGGTTCGGAGTGAACTACGACTTCGGCGCGGACGGTGAACTGCCGACGCCGGTAGCGACATCGCTCGCGCTCGAAACGGAGCGTCCTCCCTCCCGGGCAGCCGTTGTCGAACGGCTCGCGACATCGCTTGAAGGCGAACTGGGCCGTGCCGGGGATCCCGAGTACACGCTGGACGCCTACCGCGCCTGCACCGTACACCGGGAGGGCGACGAAGTGACCTGCCGGATCGGTGGGGAGACAGTCTCCGGCCGGTTCGCGGGCTTCGACGAAGGCGGCCGCTTCCGGCTCGAGACGCAGGCCGGTCTCCGCACGATCCCGTCGGGCGAGGTGATCGAGGAGTGAAACCGGGGGCGGATCCCGAGCGAAGAGACCGCGACTACTTCGAGGCGATCGAGGAGGAGTTCATCCGGCTGCGGGGCGCGCCGTTGCTGTTGAGTCCCGCCGACTGGCGCCTGGCGCAGCAGTGGCGGCAGGAGGGCATACCGCTCACGTTGGTCCTGGAGAGCGTCCGCGAGGTATTCGCGCGCCGGGCAGAGCGGGCGGCCGCTTTGGCGACGGCGCCGAAGCGGCGTGTCAGCAGCCTGCGCTACTGCCGGGCGGCGGTGGAGAAGGCGTGGTTGACGTACCGGGAACTGGGGGCGGTGCCGCGGGTGCGTCGGCGCCCGGCCGCGATCGATGTGCCGGCACGGCTTGGAGCCCTGGCGTCCGCGCTGCCGGCGACCCTGGAGGATGTCGACGCCTGGCGGAGCCGGCTGCTCGCGCTGAGCGGCCCGGCGCCCGAGGTGGAAGCCCGGCTGGCCGAGTTGGATGTCGAGCTCACTCGGTTGGCATTCGAGTCCCTGCCCCCGTCGGAGCGCGAGGCCGTCCTGGCGAGCGCCGACGAGGCGCTGGGCCGGATGGCGGGAAGAGTGGACAAGGAGAGGCTGGCGGATCTCAGGCAGCGCCTGGTGCGCCGTTCGGTGCACGAGAGTCTCGGGTTGCCGTTGCTGTCCCTGTTTGCCGAGCGGGCCACGTCGGCCGCGGGAGACTGACGCGGCCCGCGTATTGCAACGCGCCCTCGCGGCGACACGTGCGTCAAGACATGCGAATCAGCCGCCCTGTTCGTCGCTGGTTCGCCGCCAACGGTCGGCGCAGCGGTCGTAGAGGACGATGCCGACCGTCATGCCCAGGTTCAGCGACACGGCGGTGGGGACGCGGAGACGGTAGTCGCTGCGTTTGAGGATGCGGTCGGCGACCGCCCCGCTCTCCGGCCCGAAGACATAGCAGGCCCGCTCCGGGTGAACGAAGTCGGGAAGCGCGATCGCGTCCGGCACGATCTCGACTGCGACCAGGGCCGTGTCGCGAGGCCTCGCCTCGAGCAGGTCGTCGACTTCGATCACCGGAACGTGCCGGTAGGCCCTGGTCGGATCCGTCGGCAGCCGGCGGACGTTGATGTCCGCGGAAGGCTGGCCCAGGATGATCATGCGTGCCTGGAAGCAGAGTGCCGCGCGCAGGACGTGGCCGACGTTCACCGGATCGGCGGGCCGGTCCAGCGCTACGCAGGCGAAGCCGCGGCCGCCGGCCAGATCCGCCCGTCGCTGGACCGGTCGCTCGATTTTCTTCGCCATTCAGGGCGCCTCGTCGCCGTACTGCTCGAAGAGCCGCTCGATCAGGAGCTGAAGCGGGAACCGGTTCAGCTTGCCGGTGCCGGCGGCGCGTTCGCCGAAGCTGGTCACCGAGTCGGCCGCGATCCCGTTGCCCCAGATCAGCACCGGCACCGGATCGGCGCCATGAGCGCCCGCTTCGGACAGGGTGGCGTGGTCCGCGGTCACGGCGATCCGGATCGGCTGTTCGAGCTTCTCGAGCAACGCGCCGAGTTCGCGGTCGACCCGCTCGAGGAAGGCGACCTTCAGATCGGGGCGGCGGTCGTGAGCCGCGATGTCGGCGCCCTTCACGTGGATCATGACCAGGTCGTGTTCGTCGAGGGCCTCCGCGGCGCAGTCGAACTTGAGTTTCAGGTCCGTGTCGACGTTCGCGGTCATGCCGCGGCGCCGGATCACCGAGGCGCCGAGAGCCGAGGCGATCCCCATCACCGTCCGATCGCCGCCGATACAGGCCGCACTGAGCGGGAGGCCGCCCGGCTCCAGAGGCAGGAGCTGATGCACCCGGCCCACTCCCCGGGTCAGGACGGCGTTCGCCGGCAGTTCGCCGTTCTTTCGTCGTTCCTCGTTGACCGGATGCCGCGCCAGCACGCGTCGCGCCTCCTGCTCGAAAAGGGCCAGGACGCGCGCGGTGTGCTCGGCGCTGTCGTCGTTCGGGTCGAGGGGTCTCGGCGCCAGCGGTCGCCCCGAGGGAGCGCCATCGCCCGGGTCGGAACCTTCGATGGCCGACGTGAGGCCTTCGCCGCGCAGGGTGATCGCGATGCGATGCTCCGTCGTCGCTCGCACGCGGACCTTGACCCGGTCCGAGGCCGGCAGGTCGAGGCGGTCGATCGCCTTGGCCAGCTTCTTGGCCCCCTCGCGGATGCGGCCGGCACGACGATCGGCGACGAAGCCACGATCGTCGAGAGTGGCGAAGTTGCCCCGGATGGCGATCGTGCCCGTCTTCAGCTTCAGGCCGGCGCCCAGAGCCTCGATCGGCCCACGGGTCATCACCCGGGGCGACTGGGCGAACAGCGCCAGGTTTCCGGACGCCGTGTCGGGAACCACGCCCGGTGCTACCGGGTCGGCCAGACCGCAGACGCCTTCCAGTGCCAGCCGGTCGAGCGTGGGTGTCTGCGCGGCCTCGAGCGGCGTCCGCGCCCCGAGCGAGCGCAAGGGCCGGTCCGGGAGACCGTCGATGACCAGCAGTAGAGCGGAGCTACGCCGCTCGCCCAGATACGTCACCGACGCCCGGGTGAGCCACGGCAGCCGCTGGGAGAGGCTCTGCCCGAGCAGGGCGATGGTGGTCGGAAGCAGGTCCTCGCGATCCGCCGTGTCGAGGATCGGAACCCCTGCCTCCTTCGCCAGACCCAACAGGTGGCTCTGCTGCCCCCGGATGACCCGGAAATGGTCGAGTTGCCGGTTCGGTCTCCGGCCGGCGAAAGACTCGCGGGCGAGGAAGTGGCTGCGGTGGATCTCCTCGTCCGGCGTCGAGAGCATCGTGAAGAACTGGTAGGCCTCGCCTTCGAGGTCGGCGAAGGGGACCAGACCGGGCAGCAGGTGGACGCCCTCGACGACCAGGCTCAGGTTCTCCGCGATCGCTCGTTCGACGACCGCCCGCACGCCGACACATACCCGGGTGGCCTGCTCTTCGAGGGTTGCAACCTGGGGGTTGCCGGCGCCGGGCGCGAACTCGCTCGTTGGGTCAACGGGGGTCTCGTAGCTCGAGACGTGCAGAGCCGGAAGGATCGCCGGGGCAAACACCATCCGCATGACCTGACGCACCGTGTCGGTCGCGTTGATCCGGTAGATGCGGAGCTGCGGCGCCAGATCGTGCCTCCCGCGCCGCCGATGTAGATGACGAGGGGTTTGGGGAGCCGTCTCAGACGACGGATCAAACGGTAACGACGAGCTGTGTCCGCGCCCTCTTCCGCCTCGAGGAGCTCGGCGATCCGCTGGGCGAGTTGCTGCTTCTCGAGGCCGGTCGTGCCTTCGTGCTGCAACTGTCGCTGAAGTTGTTCCACCCGGCGGTAGGCCCGGTCGAAGTCGAGTCCGGCCGCGTAGAGGCTGCGTGCGAGCAGCCCGCGGGAGAACGGCTGCGCTTCGCCGTGATGGGTGACCTGGATCGGGCGCTCCGGACCACCCTCGGTGGCGATCAGGTGTCCTCCCGTGCCCGTCGCAGCGGACAGGTGGCGCAACTGAGGGACTCCCCGTCGGGTCCGAGAACATCCGGACCACCGCAGGAACCGCGCAGGCAGCGGCCACTCAGCAGTACGCCAACGGACATCAGGACAACGCAAACAGCGATGACGGTGATGCTCAGAAACAGAATTGCCATGACTCGAACCAGAGTCTAACGGTCGCGCAGCAGCGGCGCGTGGCAGCGGGTGGATGGCATCGAGCTGCCCGGGCTGCTGCGCCGGAGGGGATCCGCTAGTTGGTTGTTTGGAAGCGGTCGCGGAAGGCGGTGCTGGGAAGTTCTTCCAGGGAGTCTTCGTGGTAGACGAGGAGCAGGGCCGCGATGTTGTTCTCATTGGCCCAGCGGAGACCGTCGTCGGGCCCCAGGACCATCAGGGCGGTGGCGTAGGCGTCGGCGATGGCGCAGGTTTCGTGGACCACGCTGGCCGAGGCGAGGGCGTGTTCCACGGGCCGGCCGGTGCGGGGATCGATCGTGTGGGAGTAACGGGTGCCGTCGCGTTCCCAATAGTTCCGGTAGTCGCCCGACGTTGCCAGGGCTCCGTCGGTGAACTCCAGGACCTGTTGCAGGCCGGGCGGCAGCGTGTCCTCCGATCCTTCCGCATCGGATTGCCCCGGAGGGCGCTCGATGGCGATGCGCCACGGATCACCGGTGCTGCCGTGACCGGCGGTGCGCACTTCGCCGCCGATCTCGACCAGATGGTTCGAGTAACCGGCGTTGGTCAGATCCTCGGAGACCCGGTCCACGGCCCATCCCTTGGCGATGGCTGAGAGATCGAGCGCGGTGTGTGCCTCAAGCTTGAGTATTCGTCGATCCTTCGACGACAGTTCGATCGCGCCAACGCCCTGCCGCAACTGGGTGAGTTCGTCCTCGCCGGGAGGCATCGGTTCGGCGTTTCGCCCCGGAGCGCCGAAGCCCCAGGCGTCGACCAGTGGCCCTACCGTCGGATCGAACGCGCCGCCGCTTTCCTCGCGTACCCGCCAGGCAAGTTCCAGAACCGCCCAGGTTTCCTCGGAGAAGACCAACGATTCGCCGGCCGCAAGCCGATTGAAGCGCGCGATCTCCGAGTCCTCGCGATAGGTCGACATCGCCCTGTCGACCGCGTCCAGCCGTCCCTCGACAAGGCCTCGGATCGCCTCCCGGTCACCAGTCTCCGCGATCGCACGAACCCGGTAGTGGGTCCCCATCGTGGGTCCCTGGAGCACGACCTCATTCCCTGTCGGGGTACAGCCCAAGGTCAGACTGCCAAGGACCAGCAGGAGCAGCCGTCCCTGCCGCCACTCCGAAGCCACCCCGTTGCCGGACGCAGCCGTTGCGCCGCTCGACGCCGGCCAGCCTGGTGGGGCTCCGGGGGAGGGGTCCCAGGTGGCTCGGAGCGAGCGACGGTCGACGTCCTCACGGTAACCGGCGCCCAACCGGAGCGAGCGGAGTGCAGCGAGCGCACCCCCTTCCATTCTCCGACCAAGCGTGAGCGGCACCTGGGACCCCTCCCCCGGAGCCCCGGCAGGCGGGTGTGGCCGCGGCCTAGCCGAAGTCGTCGAAGGCGATGTTCTCAGGCTCGACTCCCAGGTCGTCGAGCATTTTCATGCAGGCCTGGAGCATCAGGGGCGGTCCGCAGAGGTAGTACTCGACGTCTTCCGGACAGGGGTGATCCTTCAGGTAGTTGTCGTACAGGACCTGGTGGATGAAGCCGGTGTAGCCGTCCCAGTTGTCCTCCTCGAGGGGATCGGAGAGTGCCAGGTGCCAGGTGAAGTTCGGGTTCTCTTCCGCGATCTTGTCGAAGTGGTCGATGTAGAAGGCCTCGCGGTAGGAGCGGGCGCCGTACCAGAAGGACACCTTGCGGTTCGTGTGGATGCGCTGGAACTGATCGAAGATGTGGGAGCGCATCGGCGCCATGCCGGCGCCGCCGCCGACGAACACCATCTCGGCTTCGGTGTCCTTGGCGAAGAACTCGCCGAAGGGGCCGGCGATCGTTACGTCGTCGCCGGGCTTCAGGTCGAAGATGTAGGACGACATCTGACCTGGGGGGAGATCCATCTCGCGAGGCGGCGGCGTTGCCACGCGGACGTTCAGCATGATGATGCCCTTCTCCTCCGGGTAGTTCGCCATCGAGTAGGCGCGGACCACCGTCTCGTCGACCTTGGAGACCAGGCTCCAGAGCTTGAAGCGGTCCCAGTCCTCGTGGTACTCGTCCTCTACCTGGAAGTCGCTGTAGTTCACGACGTGGGGCGGGCACTCGATCTGGATGTAGCCGCCGGCGCGGAAGGGCACCTCCTCGTCGGCCGGAAGCTCCAGGATGAGTTCCTTGATGAAGGTGGCGACGTTCTCGTTCGAGCGCACCTTGCACTGCCACTTCTTGACCCCGAAGACCTCGGCCGGGATGCCGATCTTCATGTCCTCCTTGATCTTCACCTGGCAGCTCAGGCGGCAGCCCTCACGGGCCTCGCGGCGGCTGATGTGGGTCTTCTCGGTCGGCAGCATCGCGCCGCCGCCGTCGAGCACGTCGACGGTGCAGACGCCGCAGGTGCCCTGGCCGCCGCAGGCGGAGGGGATGAAGATCTGGTGCTCGGCCAGGGTGCCGAGCAGGGTGCCGCCGGTCGTAGCGGTCAGCGTCTTCTCGTTGTTGATCAGGATCGACACCTCGCCGCCGGCGACGAGCCGGGCCTTGGCCTGCATCAGGATCGTGACCAGGGCGAGGATGACGATGGTGAACATTGCCACCCCGAGGGCGACGGTGATCACAGTTGGATGCCTCCGAAGGCCATGAAACCGAACGCCATCAGCCCGGTGATGACGAAGGTCATGCCCAGGCCGCGCAGGCCGTGGGGCACGTTGCTGTAGCGCAGGCGCTCGCGGATCGACGCCAGGGCGACGATCGCCAGGAACCAGCCGATGCCGGAGCCCAGACCGAAGACCACGCTTTCGCCGAAGTCGTAGTCACGTTCGACCATGAACAGGGAGCCGCCCAGGATGGCGCAGTTCACTGCGATCAGGGGCAGAAAGATCCCCAGGTTGGCGTGAAGCGCCGGGAAGAAGCGGTCCGTCGTCATCTCGACGAGCTGAACCATCGCGGCGATCGTGCCGATGAAGCACAGCAGGTTCAGGAAGGTGAGATCGACGTCGGCGAACTCCGGGCTGATCCAGGTAAGCGCCCCCTCGCTGAGGAGATGGGTCTGAATCAGATTGTTGGCCGGCACCGTGACGGTGAGCACGAAGATGACCGCCAGGCCGAGGCCGACCGCCGTCTCCACCTTCTTCGACACGGCCAGGAAAGAGCACATTCCCAGAAAGAAGGTCAGGGCCATGTTCTCGACGAAGATGGCCTTGACCGCGAGGTTGAGGTATTCCTCGAACATCGTCCCTGATCCCCCTCTAGCCGTCCATTTCGACTTGTGCGGGCTTCCAGACCCGGATGGCCCAGATCAATCCCCCGATGATGAAGAAAGCCGCCGGCGACAGCAGCATCAGGCCGTTCGGGAGGTACCAGCCGCCCTCGGAGACCGTGGGCAGGATCGAGTAGCCGTACAGCTTCCCGGAGCCGAACAGTTCGCGCAGCACGGCGGTGGCCATCAGGATCGCGCTGTAGCCGAGACCGTTGCCGATGCCGTCGAGCATCGCCAGCGACGGCGGGTTCTGCATCGCGAACGCCTCG
This sequence comes from Acidobacteriota bacterium, assembly GCA_021296535.1. Taxonomy (GTDB): domain Bacteria; phylum Acidobacteriota; class Thermoanaerobaculia; order Multivoradales; family Multivoraceae; genus Multivorans. The sequence goes on along the minus strand of JAGWAG010000001.1, from coordinate 74,194 downwards.
GCCCGTCCCATGATGATGCAGTTCGTGATGATCAGCCCCACGAACACGGAGAGCTGCTTGCTGATCTCGTATACGTAGGCCTTCAGGATCTGGTCGGTGACGATGACCAGCGAGGCGATCACCGTCAACTGGACGATGATCCGGATGCTGTTCGGGATCTGGTGGCGCAGCAGGCTGATCGTGAGGTTGGAGAGGGTGAGCACGCAGATGACGGCCGCGCACATGACGAGCGAGGTCTCCATCTTCGTGGTCACCGCGAGCGCCGAGCAGATGCCGAGCACCTGGAGCGCGATCGGGTTGTTGTTCCAGAGCGGATCGAGCGCCGCTTCGCTCTTCTTGACTGCCATCAGTTCGCCTCCCCCCGGATTCGGGCGAGATACGGCTCGAAACCTCGCTCGCCGAGCCAGAAATCGAGCATGTTCGTCACTCCGTTGCTCGTGATCGTCGCGCCGCTCAGACCGTCGACGCGGAAGGGGTCCTCTGCCGCGACGCCGGCCTGGCCCTTGATCACCGCCAACTGGAACTCTCCGTCCTCGTCGAACGCGCGACGCCCCGGCCACTTCGCCTTCCAGCTCGGGTTGTCCACCTCGCCGCCGAGGCCGGGCGTCTCCTTGTGGAGGTAGTAGGTGATGCCGCGCACGGTCGTCGTGTCCGCGTCGAGCGCCAGGAAGCCGTATAGGGTGCCCCAGAGCCCCAGGCCCTCGATCGGCAGCACGACCATCTCGAGCTCGCCGTCGTCGCCGCGCACCTCGTAGAGCAGCGCCTGATCGGGAAGGCGCTTGACGCTCGCCCTGTTCTTCGGCAACTCGACGCTGGTCGAGGGATTGCGAGCCCGCCGCTGCTGGTCGAACGTTGCCGTGTCGGCGTCGGCCTGCGCTTCGCCCGTCGCGAGGTCGATGATCACCGGTTTGATCGGTTCGAAGCGCGCGGCTACCTCTTCCGGCGTGACTCGCTCGCCCGGTTGGAGAAGATCCACAGCCTCGAGCACCCGCTTCTGCTTGTCGAGTGCCGCGTTCTCATCCTGGAGCGGCTCCAGGCTGACCGCGAAGGAGGAGACGAGAATGCCGCAGACGATGCAGATCGCCGTCGCGAACAGGAGGATGTAGCCGGTGGCCTGTCGGTTTGCCATGAGGGTGTTGCCGGTCTCGTTCCTGGCTAGAAGCTTACGCCGCAGAATGCAGCGAAGCGAGTGCTGCGGCGTAAGCTCCTGGCGAGGTGGGGGCTGGGGCCAAACATGGAGTCTGCGACAGGTTTGGCGGCTCTACTGAGCGTAACGCGCCTTCCGGCGCTTGATGTTCGCCTTCAACACGTAGTGGTCGATCAGGGGCGCGAACAGGTTCATGAACAGGATGCCGAGCATCACGCCTTCCGGGAAGGCGGGATTCACGGTGCGGATGAGAATCGCCAGCACGCCGACCAGGAAACCGTAGATGTAGCGGCCGCGGTTCGTCTGCGCCGCGCTGACCGGATCGGTGGCCATGAAGACGATGCCGAAGGCCCAGCCGCCAAGCACGACATGCCAGCCGAAGGGCACGGAGAGCATCGGATTCGTCGTCGACGCGATCAGGTTGAGCAGCATGGAGATGGCGAAGGACCCGGCGGTGGCGGCGACCATGATGCGCCAGGAGCCGATGCCCGTGGCGATCAGGATCGCGGCGCCGATCAGGCAGGCCAGGGTCGAGGTCTCGCCCATCGAACCCGGAATGTCGCCCAGGAAGGCCTGCATCCAGGTCACGGAGCCCTCGATGGCGTCCAGGCCGTTGAGCCGGGCGGTCGAACCGGATTCCGCCTCGTGCACCGCGATGTCGCCGAGCGCGGTGGCGCCGCTGTACCCGTCGGGCGGGGCCGAAGTGCCTGCCGCGATCCACACCGCGTCCCCGGAAATCTGGGCGGGATAGGCGAAGAAGAGGAACACGCGGGCGGTGAGCGCGGGGTTCAGGACGTTGAAGCCCGTGCCACCGAAGATCTCCTTGCCGACGACGACGCCGAACGTGATGCCGATCGCGACCTGCCACAGCGGGATGGTCGGCGGCAGCACGAGCGGAAAGAGCATGCCGGTGACCAGGAAGCCCTCGTTCACGTCGTGCCGGCGGACGACCGCGAACAGGCCCTCCCAGAGTCCGCCGACGGCGAAGGTCACGACCAGGACCGGCAGGTAGTAGAGCGCGCCGTGGACCGAGTTCGCGAGCAGGCTGGTGGCGTCGAAGGGTAGCCCGAGCATCTCCATCGCGTCGGTCCGCCAGTTGGGCAGTGCACCCGCGCCGCCGGCGATCGCCACGTGGATCTGCCGGCCGGTGTTCCACATCGCCATCAGGACGCAGGGCACGAGCGCGACGACGACCGTCATCATCAACCGCTTCAGGTCGAGCGCATCGCGCACGTGGGCGGCGCCGGCGGTCGTCTTGCCCGGCGTGTACAGGAAGGTGTCGGGCGCTTCGTACAGGGGATAGAAGCGCTCGAACCTGCCGCCCCGCTCGAAGTGGCGGGCCTGACGGTCGAGGATTTTCCGCAGGAACTTCATTGTCGGCGGGCGACGTCTAGCCTTCCTTCTCGATCAGTTCGAGCGCGTCGCGCAGGTAGGGGCCGTACTCCGTCTTGCCGGGGCAAACGAAGGTGCAGAGCGCCAGATCCTCCTCTAGCAGTTCGAGGCACCCGAGTTCCTCGGCGCGCTCGATGTCGCCGGCCACCAGCGACTTGAGCAGGAAGGTCGGCTGCAGATCCCAGGGAAAGACGCTCTCGTAGAGGCCGACCGGAACGATCGCCCGCGGCGATCCGTAGGTGGTCGTCGTCATCGCGAACGACTTGCGCGGCAGCAGGGAGGAGGCGAAGGCGCGGGCTCGCGAGAACGCGCCGAAGCCCGGCTGCAGCCAGCCCAGGAAGCGGCGGTCGTGGTCGTCCTCGAGCACGCTGACCGTGTCGTGGAAGCGGCCCAGGTAGCCGTGCAGGTCGGCCGGTGCACCCTCGCCGATCGCGGTTCGCCCGCTGAGCGGCGAGCCGGTGACGATGCGCACGGCGCCGTCGGGGATGGCTTCCGCGCCGTCGCCGAGCTCGCCCCGCGTCACGTCGGCGAGCGAGGCGCCAAGGCGGGTGCGCAGCAGGCGCGGCCTGCGGACCGGGGGTCCGGCGAGGGAGACGATCCGCGAAACGTCCGGCTCCCCGGTCGCGAACAGGCGACCGATCGCCAATGTGTCCTGGAGCCCGATCTGCCAGATGAGCTTGCTGCGATCGACCGGGTCCAGGGTGTGGATGTGCAGTCCCGGTGCGCCGGCGGGGTGGGGGCCGACGAACTCCTCGATTTGTATCCGGCCGCTGGCCTCGAGGCCGGCCAGGGTTCCGGGAGCACGGCAGACGTAGACCGGCCCTTCGGTGAGCCTGGCGAGAGCCGCGAGGCCCCGTTCCAGGTCGCCGGCCCGACCTGCCACGATCCGGTCGGCTTCGGGCGCGAAGGGCTCGCTGTTCATCCCGGTCACGAAGATCGACTTCGGCGTCGATCCCGGCGCCGCGGTGCGGCCGAACGGGCGGGCCCGGAGGGCGGCCCAGTCGCCGGACTCGACGAGCAGCGCCTCGACTTCCTCGCGGGAGAGGGCGCCGGGGTGACGTCCGGTGTAGCTCGCGAAGCCGACCTGGGCGCCGCCGCTCGCGCGGTCGGAGGCGTCCACACGAACGACGACCGAGATCAGGGCCCGCTTGGCGCCCCGGTTCACCGCCGTGACGGTGCCCGCCGCAGGCGACGTGAATCGGACGCCGGGCTGCTTGCGGTCCTCGAACAGGAGCTGCCCGCGCCGCACTGCGTCCCCCGGCGAGACATGCATCGCCGGCTTCATGCCGGGATAGTCGGCCGCGACGACCGCGACGGCGCCGGGAGCGGCCGCGTCGTCCAGCGTCTGCTCGGGAGCGCCCGAAATGGGCACGCGCAATCCCCGTCTGAAACGGTGTGTGCCCATCGATCGAGACGTGCTCTATTCCGGCGATCGAGCTCTATTCCGGCGAGCGAGGGCGAATCGGAACGCGTCGCTCAACCAGTGAGGGACTATTCCACAACGGTGGGGGATCGGCAACAAGGCGGCTGAGGCAGGTCGTGGGCGCACGGGGCATGACCTTGCAGGTCCGCCTTGATAGGTTCGCTCCATGAATGCTCCGGCAGGCTCGACGGCAGCAGCGAACCTCCTGGCGGATCACGATCAGACCGGCGGTCTCCTGGGCGGATGGCGCCGCGCGTACTACGGCTGCGAAACCGTGCCGATGACGGTAGCGGACTACGACGACGAGGAGAACGAAGGGCGCCGCGTCGAGTGCTGGGATTCGGTCACGGAGACGGCGCAGGTCCTGTGCGAGGGCGCCACCCTGCAGCACGAGGTAGCGGCGACCCGGTTGGTGCAACTGGTCCGGTCGATCGCTTACGCCCGAGGCTCGGCGATCGTTTCGGCCGGTTCCACGGACATTGTCTGGCGGAACGACGAGGGGCAGAGGTTCTGCCTGGAAGCGGACGCCACGATCTACCTGCACCCCGGGCGGGATCTGCCGGCCGACCGGTACATCGAAGTCGCCAGCGATCCGCTGCCGGAGGTTGTCCTCGAGGTCGATCACACCACGAATGTGCGCCATCGCCGCCGGCGCGGCTGCCGGAGCAAACTGAACGACTACGCCGCGCTCGGTATCCCGGAGTTGTGGGTCGAAGTGCCCGATTCGTCCAGGACCCGCGGGCGGCGCAGCCCCGGCCTGAGCATTCTGCTGCTGGAAGGCGGCGAGTACCAAGCGTCGCCGGTGAGCCGGGCATTCCCGGGCTGGACAGCCGCGGAAATCCACCGCGCCCTGAACGAGTGGGAAGAATCCGCCGAGACCGTCTCCGTCCTGCGCCGAGTAGGGCGGGCGATGGGCGCCGTTGAAGGCACGGGGCCGGAAGACGATCCGTTCCTTCGGCAGGAGCGCAGGGAAGCCGCCGCGGACCTCGTCCGCGCGGCGGTCGCCGAGGCGTTCGTTTCCCGCGGCATCCCGATTTCGGACGCGCTGAGGCAATGGCTCGCCGGCTTCGACGATTTGTCCGATCCGGCTGGCGTGATTCGACTCGCGTTCACCTGCCGCGATGCGGACGAGTTCCTGCGGCGAGTCGAGAGCGGCGCGGAGGCTGCGCCATGAACGAGAGCGAGCGGCTGGCTGGCCGGATCGTCGCGGGTCGGCAGGTCTCGACACGAGCGGCGCCACTCGACCGACTCGACGGCGCGCAAGGCATCATCGTCCACCGCGCTCGCAGAGCAGTGTGGCGCTACAGAAGATCGGGAGCGTCGCGTCGAAGCGCTCGTTCTCCCCGAGCGTCGTCACGGCGATAGGCTCGATCTCTCATGGCGGTACGCACAGTCGCTTCACCTCCTGACTTGGCGCCGCGCAGAGCGGCCGCCGACGCGCGCGCGTATGGCGGGTGTCGCCGAATCCCGATGTCGCCAGACGAGTACGAGAGCTTCGACGGCCGAGTGGAGTGCTGGGAAGCGAGCAGTGGTACGGCCAACGTGCTGCGCGAGCCCGTCGGTCTCCAGCACGAGTACATTTCGCGGCGGCTCGTGGTTCTGGTGCACGAGATCGGCCGGGCGCGAGGTTCCGCCATCGCTTCGGCTGGAACCGTGGACCTCGTGCAGCGCGGTACGGACGGGCGCAGGGAGCTGGTCCTGCGAGCGGACGAGGCGATCTACCTTGACTTGCGCCGGGACCGCCCCGCCGGCTTGTACGTCGAGATCGACGCCGACCCGCTTCCGGATGTCGTTTTCGAGGTGGATTTCTCGACCGACGTGCGGCGCGGTCGTCGGGGCCGGGCCGGCAAGCTGGACGACTACGCCGCCTGGGGCATGCCGGAGGTCTGGGTGGAAGTGCCGGATTCGGCGAGGACGGCAGGAAGCCGCCGGCCCGGTCTGACCATCTTCCTGCATCGCGGGTCGGGCTACGTGGAAGCGCCGATCAGCCGGGCCTTTCCCGGCTGGACGGCGGCTGAGATCCACAGGGCGCTCAACGAGATCGAGGATTCGCCGGAAACCCTGGCCGCCCTGCGGCGCGTCGGCCGCTCGATGGCGGCCGCGGAGAGTGGCCGACCGGCCGACGGTCCTACCTCCGAAGAGTAGCGCCGCCATGTCCCGCGTTGGCGGGAATCGCCAGCGGCTACGGCGCGTAGTACGGGTTCGTGCCGGCAGCGTGGTCCGTCGTGTCGAGGACGCGACGCACGGTCGGCACCGCTTCGAGGATCGCCTGCTCGACGCCCTGCTTCAACGTGAGGTCGGCCATGCCGCAGCCCTGGCAGCCGCCGCCCATCGTGATGAACGCCGTCTCGTCCTTGACCTCGAGCAGGGTGACGAAGCCGCCATGGGCGGCGATCTGCGGATTGATCTGGTCGTCGAGGACGCGCTGGACGTCGGCGGCGACTCCCTCGCCCCAGACCGAGTTCGGATTGTCGAATTTGAAGCCGCTCTCGGAGAGCCGGGTGATGAAGTCGATCGTCGCGCCCTTGAGGTCCGGGGCGGTCTCCGGGTCGATGAAGACCTTGAACGCGTCGGTTTCCAGCACCTCGTCGCCGGGCCGGGTCTCGTCTGTTCCCACCAGGTCCATCTGGTAGCGGAAGCCGCCACCGCCACGGCCGGTGATCGCGATGCGAAGAGCGAGGTCATCGCGATCCTCGTCCTTCATCGCCTCGGCCACCTTCTTCTGTGCCAGCTCGGTGATCGTTAGCATGCGCCGCATTCTAGCGCGAAGGAGGACCACCGCCATGAGCTTTGAACACATCCTGCTGGACCACCAGGGCCCGATCACCCGGCTGACCCTGAACGTGCCGTCCCGGTTGAACGCGATGACGTCCGCGATGGGCGCGGAAATCCGGGACGCCGTGCCGCTGATCAATGACCGGGACGAGACCCGGGTGGTCATCGTCCGCGGCGCCGGCCGGGCGTTCAGCGCCGGCGGCAGCCTAAAGAGCATCCAGGAGGAGGTCAGCGAAGATCCGGATTCGGGCCCCGGCCTTGGCGGCGGCGCGAACTTCTACCGTCTCTACCTCTCCGTCCGCGGCCTCGACGCACCGTCGATCGCGGCGATCAACGGCCATGCGATCGGCGCCGGCCTGTGCTTTGCGCTCGGGTGCGACATGCGGGTGATCAGGACGGGCGCGCGGGTGGGGATGACCTTCGTGCGTCTCGGTATCCACCCCGGCATGGCGGCGACCTGGACGCTCCCGCGCCTGATCGGTCCCGCACGCGCCGCCGAGCTCCTGTACAGCGGCCGGCTGATCGACGCGGCGACGGCGGTCGACTGGGGCATCGCCAGTCGCGAGGCGGACGACGACTTCGACCAGGTCGTCGAAGACCTGGCGATGGAGATCGCGGCCTCGGGCCCGGTGGCGGTGCAGGCGACCAAGCGGACCGTGCGCGGCACCTTCGAGCGGTCGATCGACGAGGCTCTCGAACTGGAGAGCGCGGAGCAGGAGGTCACCTTCCGCACCGCCGATGCGCGCGAGGGGGTGCAGGCATTGACCGAGCGCCGGCCGCCCCGTTTCGTGGGCCGGTAAGCTACGCCGATGCCCACGGCGGCGGCGTTGATCATCGGGAACGAAATCCTCACCGGCAAGGTCGAGGAGGCGAACCTGACCCTGCTGGCGCGTGAGCTGTTCGGCCTCGGAATCGAGCTGCGCCGAGTGGTCGTCTGCCCCGACGACATCGCCGGCATCGCGGGCGACATCGAGCGGCTCAGAGGCAGCTTCGACTACGTGATCACTTCGGGCGGCGTCGGTCCGACCCACGACGACGTCACCCTGAAGGCGGTAGCTGCCGCCTTTGACCGGCCTCTGGTTCGCTCGCCGGAACTGGTGACCAAGATCCGCGAGATGGTGGGGGAGCGCTGCACGGAGGGTCACCTGCGAATGGCCGACGTGCCGGAAGGCGCCGACCTGGTCAGCACGCCGGAGGTGCCCTGGCCTTCTGTCGTGATGGACAACGTCTACGTCTTGCCGGGGGTGCCGCGGATCTTCCGCATGAAGCTGCCCCTGTTGCGGGACCGGTTGGCGGCCGGTCGCCGTTTCTACAGCCGGGCGGTGTACACGATGTGCCGCGAAACGGACATCGCCGAGATGCTCGATCTGGTCGTTGCGGCTCACGCCGAGGTCGAGATCGGGAGCTATCCGGTGATGGACGGCGACTATCGGGTCAAACTGACGGTGGACAGCCGTAGCCGCGGCGCTGCGGACCTGGCGCTCGCGGCGCTGGTCGAGGCGCTCCCCGCCGGCGCGGTGGTGCGAGTGGAAGGCGGGGCGGCTGCCGCAGGCAGGCGCTGACGCGACGGACTGCTAGGAGGAACGATGATCGAGTGGAGTTGCCCTTCGGGGCTGAGCGTGAACCGCGGTGTCCTGGTTGGAATCGTCTCGCTGTTCGTCTTCGTCGGCGGTGTCACCGCCGCCGTCGCGCAGGAGGAAGCCGCCGGCGAATCGGCGGAGGGTGGCGGCGACTGGACCTGGGAGCTGACCGAGGTTCTGCCCCAGGATCCGGCCGTGCTGACCGGAGAACTGGACAACGGTCTTCGGTACTACGTGCGCAGCAATGGCCGGCCGGAGAACCGGGCTTTCCTGCGTCTCATCGTGCGTGCGGGTTCCGTGCTCGAGGACGACGACCAGCGCGGCCTGGCGCACTTCGTCGAGCACATGGCGTTCAACGGCACGAGGAACTTCGAGAAGACGGAGCTGCTCGACTACCTCCAGAGCATCGGCATGCGGTTCGGGCCGGACGTCAACGCGTACACGAGCTTCGACGAGACCGTCTACATGCTGGAAGTGCCGACCGACGACCCGGAGATTCTCGACACGGCGCTTTTGGTACTTGAGGACTGGGCGTCCGGCGTCAGCCTGGAGGACGAGGAGATCGAAAGGGAACGTGGTGTCGTGGTCGAGGAGTGGCGAGGCGACCGGGGCGCCGGCGCGCGGCAGCGCGATGCGGAGATCCCGTACCGTTTCCACGGCTCGCGCTACGCCGAGCGACTGCCTATCGGCGACCCCGAGATCCTGCGCGAAGCTCCGCCGGAGCGGCTGCGGGACTTCTACCGCGACTGGTATCGGCCGGACCTGATGGCAGTGATTGCCGTCGGTGACTTCGACGCGACGGCGGTCGAGGCGGAGATTCGGGAGCGCTTCGGCAAGCTCGAGGGCCCGGACGAGCCGCGGGAGCGGTTCGAGGCCGATATACCACCCCACGAGGAGACGCTGGTGTCGATCTTCAGCGATCCGGAGCTGTCGCGTTCCTCGGTCTCGGTCGCGTACAAGGGCCCGGTGGATCCATTCGTCACCGTCGCCGACTACCGCGACCGGCTGGTGCGCGGTCTCTACAACGGCATGTTGAACAACCGGCTGGCCGAGCGTGCCGAGGAGGCAGACCCTCCGTTCATCGGCGCCACGAGCAGCAGAGGCACGCTGGCTCGCATGCGCAGCCTGTACCTGCTCTACGCGGGAGCTCGCGAAGGCGGCCAGGTCCGAGCTCTCGAGGCATTGCTCACTGAGTCCGAGCGGGCACGCCGGCACGGTTTTGAGGAAAGCGAGCTGGAGCGCGCCAAGGTGAACACGCTGCGCAGCATGGAGCGGGCCTACGACGAGCGGGACAAGACCCACTCCGCCGCGTACACCGGCGAGTACTCGCGGAACTTCCTGACCGATGAGCCGTTTCCGGGCATCGCCTATGAAAGGGAGCTGGCGCGGCGGTACGTGCCCGAAGTCGAATTGGCCGAGGTGAACGCGGTCGCGGACTCCTGGATCCATGACAACGACCGCGTGATTCTGGCCAGCGGTCCCGAAAAGGAGGGGCTCGAACAGCCCCCCGAGGAAGAGCTGCTGGCCGCCTTCGGCCGGGTCGAGCAGGTGGAGGTCGCGGCCTACGAGGACGATGTCGGCGAGGGCGCGCTGGTGCCCGTCCGACCGTCGCCGGGCCGGATCGTCGAACGGTCTGCGATCGAAGAGCTCGGGGTCACCGAGTGGAGGCTCTCGAACGGCGTCCGGGTCGTCCTGCGTCCGAGTGACTTCAAGAACGACGAGATCCTGGTCGCCTCCTTCAGCCCCGGGGGCATCTCCCTGGTCTCGGACGAGGACTGGTTGGAAGCGAACCTGGCGACATCGGTGGCCCAGCTCTCCGGATTCGGAAACTTCAGCCTGACCCAGTTGAACAAGGCGCTGGCCGGCAAAGTGGCGCGGGTCGGCCCAATCATCGGCCCTCTCTTCGAGGGCATCAGCGGTCGGGGTTCGCCGAAGGATCTGGAGACCCTGTTCGAGCTGATCTACCTGAGCGGGACGTCGCCCCGCCGCGACGCCGAGGCGTACGAGTCCTTCCTGACCCGCCAGGGCGCCCTGCTGCGCAACCAGAGCGCGATGCCCAGGTACTCCTGGGCCAAGGCCCTGCAGGAGATCCTGACCCAGGAACACCCACGGCGGCGGATCGTCACCGAGGAGATGCTGGCGGAACTCGATCAGGACCGGATCTTCGCCGTCTACGAGGACCGGTTCCGCGACTTCTCCGACTTCACCTTCGTCTTCGCCGGCAGCTTCGAGCTCGATGCGATCGAACCCCTGGTCGAGACCTGGCTCGGTGGCCTCCCGTCCACAGGGCGCGAGGAAGTCTGGAGAGACGTGGGGGTGAGGGCGCCGGAGGGCCGCATCGAGCGGACCGTGTACAAGGGCCTGGAGGAGCAGAGCCAGGTCGCGCTGGTGCACAGCGGCCCCTTTGAGCAGACCCAGTTGAACCGCTACCGGTTGAACTCGATGGTCTCGCTGCTGCGCGACCGTCTGCGGGAACGCCTGCGGGAGGAACTGGGCGGCACTTACGGCGCGAACGTGGCTGGAGGCTCGGACAGGATCCCGGTGTCCACCTTCGCGGTGCAGATCACGTTCGGATGCGATCCGGGCAGGGTGGAGGAACTACTGCAAGCGGTCGACGAGGAGATTGCCCGCATCCGCACGGACCCGGCGACGGACGAAGAAGTGGCGCAGATCCAGGAGCAGCAACGCCGCGGACGGGAGACAGCGAAGGAAACGAACGGCTTCTGGCTGGGTGTGCTGCAGAGCGTGTACCAGTTCGATGAGGATCCCCTCTCCATCCTGGAGTACGAAGAACTCTTCGACCAGCTCGATGCGGACATGATTCGTGGCGCCGCCCGGGACTACCTCGGCGGCGAGAACCTGGTCCAGGTTCTGCTGATGCCCGAGGCGTCGGGAGCGACCGATGAGGCCGCCGGCGGGGAAGCCGGAGAGCCCGCCGCGGCGAGGGAGGCCGCATGAAGCGCATGAACCTGGAGTCCACGGTCCGATCCCGTTACGCCCTTCGCGTTCTCTGCGCGTCCCTTTCGACCCTCGCGGCCGTCGCCGCGCTCGGGGCCTCGGAGTGGCCGAACTGGCGAGGCCCCGACCGGAACGGCTACAGCGCCCACACCGGTCTGCCAACAGAATGGTCCCACGACGGCGAAACGGAGCGGAACATCGTCTGGAAACTGCCTCTTCCGGATCGCTCCGGCTCGACGCCGATCGTCGTCGGCAAGCGGCTCTTCCTGAACGTGGCGGAAGGGGACGACCTCTTCCTGTGGCTGGCCGACGCCGACTCCGGCGAAGTTGTGTGGCGGCGGAAAGTGGCAGGCGGCAACCGGTTCCAGCGCAAGCACAACATGTCCTCGCCATCGCCGGTCACGGACGGCGAGCGGGTCTGGGTGCTGACCGGCACCGGCGTCCTGCAGGCCTACGATTTCGAGGGCAACCAGCTCTGGGCGCGCGAACTCGAGCAGGACTACGGCGCTTTCGGGCTGAACCACGGCTACGGCTCCTCCGCCCTGCTGTGGCGGAACGTGCTGTTCGTGCCGGTACTGCACGGCATGAAGACGGACGATCCGTCCTACCTGCTGGCGATCGACGCCGACTCGGGGGAGACGATCTGGCGGCAGGAGCGGCCCACCGACGCGCGGATGGAGTCGCCGGACGCGTACATCACGCCGGCCCTGGTCGAGAGCGGCGATGGACACGTTCTCGTATTGAACGGAGGCGACGTCGCTACGGGCCACGACCCCGGCAGCGGCCGCGAGCTCTGGCGGGTGGAGGGCTTCAACCCGAGGGACAGCCCGATGTACCGGGTCGTCGCGTCGCCGGTCGCTTCGGGCGACCTGGTCTTCGTGCCCACCCGCGTCAGTCCGATGAAGGCGCTGCGGCTTGGGGGCGGCGGCGATCCCGAAATCCTGTGGGAGACTGACCGGGGACCGGACGTGCCGACGCCGGCGACCGACGGGGAGACTCTCTACCTGCTGAGGGACAACGGTTTGCTGTCGCGGCTCGACGCGGCCACCGGGGAGCCGGTCTGGGAGAACCAGCGGCTGACCCCGGGCACCTACAGCGCCTCCCTGCTGGTTGCCGACGGCAAGGTCTACGCGACGAACGAGGACGGCGTGACCACGGTCGTCCGTGACGGTCCCGAGTTCGAGATCCTCGCGACGAACGAGGTCCAGGGCTTTACGCTGTCGTCGCTGGGGGTGGCTCCCGGCAGGCTCTATCTGCGCACCGCGAGCTTCCTCTACTGCATCGCCGAACCGGGCAACTGAGGGCGGTTGCCAGACTGTTAGGATCGCGCGCGCCCCTGCCCGGCCGTCCTTGCCTTCCCGGTCCGAGAGGAATCCCCGCATGAAGATTCGTTCCCTCGCTTCACTCCCTCTGCTCGTCTTCTTCCTCGCCTGCGGCGGTGGCGGCGACGCCGGCGACGCAGCTTCCGGCGGTCCGCAGTTCCTGAGCATGGGAACCGCGCCGGTCGGCGGCGCCTTTCCGGTCGTCGGCGGCGCGATCGCGGAGGTCCTGAACGAGAACCGGGGCGAGAACGAGTGGCGCGTGCAACCGCGCGGCACCAAGGGCTCGCAGGAGAACATCCGCCGGCTGGTACGGGGCGAACTGCAGCTCGCGCTCTCCAATTCGGCGATCAGCTACTTCGCGGTCCTCGGCGAGTCCGGTTGGGAGCAGAGCTACGACATCCGCGCCGTGGCCACCCTGGCGCCGAACATCGCGACCTTCGTGACGAAGGCGGATTCGGGCGTAATGAGGATGGGAGACCTGGCGGGCCGCCGAGCGATGGTCGGCGTCGCCGGTGCGGGCTTCGAGATGTTCGTCGAGCCGTTGCTGGCCGCCCACGGCGTGACCTACGACGACTTCACCCAGGTGTACGGCACCCAGAGCGGTGCGGTCGACATGCTGGGCGACGGTGCGATCGACGCCGCGTTCCTGGGTGGGGCGGTGCCCACCGGCGCCGTGACCCAGGCGTGCAGCACCTACGACATCCGCTTCGTGCCATTCGACGAGGAGAGGCGGCAGCAACTGGCCGCCGATTATCCCTTCTTCCAGCTCGCGACAATTCCTGCCGACGCCTACTCGGACCTGACCGAGGACTACCCGGGGCTCAACGTCGGCTCGATGCACCTGATCACCTCGGCCGACGCCGACGAGGAGCTGGTCTACCGGATCACGAAGACGCTTTGGGATAACCGCCAGTCGGTGGCCGACAAGCATCCCGCCGGGCGAGCGATCAACGAGGCGAACGTGGCGCGCTACACCGGCACCTCCTTCCATCCGGGCGCGGAACGCTTCTACCGCGAGATCGGCGTCTGGCCCGAAGCCGCCGGTTGAGCGCGCCAGACCAGCCGCCCACGCCAGTCGCCGTGCCTTCCGGGAACGCGGGCGTCTCGCCCGCATCCGCCGGAGCCGAGGAATCCAGCTCAGGTCCGGCGAGCCTTGAACGGTTTCGCCGCTTCCTGATCGCGGCGCTCGGCGTCGGTCTGTGCTTCTTCGTCCTGTTCGAGGTCAACTACGGCGTCCTGCTGCCGCAGTCGTCGCTGGCGGTGTTCGTCGGCGGCGGCCTGCTGCTCTGTTTTCTCGCCTTTCCCGTTCACGCGAGGCTGGCTTCGAACCGTTGGCTGCGCGGTCTGGACCTGGTGCTGGGCCTCGCGGCGGCGGCGGCTTGCGCGTACGTCGTCGTGCAGACGGAGCCCGCCTTCGAGCATCTCTGGTCGGGAGGCCGATCGCTCGGTAACCGGGCCGGAATCGAAACCGGCGCCGACATCGTGCTCGGGCTGATCGGCCTGGTGCTCGTCCTCGAGGCGGCCCGGCGCAGCATCGGCTGGATCGTGCCGGCGCTGGCGCTGGTCTTCGTTGCGCACACGCTGTACTGCTACTACAGCCTCCGCAACGGGTGGCCGATCCTGCCGGACTGGCTTTTCCCGCATGCCGGCCAGAACCCCCGCGACGTGGTCGGCACCACCTTCCTGCAGAGCCTGGGCGTGTTCGGGCCCGCGGCGTCGGTCATGTTCCGCTACGTTTTCCTGTTCGTTGTGTTCGGGGCCTTCCTCGAGATGTCCGGCGCGACGCAGTTCATCATGCGGTTCGCCGAACGGGTGTTCGGCACCAAGCCCGGCGGGCCGGCAAAGGTCGCGGTGCTGAGCAGCGGCCTCCTAGGCTCGCTGTCCGGCAGCGCGGTCGCGAACGCGGTGACGACCGGCGCCTTCACCATCCCGATGATGCGCAGCAACGGCTTCAAGCGGCACGTGGCGGCGGCGGTCGAGGCGGCGGCTGCGTCCGGCGGCGCCTTGGTGCCGCCGGTCATGGGCGCCGGCGCCTACATGATGCTCGAGATCGTCGAGCCCCAGGTGACCTTCCTGCAGATCGTGCAGGCGGCCCTGCTGCCGGCGGTGCTCTTCTACCTGTCGATCTTCCTGATCGTCCACTTCTACGCTAGACGGGTCGGGACGCCGGAACGGGACGGCGAGCCGCTGCCGGTGCGGCGCTTCGACGCGATCGTCTTCGTTTCCGCGCTCGGGGCTCTGATCTTGTTGTTGCTGCTGCGGTTCTCGCCGTTCCGAGCGGTTACCGGGTCGCTGATCGTGATCCTGCTCCTCGCGGTGCTGCGCAAGGAGTTCGAACTGCCGAAGAGGCTGCGCTACCTGACATTGGGCTGCTTCGGCGCGGTAGCGATCGTCCATCAGCTCGTGTGGGCGGACACGCCGGCCGACCCGTCGTTTCGGCAGGTCTTCGAGTCCTGGCTCTCCTCGGGGATCGTGGCGATGCTCGGGCTGATGGTCTTCGGGCTGTTTCACCACGCGTGGCGCCCGCACATCCTCGGCGCGCTGACCAAGGCGGCCCGCAACGGGATTCCGCTGGTCGCCGCGAGCGCCTGCGTCGGCACGATCATCGGCATCGTGCAGCAGACCGGCATCGCGGTCGACTTCAGCGCCGCGATCAAGTCGGTCGTGGCGACCAACCTGTTCCTGGCACTGCTGGGGATCATGGTCACGTCGCTGGTTCTCGGGATGGGCGTGCCGTCCGTCGTCTGCTACCTGCTCATGGCGACGCTGATGGGGTCGCTGCTGTCGGAACTCGGCGTGATTCCGCTCGCCGCGCACCTGTTCATCTTCTACTTCGGGATGATGTCCATGGTCACGCCGCCGGTCGCGCTGGCCGCCTACGCGGCGTCCAGCCTGGCGCAGGCTCCGGTCATGCGCACGGCGCTGGCGGCGTTCCGCTTCGCCCTCGTCGGCTTCACGCTGCCGTACATGTTCGTCTACCGGCCGGCGCTGCTGTTGATGGACGAGGACGGTGGGAGCCTCTTCGCGGCCGGGGCCGCCGGCCTGCCGCCACTGTTGCTCGCCCTGGGCGCGGCGGTCGTCGGGATCCTGGCTCTGGCCGCGGGGGTCAGCGGCTACCTGCGCTCCGAGTTGAGCAGGCCTCTGCGGGTCCTGATGCTGGTTTCGGCGGCCCTGCTGCTCGTCCCCGACCTGGGCGGGCCGGCGATGGGGATCGCGGTGAACGGCGTGGGAGCGGTCCTGTTCGTGGCGCTCGCGGTCCTGAACCGGCCGTCCGCTACGGTCGCTCCAGCGTGAAGCGGTTCGCCTTGAGTTCATAGCGGGGCAGGGAACCGGTCGCCGCGATGCGTACCGGAATCCGGAGGCTGAGGCGCCTCTGGAAGAGATCCTGCAGCCCGAGACGGAGAACCTCGGCCTCGCGGCCGGGCTCCGGCTCGACCTCCAGTTCGACTTCGACCATCTGCCGGCGTTCGCGTACCGTCGCGCGGTACTCGGCGACTCCGCCGGCTTCCCGGATCATCGCGTCGATCGAGCTCGGGTAGACGTTCACGCCGCGGACGATGAACATGTCGTCGGCGCGGGCGCGAACACCGCCATCGAGGTAGACGGTCGGCCGGCCGCAGGAACAGCCGGCGGCGCAAAGCCGTCCGACGTCGCCGGAGCGATAGCGGACGACCGGGCTGCCGATCCGTCCCAGGTTGGTCAGCACGAGTTCGCCGAGGGAAGGATCGGACTCCCTGGCGCCTGGGTCGAGCGGCGGGAGCAGCTCTCCGGTCGTCCGGTCGAGCCACTCGACGATGAACTCCTCCTCGAAGACATGAAGGTGTTCGCCGACGCCGCAGGGGTAGCCCCAGGCGCCGACCTCGGTCGCGCCGGCGTGGTCGAAGACCCGAGCTCCGAACCCCTCCGCGAGCTGGCGTTTGACCGCCGGTACACCGGCGCCCGGTTCGCCGCCATGAATCGTCCGTTCGATCGAGCTGCCCGCGAGATCGACGTCGAGTTCGCGTGCGACCTCGAGGAGGCGCAAGGCATAGGTCGGTGTCGCCACCAGGACCGTGGCGCCTTCCTCGCGGATCACGTTGAGGCGCTGCTCGGTGCTCAGGTGACCGCCGGGCATGACCAGGCAGCCGAGCTGCTGCGCTGCCTCGAAGGCGGTCCAGAAGCCCACGAAGGGGCCAAAGCCGAAGGCGACGAAGACTCGGTCGTCGGGACCGACGCCGGCTCCCCTGTAGGTCTCGAGCCAGCAGTCGAGAAACCACTGCCAGCTTGCCGGGGTGTCGAACCAGCGCAGCGGCTTGCCGGTCGTCCCCGAGGTGCGGTGGACGCGGACGTAGCGATCGAACGGGAAGGTCAGATTGCTGCCCCGGGGCGGGTTCGTGTCCTGGTCGCCGGCCAGCTCGGCCTTGGTCGTGAAGGGAAGGTCGGTCAGGTCGTCCAGGGTCGGCGGGGAGTCGAAGCCGGCGGCTTGCCACTTCGCCCGGTAGAACGGGTTGTGAACGTGGACCTGCTCCGCCATGCGGCCGAAGCGGTCCGCCTGTCGCGCCCGGAGTCGCTGGCGCCGGCGCGCCAGGCGGTCGGTCAATTCCGCTCTTCCTCGGTTACCGCTGGCGAGCGTCCGGGCGCGGGTTCGGGCGAGGCCTCAAGATCGACTTCATCGCGGAAGCGGACCTCGATTCGATATCCCTCCACGTCCTCCCCGAACTGCGACAGGAGGAACGTGCGCACGAAGTCGGCTGTCCTGCGGCGCCCGAGTTCCCGCACCAGGGCGATGTTCTCGCCCGCGCGGGACGCCAATTGGTCCGTGATGCGGAGGCGGAGTTGCTCCAGCACCGCTTCCTCGTCGCGGAGCACGGAGTCCGCCTGGACCCTGTACTCGATCGCTGAGGCGTCCACGGCAGGCCGGTTCGCGCGGATCGTTCCCTCGAGGGTGAGTGACCACTCGTCCTCGAGGTCGAGGTAGTAGGTGTAGCGGACCGGGACCCGCGCTTCGACCATCACGTCCGGCAGCCTGAGTCGGCCCCACAGCAGGCTCGCCGAGTCCCTGCGCTCGATCACCTCGGTCTGGTCGAGAGTCGCGAACTGGAGGAAGGCGCTGCCGGAAATCTCGGTGGCGTAGCTCACGAAGGACGTCTGCACGGTGCCCGTGTGGAACGGCGATCCGTTCGACCGCGTCTACCGCGTCGCGGGCTAGTTCGCGACCGCCCTCCACCACGTCGCCGGGCACCTGGGTCAATCGGATGATGACGAAGCCGACCACGATCACGACGACCATCCCCAGGATCAGCGTGACGAACGCGAGCGGCCACAGCACCTGGCTGCGGGTACGTCCCGAACCCGGTCTCCGCCCGCGCGGCTCCTGGACCCCTTCGCTCATGGGGAGGAGTCTATGTCCGACCTGCTAGCCTCGCGCGCGTTTTCCCCCAGGAACTGACAGACACAACCAGGACATTGGAGACCGGACCATGGAACTAGGCCTGCTCGCGGGTGCCTTCGGCAGCCAGATGAACATCCCCATCGACCGCATTCGCCAGGCGGAGAGTGCCGGCTTCACGTCGGTATGGACGGCCGAGGCCTACGGCTCCGACGCGGTGTCGACGGCGGCGTGGGTCTTGGCCCAGACCGAGAAGATCAACGTCGGTACGGCGATCATGCAGATGCCGGCACGCAGTCCCGCAATGACCGCGATGACCGCAATGACCCTGAACCAGCTCTCCGGCGGCCGCTTCCAGGTCGGTCTGGGCCCGTCCGGTCCACAGGTGATCGAGGGCTGGCACGGCGTCGCGTACGGCCGGCCGCTGACGCGCACGAAGGAGTACATCGAGATCATGCGCAAGGTCTTCGCGCGGGAGGAGCCGGTCACCCACGACGGCTACCACTACCAGTTGCCGTATCGCGGCGACGACGCGACGGGTCTCGGCAAGCCGCTCAAGAGCATTCTGGCGGCAGACACCTCGATCCCGATCTACACCGCCTCGATCAGCCCGAACGGCCTCGAGTGCAGCGCCGAGGTCGCGGACGGCGTGTTCCCGATCTGGATGAATCCGGAACGCTACGACCTGCTGGAGGGCGCCCTCGACCGCGGCTTCGCCAAGGCGGGCAAAGGCAAGAGCCTCGACGACTTCAAAGTCATGCCCTTCGTCACCGTAGTCATGGGCGACGACGTCGAGCAGTGCCGCACCCCGGTCAAGATGAGCATGGCCCTCTACATCGGAGGCATGGGTGCGCGCGACAAGAACTTCTACAACGACTACGCCAAACGCCTCGGCTACCCGGACGAGGCTCGGGCGATCCAGGACAACTTCCTCGGCGGCAAGCGCCGTGCCGGACGCCCTGGTCGACGACGTTGCACTGGTCGGCCCCAAGGAGCGGATCGTCGACCGTCTCGCGGCCTGGAATGAGGCCGGCGGCAATGGCCAGGTCGCTGCGATGCTGTTGGGCTGCCAGCAGCCGGAGGCACTCGACGCGATCGCGGAGGCGGTGCTGTAGGCGTTCCGGGCAGAAGCCGAACTTCTTGCTGCGGGCTGCCACGGCTAGACGGTGATGGCCAGGGGATGCCCGGCGAGCTGCCGGTCCGCCGTGAGGAGTTTGAGCCCCTCTTCCTGGGCCTGAACGAGCAGCAACTCATCGAACGGATCTCGATTGGGGATTGGCGTATCGAGTTCCCGAGTTGCGTGGCGCGGCTCAAGAGGTAGGAACGTCACGTTGTGCTCTTGGAGGACCGTTAGCACTTCGTTCGGGTTGTGAGGGCTCTTTCGGTCACCTGAACGGTGGAAGGCGCTGTACTTCAGCCTCATCTCCCAGAGGGAAACGGCGCTCACGTAGAGGGCCGCGTCCTGGTCGGCTAACAGACTGCGCACGGTATCCGGGAACTCACCGTAGGCCTCCATCAAGTCGTACAAGAACGACGTGTCAAGCAGGACACGCACCGCCGACAGTCCCCGGGAACCTAGTCGTCGTCGAGGCCGAGGACCCGCCGGCTCAGCGCCGCGTCGTGGAACGCTTCGCGCATCGCCTTGGCCTCTTCCGGCGGTGCATCTTTGATCCCCATCCGGCGCCGGGTGGCTTCCCACTTGTCGAAGTCGAAGCCGCCCTTGCGCTTACGCTGCTTGCAACGAACCAGCTCGACTGCGGGTTCGCCGTTCTTCGTGATGACGACGCGCTCGCCGTCTTGCGCGGCGGCGACAAGTTCGGAGAGGCGGGCCTTGGCCTTGGTGATCGCGAGTTCCATCGATGACCTCCTGCGTCGTGAATGGTACCGGAGGCCCCTTTCTGTGGCCGAATCTCCGGAGCCGGTGCTCCGCGCCGGATGCCGGCCAGAACCCGGGTGGCGCGATCCGCGCCACCCGTGAACCAGTCCGTGCGTCCGTCAGCGGGCGCACGGATGGCAGGCCGGCGCACCCAGTTCTAGCTGCCGTCCGCTTCCAGGCCGGGGCGTACCAGTCGCAAGGGGCCGGTGCGCGTGTTCAGCACGGCGGCGAGCTCCGCGGCCTGGAACGATGTCTCGACGCGTTCCGGGGGCGGCGTGCCGTAGGGCGTGGTGCGCTGTCTCGGAACGCGGCCGGCGCTTCGGATCAGTGCCTCCATCTCGGACGGCGGCAGTTCCTGGCCGTGCTCGGAACCGGCGGCGCGGGTGATGCTCTCGTTCATCAACGTGCCGCCGAGGTCGTTCACGCCGGCCCGGAGGCAGGCCGCGACGCCTTCCGGACCCATCTTGACCCAGGAGGCCTGGACGTTCTCGAACCAGGGGTGAAGCGCCAGCCGGGCCACGGCGTGCATGAGCACCGCCTCGCGGAAGGTCGGCCCCTTGCGGGCGCGGCCCTTGAGGTAGAGCGGCGCCTCCATGTGGACGAAGGGAAGGGGCACAAACTCGGTGAAGCCGCGGGTGCGCTTCTGCAGGTCGCGCAGGCGGAGCAGGTGGCGGGCCCAGTTTCGCGGACCGTCGACGTGGCCGTACATGATCGTCGCCGTCGTGCGGTAGCCGACCCCGTGGGCGGTCTCCATCACCTCGAGCCACTGGTCCGTGTTCAGCTTGTCGGGGCAGATGATCGCGCGAATCTCGTCGTCGAGGATCTCGGCGGCCGTGCCGGGCAGGGTGCCCAGGCCCGCCTCCTTGAGGAGCAGCAGGTAGTCGTGCAAGGGCATGTCGAGGGTCGCCGCCCCCTGCCAGACCTCGAGCGGCGAGAAGGCGTGAACGTGGATTTCGGGCACCGCCTCCTTCACCGCGCGGCAGATTCCGAGATACGTCTCGCCCGTGTAGTCCGGGTGGATGCCGCCCTGCATGCAGACTTCCGTCGCGCCGCGCTGCCAGGCCTCGACCGTGCGGCGCATGACCTCTTCCAGTTCGAGGTCGTAGGGCTTGCCGCGCAGGTTCTCGCTCAGCTTGCCCTTCGAGAAGGCGCAGAACTGGCACTTGAAGTAGCAGACGTTCGTGTAGTTGATGTTTCGGTTGACGACGTAGCTCACCGTCTCGCCGTTCACCTCGCGGCGGATCGCGTCGGCGGCGGAACAGACGGCGGTGAAGTCGGCGCCGCGGGCGCGGAACAGGGTGGCGATCTGATCTTGCGTCAGGTCCTCACCCGAGCCGGCACGGTCGAGTATGGCCAGGACAGGCGCTGAGACTCCGGCGACGGCGCCGTGCCCACTGCCGTTGCCGTTTCGGGCGACCGGCGCCGTGACCGCGTTCAGGACGTCGCGTGGCGGCGGCGTCTGTTCGCCGGGCGACCACTCGTCCGTGCGGGGCAGCCCGGTGGCGTCGATCCGCTGCAGCACCGCGGCGCGAACGCCACCCAAGCGGCGGATCGCGCGGCTCTGGCCGCGGCCGTCGTCGAGCCAGCGTTCCCCGTCGAGCGCCCACTCCGGATAGACCGTCAGACGCTCGACCAGGGTCTTGCCGGCGTCAGCCGTCTCCTCGGCGAGGCGCTCGAGGTGCGGCCAGGGGGCCTCGGGGTTGACGAAGTCCGGAGTGACCGGCGAGACGCCGCCCCAGTCGTCGATGCCGGCCGCTATGAGCTGCGGCAGGACGCCGGGGCTCAGGTTGGGCGGCGCCTGGATATGCATTTCGGGTCCGAGCACGAGGCGGGCCGTGGCGATCGTCCACAGCAGGTCCTCGAGTGTCGGCTCGGGCGCGTCGGCCATCCGGGTCTCGGGCTTGGCCCGGAAGTTCTGGACGATGACTTCCTGGATGTGGCCGTACTCGTCGTGCAGGTCTCGCATCGCGAGCAAGGCGTCGATCCGTTCCTCGCGGGTCTCGCCGATGCCGATCAGGATGCCCGACGTGAAGGGTACCCGCGCTTCGCCGGCCAGCCGGAGCGTCTCCAGCCTGCGGTGTGGCACCTTGTCGGGGCAGCCGTAGTGGGCCTGGCCCTTCTCGTGCAGGCGCAGGGACACGCTCTCCAGCATGATGCCCATCGACGGCGATACAGGGCGCAGACGCTCGATGTCCCCGGCTGTCATCAGGCCCGGGTTGAGGTGGGGCAGGAGCCCGGTCTCGCTAAACACCCGTTCCGCGGCCTCGCGTAGGTAGGAGAGGGTCGACTCGTGGCCGAGTTCGGCCAGACCCTCGCGGGCCGCCTTGTAGCGCAACTCAGGCTTGTCCCCGAGGGTGAACAGCGCCTCCTTGCAACCGGCCGCGGCGGCGAGGCGAGCCTGGCTCAGGACGGTATCGAGCGGCATGTACGCCGCCTCGCCCTTCTTCGGCGGCTGGGCGAAGACGCAGTAGTGACAGATGTCCCGGCACAGGTGAGTCAGCGGCAGGAAGACCTTGCGCGAGTAGGAGACGAGGTTGCCGTGGCCCCGGTCACGCAGTTCACCGGCGACATCGACCAACTCGTCGAGGCCGGCGCCTGGCTCGATGCGGGCAAGCGCACGGGCTTCGTCGGGGGTCGGACGACGGTCCAGGAACGCGCTGAGCTGATGCGGCATGGCTATGACGGCAGGAAAGAACGCGCCAACGGCGGATAGCGAACGGTATCAGTCCCGGTTCAGTGGCCTTCGAGCCGTGACGGCGCACCGAGTCGGCGTAGAAGACGGCCGGTGCGGCTGGCGTGGTCGAGCCGCAGCAGTTCGGCCAGGTCGTCCGGATGGTCCACGTCGAGGCTGAGGTTCCTGAGGGTGACGCTGGCGTGGGCGGCCTGTGCCCGTTCCGCTTCCCGGAGATGGGCATGGAAACTGCCGTCGCCGAAGCGGAACGGAATGCAGCCAGGCGGCGAGCAGACGAGGGCGTTGGTGCCGGAGCGGAATCGGTCAGGCGCCACGGTGACGGTCGCCCGTGCAGCCGAGTCCCCGGCTTGCCCGGCCCCCTGGTCCAGGTGGTGGACGCAGAGCTGGTCGAGATCGCCGGCCACGACAAGCGGCAGGTCGATCGGCAGGACCAGCATCGTCGAGGCGTCGCGGCGCCGCAGCTCGTCCGCGGCGGTGCCCAGTGCCCGGTTCAGGCCACGCCTGGGCTCCGCCAGAACTTCGCACCCGGCCCTTTCCAGGTAGCTCGCAGCGACCCTGTCCGCGGTGACCGCAAGTGTTCCGGCGATCCGTGAGGCGCCGGCGATCGCGCTGAGCACGTCGTCCAGCATCGCGCGGGCCAGCTCCTGTCGTTCCTCGCCGCTCAGGATCGGCGACAGGCGTCGCTTGGCCTCGGACCAGGCCTTGACCGGCAGGACCGCCCAGAGACCGCCCGCACTCACGGACGGCGATCCGGTGCGGCGATGCTACGGGCGAAGTCGAGCATCTCGCGCGCCAGACGCTCCCGGTCGGCCAGGCTTTCCATCACCGTGCCGGTGACCAGAGTCGGGAGTCCCTCCCGCTCGATCTCCGCCGCTTCGCCGGCGTCCGCATGGTCGACGACGAAGCCATCCAGGAGGTCGCGCTCCCGGTAGTGGCGGGCAACGGCCGCGGCTGTCACGGGCATCTGCAGTTCCTCCATCATCTTGGCCGCCGGCCCCTTGATGGCCTGGCCGCCGACGATGGGTGAGACGGCGATGACGGGCGCGGGACTGTTCCTGAAAGCCGCCTCGACTCCCGGTAGGGCGAGCATGGGATCCACGCTGACGAACGGGTTCGAGGGGCAGACGACGATCACCGCCGTCGCGTCCTCTTCCAGGGCGGCGAGGAAGTCCGGCGCCGGCCGCGCGGCATCGACGCCCTCGAACCGGAAGCCCGTCACCGCCGGGGCACAGCGGTCGCGGACGAAGTAGTGCTGGAAGCTGAGTTCGCCGCCGGACGTACCGACGACGGTGCGCACCGGGTCGTCGGTCATCGGCAGGACCTTCGCTTCGACGCCGAGTGCCCGGCACAGCGCGTCCGTCACCGCGGTCAGGCTCTCGCCGTTCCGGAGCCTCCGCGTGCGCTCGACGTGGGTCGCCAGATCCCGGTCGCCGAGCCGGAACCAGGTCTCGCCGCCGAGTTGGGAAAGCGCCTCGAGGAAGGACCACGTCTCGTGCGCCTGGCCCCATCCGGTGACGCGGTTGGAGACACCGGCCAGCGTGTACATCACCGTGTCGAGATCGGGGCAGACGCGGAGCCCGAGATGGTCGAAGTCGTCCGCCGTGTTGCAGACGATCGTCAGTGCTTCAGGCGGAAGGACCCGAGACAGCCCGAGTGCCAGCTTGGCACCGCCGACACCGCCGGACAGCGCGAGACAGCGGCCCGCGGCTTCGCTCATCGGAACAGGTCCTGGTTGCGCGGCCGCAGCAGGGCGCGGGCGGTCTGGCTCGGCCCGAGTTTCTTCAAACCGCGGACGCGGACCACGGGCGCCCCTTCGTCGCCCTCGCCCTGGACGATCTGGGCGGCGCTCGCCACCAGGTCGGCGATGCCGGTCTCCGAGACCATGAGTTCGCGGCCGAACAGGTCGCGGTCCCCGCGCAGGTCCCACAGGGCGGTCATGCCGGCGACGCCGATCGCCAGCCCGACGGTGCCGAGACGCCAGGCTCGGCCGACGCTGTCGTTGACGATCACGCCGAGGTCCTCGATTCCGAAACGGGCCGCGAGCGCTTCACGCAGGGCCGCCGCCGACGCGTCCGGATCCTCCGGCAGGAGCAGGGCGTAGCCGTGGTCGTCGCCGGGACGCAGATTCGACTGGTCGATCCCCGCGTTCGCCAGCACGAGACCGAGCCGGTGCTCGACGACGATGACCCCGGGCACTGTGCGGAGCACTTCGGTAGATTCCCGGAGCACGAGTTCGATCAGCCGGGGGTCCTTGTCGCACTCCGCCGCCAGCCGCACGGCTTCCTCACGCGGTTCGACCGTTGCCAGATCGACGATTCGGCCTTCGGCCTTGGAGACGATCTTCTGCGCGACGACGAGCACATCGCCGGCGCGCAACTTCAGGCGCGCCTGGCCCATCGCTTCCTCGATCAGGGAGGTCAGATCGTCGCCCGGTTGGACATCGGGCAGGCCGGGTACCGACTTGAGATTCAGCATGGTCTGACGACGCCGAGGCGGACGAACTCAGGGCTTCCGGGTCACCTCGCCGGTGATCCGGATCCCCGCGCCGGCGATTCCGTACTTCCGATTCAACTGGATGAGGATCGATGTCAGGGCCTCGGCCGCGGCGGCGTTGTCGAGCGGGCCGGCGTGCCAGCCTCGCATCCCGAGCGCCTCGATCAGTTCGATGACCTCGGCGCGTGCCGCCGGGTCGTCGCCGGTCACCAGGACGTCGCAATCCACTGCGTCGTCCTCGCGCAGATGGGCGGCGCCGACGTTCTGGAAGGCGGAGACGACCCGCACGTCCGGGCCGACGGTCTGCTGGGCGATGACTGCGGCGCAGCCCTCGTCGGGAAGCTGCACCCGCGCGACCTTCGGCGGGACGAGCGGCACGGTGCAATCGACCAGGATCTTGCCCCGGAGCGCGTCGCGCACGGCCTCCAGCGTGGCGCGCTGGAAGGCGTAGGGCACGGTCAGCACGACGAGGTCGCCTTCCTCGGCGGCGCTCAGGTTGTCCGTGCCGCGGACCGAGGGGGCCAGGCCCTGTGCGCGAAGCTGCTCGTTTACGTCTTCGGCCGAGCCGGCGCCCTTTTCGCGTGAGCGCGAGCCGATGACGATCGCGTAGCCGGCCGCCGCCCAGCGCCGGGCGAGGCCGCCGCCGAGGTCGCCGGTGGCGCCGAGCATGGCGAGAGTGGGCAGTGGCGGACTGGCGGACTCGTTCTCAGACATCGGCGGTTTCCAGTGGAGTGAGTTGAAGTCGGGGCCTCACAGGCGAAGGCCCCGGATGTGAGGGCGGGGATCGTACACCGCCCGATTCGGCTCCGCCTGCCTCTACTTGCGCCGCCGGTGGAGCGTTACCGCGTCGACGTCCTGCTTGCGTTCCCACCAGTTCTGGTAGAGGTCGAGCGCGAACATCAGCAGCAGGATGAAGATGACGATCCACTGCGGGATGTACGGGGTAGGGGAGCCGTTCACGGTCAGGTGGGCGCTGTGGCCGCCTTCCAGGATCAGCACGAAGCCGATCAGCAGGAGGACGAACAGGCCGAGGATCTCGAACTCGGGGTTCGAGCTGAGGAAGCGCGCGATCGGACCGGCGAAGACCAGCATCAGCGCGACCGAGATGAGCACCGAGCCGACCATGACCGCGAAGATGTCCGTCATGCCGACGACGGTCAGGATCGAGTCGACGGAGAAGATCAGGTTCATGCCCACGATCAGGGTGACGACCTCGGCGAAGCGGCTTGCCTTCGCGACCTCGTGCTCGACCGCCTTCAGCTTGATGCGCAGCTCCTTGACGCCCTTCCAAACCAGGAACAGTCCGCCGATCACGAGCACCAGCGACTTGCCGTCGACGCTGCCGGCCATCCCGACGCCGAGGAACGCTCCGTCGAAGGTCCAGAGTTCGGTCGTCGCAGCCCCGAGCACCAGGCTCAGGATCAGGAGCAGCACGATGCGGAGCGCCATCGCCAGCACCAGGCCGAGCTGGATCGCCTGCTTGCGCCGAGCCGCGGGGAGCTTGTTGGCGATGATCGTGATGATGATCAGGTTGTCCGCGCCGAGCGCGATCTGAATCAGCGTGACGGAGAAGAGCGCGGCCCAGAACGAGGGCTGGGCGATGAGCTCGATCATCGGCGGGGCTCCCGGTGATTCGCGCGCCGGATGCGGTTAGACTGCGCGCCCGTAGTTTTCCAAGCCTTGACCATCAGCAGCCGACCTCCAGGAGATGTCCTGAGCCATGAAGCTACACGAAGCCGCCACCGCCCCCAACTGCCGCCGCGTCCGCATCTTCCTGGCCGAGAAGGGCATCGAGGTTCCCATCGTGCCGGTCGACCTGGGCAGCGCCGAGAACAGGCAGGCACCCTTCCGCAAGAAGAATCCGATGGGCCGCGTCCCGGTGCTCGAGCTTGACGACGGTACGTTCATCGCCGAGTCGGTCGCCATCTGCCGCTACTTCGAGCAATCGCAGCCCGAACCGGCCCTGATGGGCGGCAACGACCCGGAGCAGGCGGCCCGAATCGAGATGTGGCAGCGGCGGATGGAGCTCGAGATCGCGCTGCCGATCATGCAGGTCTTCCGCAACACCCACCCCTACTTCGCCGATCGCATCGAGCAGTACCCGGAATACGGGGAAGGCCAGCGCACCCAGGCGTCGAAGCGTCTGGAGTGGCTGGACAAGGAGCTCGCGGACCGCGAGTTCGTGGCCGGCGACGAGTACTCGATTGCCGACATCACGGCCCAGATCGGGATCGACTTCGGCCGGGTGACCAAGTTCAAGGTCACCGAGGAGACACCGAACCTGCTGCGCTGGCACCAGGCCGTGTCGGCGCGGCCGAGCGCCAAGGCGTAGGACCGGCCGTTCGCTGCCGAGCCGGTTGAGCGCCGGCGCACGCCGGCTCTCAGGCCTTTAGCGACCCGACCGCCTGCCGGTTCAACTCATCGCGGAACTGAGGAGCCGCGATCGCGATCAAGCGCCGGACCCGCTCGACGATGTCCAGCCCGCGGACTTCGGCGACGCCGTACTCAGTGACGAACACGTCGGCGTCGGTGCGGAGCGCTGTGGCCGCGTGCTCGGCCGGTAGCGCCGGGACGATGCGCGAGAAGCGGCCTCCGCCGGCGGTTGCCTCGAGGGCGACGATCGAGCGTCCGCCGGCCGACATCCGGGCGCCGCGCATGAAGTCGACGGCGCCGCCCGTGCCGCTGATCTGGCGGCCTCGCACGATCTCCGAGTTGACTTGGCCGAAGAGGTCCACTTCGACCGCGGAATTCAGCGCGACGAAGTTGTCCAGCTTCGCGATGACACGCACATCATGGGTGTAGTCGACGGTGCGCAGGTCGATCAGATCGCAGCGACTCGCCCAGTCGTAGAGCGCGGGTGAGCCGAGGACCATGGCCGCGACCAGACGCCCCCTGTCGATTGTCTTGCGGGCGCCCGTGACAGCGCCCGCTTCCACGAGATCCATCACGCCATCGGACAGCAGGCCCGAGTGAAAACCGAGGTCGCGGTGACCGTGCAGCGCCGCCAGTACCGCGCCCGGGATCGCGCCGACGCCGGTTTCGATGCAGTCGCCGTCCCGGACCCGTTCCGCGACCAGGGCGCCGATGCGCTCAGCGACGGCGCCGCCCCGGCCGGCAAGCGTGGGCGGTTCGACCTCCGTCTCGACCACGTAGTCGAAACGGTCGGCGTTGATCGTCGGTGCGCCCGGCAGACGGGGCAGGGCGCAGTTCCACTCCGCGACGACGGGGACCTCGCGGCGTTCAAGCAGGGCCGGCAGGAAGCCGGCGCCGATGCCAAGTGAACACTCTCCGCTCTCATCGGGCGGTGTGAACTGCGCGATCGCCAGATCGAAGGGCGCCGCGACGAGATCGTCCCAGATGTGCCGGTACTGCATCGGCACGAAACGAACGGACCCCGCTTCGAAGCCGGCGCGCATCTCGGGCGTGAGGAAGAAGCTCCGCACCGTCGAGCCGGCCCACGGCGCGAGCGTCGGCGAGGCGATGCCGGGGATGCGGGTAACCGTGAACTCCACGCCGGCGGTCGCTTCCGGCTGAGCGTGCAGCGCGGCGGCAATGCCGCGCGGTTCGTTGCAGCCGCCCAGAACGGCCACCTTCATGCCGGGTCGGAGCAGAGCGCCGACCTGTTCGGGAGCGAGTTTCTCCATCGGGGCCGTAGCGTAGCCGCAAGGACAGCAGGGCCTTGGGCACTGCCGCTCACGCTGCGAGCGAGAAGCCGTGGTCTTCCTGTCTAGCGGTGGCTCCGGCTTCTCTCGCCGGCGCGCAACTCGACCGCGTGCTCAGGCCGCGACGCGGTGAATGCGACGTTCGGTGTCGGCAGACAGAAGAGCGACCACCTTCCCAACCAGGGGTCGCAGTTCCTGCAAGCGGGTGCGCCGAGCGATCATGATGACGACGGGGATCGGGAGTTCCTGGAGGTTCTGCTGGTGCTCGAAACCCCGGTCAACCGTGACGAGGGCTCCGAAGCCGCGGTCTGCGGCAAGGCGCAGCAGGCGCCCGTTCAAGTAGCCTGCCCAACCCATCTGCCGCACCGTGTGGATTTCAAAGGGCTTGGGGAACGCCGCCCCGAGTCGCCTTGGCACGGATTCGTCGAGCAACACCCTCACTCGACTTCGCGCATCAGTTGCGCCGTCATCCGTTCGAGCAATGCGACGGCCTGCTCCCTCTTCACTGTGGGGTAGTCGTCCAGGAACTCGTCGAGCCGGTCACCGGCCTCGAGATGCTCCATCAGGATCCTCACAGGAACCCGCGTTCCCGTGAAGACGGGCGTGCCGCCCAGAATCCCGGGATTCCTGTCGATGACTCTCATCGTGCCCTCAGACGCCACTCTGGTCACGGGAGTTCCTGGTTCTCGTCGTTGTTCGTGCATGTTCCTCGGGGCTCCTCCTTGGGACATCCTGGAGTGTATCGCCGCCCTAGGACCGGTGAACTGCTGGCGGCTCGGGGCGCTCAGGCGGCTACGGATAGGAGGAAACGGTAGATGTGCTGGCTGCGGTCGAGCTGCGCTTGGCTGAGCAGGCCTCCGTGCAGCCGGAGTACGCGCACTCCCGCGAGCTTCCCGCAGGCCGAACGCACTTCCGCGTGGACCTGTGGGTCCAGTTCCGGGTCGCGAAGGCGGCGTAAATCGGGTCCGGGACAGCCTCAGACGCTGATACCCTGCCGCGGCCATGACGACCACATCCTCAGGCGAACGCGCCCCTGCGATTTCCCTCGCCGCCGTGCCCAGCCGCCGCCGGATGACCCTCGACCTGGCGGCGGAGATCGAACGCCGCGGATTCAGCGGCATCTACTGTCCGAGCATGGGCGACGGTCTGGCGCTCTGCGAGGCGATCGCGCTGCGTACGGAGCGCATCCACTTCGGCACCTCGATCGTGAACATCTACACCCGCCACGTGACGGAGTTCGCCCACACGGCGTCCTTCATCCACGAAGTGTCCCGGGGCCGTTTCCGGTTCGGCGTCGGCGTCGGGCACGCGCCGGCTCACGCGCGGTTGGGCGTCACCGTCGGCAAGCCGCTGGGCGACATCCGCTCCTTCGTCGACGAACTGAAGGCGGTGCGTGGCGCCGGCGAACTGCCGCCGATCGTCCTCGCCACGCTGCGCGACCGGATGATCGCCACCGCCGCGGAGATCGGCGACGGCATGGTGTTCGCGAATGGCGCCCGCTCCCACATGGCGCATTCCCTGGCGGCAACGGGGGGAAGGGCCGCCGATCCCGGCTTCTTCGTCGGCAACATGATCCCGACGGTCATTTCCGACGACCGCGACCTGGCGGCGGCGCGCAACCGGAAGACGCTTTCCCGCTACGCCCTGCTGCCGAACTACCGCAACTACTGGAAGGCGGCCGGCTACGTCGAGGAGATGGAGGCGGTGGAGCAGGCAGTCGAGCAGGGCGAGATGGACCGCATTCCGGCGTTGCTCTCGGATCGCTGGCTGGCCGATTGCACGCTGTTCGGCACCGCGGCGGAGGTGCGCGAGGGGGTCGAGCGATGGTTCGACGCCGGCATCGGCACGCCGATCCTGGTGCCGTCGTCGGCGGCCGGCAACCAGATCAAGGCGTTCGAGGAGCTGTTCGCCGCCTACTCGTAGGCAGGAGCCTGTTTCGATGACGAAGACAGTCAAGGAGCGTCTCGAAGCGCTCGGCCTGGAACTCCCCGAACCCGCGGCGCCGGCCGCGAACTACGTGCCGTTCGTGCGCACCGGATCGCTGGTGTTCGTTTCCGGTCAGGTGCCGGTGAAGGACGGGCGGTTGGCGTACCGAGGCAAGGTGGGTGTGGACTACTCGCTGGAGGAGGCGCAGGAGGCCGCCCGCCTGGTCGGGGTGAACATCGTGGCTGTCGTCGCGGCAGCCTGCGACGGCGACCTGGAGCGCGTCGTCCGTTGCGTGAAACTCGGCGGCTTCGTCAACTGCAGCGACGACTTCGACAACCACCCGGCGGTGATCAACGGTGCCTCCGATCTGATGGTGGAGGTCTTCGGCGGCAAGGGGCGGCACGCCCGCTTCGCGGTCGGCACGAACAAGCTGCCGTTCAACGTTCCCGTGGAAATCGACGCCGTTTTCGAGGTCGAGTAGGCGGCCGGATCACGGGCGGCAGGGTCGCGCGACGAGCGGCTGATCGGAGGCGCTTTCCAGGTGCCCCCAACTCGCTGAATTCCCTTAGCTTAGGGGTGCCGTAGGCGGCGCGGCCGGCACCGGCCGTGGGACCCGGCTGGTACGATTCCGCCCGCCATGTCCACCCAGCGGGTAGAGATTCTCGGCGACACGATGCGCCGGCTCGCGCGCCGCGGCGCGCGCCGCAACCTGTCGCGCGTGCTGAGCAAGGTGCGGCCCGGAGACGTCGCCGCCGCGCTGCGGAAGCTCGTGCCGACGGAGCAGTTGTTCGTCGTCCGCCTCGCGCTCGAGGACTACCCGGACTCGGCCGGCGAGGTGTTGCTGGAACTGGAGCCCGGTGAGCGGCGGCCGTTGCTCGAGGAGCTCGCGCCGTCCGAGATCGCGGGGCTGCTCGCGCCGTTGGCGGTCGACGACAGCGTCGAGATCGTCGACGGTCTCGAAGAGGAGCTGCGCGAGTCCGTGCTGGCTCTGCTCGACCGGCCCGACCGGGACGAACTCCAGACCCAGTTCGCCTACGAGGAGGACACGGCCGGGCGGATCATGAACACGGAGTTTTTCTCCCTGCCGGAGGACACGCCGGCCGGCGACGCGATCGCCAAGATTCGCGAGCACGGCGAGGTCGAGATGATCTTCTACCTCTACGTCGTCGATCCGGAGGGCCGCCTGGCCGGTGTCCTGTCGCTGCGGGAACTCCTGCTCTCGGTACCGAGCCGCACCCTTGGCGAGATCATGAACCGTGGTCTCGTCACCGCGCACACGGATACGGACCAGGAGGACGTGGCGCGGCTCGCGTCGCGCTACGACTTCCTCGCCATCCCGGTCGTCGACGACCGCCGCCGCCTGCTGGGCCTCGTGACGGTCGACGACGTGATCGACATCGTGCAGGAGGAGGCGGAAGAGGACTTCTACAAGATGGTCGGGACCTCGGACGACGAGCTGCTGTACCGGGAACGGTCCTGGCGCGTAGCCGGCATCCGGCTGCCCTGGTTGCTCGTCAACCTGATCGGTCTGACTCTGACCGGTGTTCTGATGAAGCAGTTCCAGTTGAGACTGAACGAGGTCTTTCTGCTCGCCTTCGCACCGGTGGTCATGGGCATGGGCGGCAACATCGGCAGTCAGACGATGACGCTGACCGTGCGCGGCCTGGCCACCGGCAGGATCGGCGAGGGCGGCGGCCGGATGCGGCGCTTCCTGATGCAGCAGATCCGGATCGGTCTCGTCGTGGGCCTGGTCTGCTCGACGGTCGCCGCGGGAGTCGCTGCGTTCCTCGAACAGAACCCGGCCTTCAGCGCGGTGGTGGCGAGTTCGCTCTTTCTCGCGATTGTGCTCGCCTCGCTGATCGGCTCGCTGCTGCCGATGGCCTTCGAGCGGATGGGCATCGACCCGGCGGTGGCCAGCGGCCCCATGGTCACGACGTCCAGTGACATCACCGGCATCCTCGTGTACTTCGGTCTCGCCACCCTGATGATCGACTGGCTGGTCCGCTGAACGAGCGATGACGCGATGAAGCGGCGAAGCGGCGAGGCACTGCTGCTTCAGACGATCGATCTCCACGAGCGCGACCGGATCGTCGTCTTTCTCAGCCGTGACTGGGGGCTGAAGCGAGGCGCCGCGCGCAGCGCCCGGGCGCGCTTCAGCCGCTTCGGCGGCGAGTTGCAGCAGCTTGCGAAGGTTCACCTGTCCTGGTTCGAGAAGCCGGACCGTGATCTGGTCCGGCTCGGCGACGCGGAGATGATCAGGAGTCCCGGAGCCCTGCATACCGACCTCGAGGGGATTCTCGTCTCTTCGTATCTCGCCGAGCACATGCAGGTGTTCGCCCAGGAGGACGAGCCGGACAATCACCTCTACCGGCTCCTGGATTCGACCGTGCAGGCGCTGATTGCCGGTTGCGATCGCTCCCTGGCGGCGCGCTACCTGGAATGCTGGACCCTGCGGCTCTCCGGCGTGTTCCCGGCGCCCCGGCAGTGCCCGTCCTGCGGCAACGAGCTCGGTGACGAGGCGATGCTGGCGGTCGAAGGGCAAGGCTTTCTGTGCCCTTCGTGCGGCGCGGGCGCCGGCGCGAATCGCCGGGTCGGCGAAACGGCACTTTCCTTCCTGCGCCGCATCGGCCGCGCCGATCTCTCCCGGTTGCAGGAGAACGGAGGGTTCGAGGAGTCGACGCTCAAGTCGGTTGAGGCGATCGCGCGGGAGGTACGGCGTGCCTTCCTGGGCAAGGAACTCCGAAGCTACGGCGTGATGCAGCGGACGCTGCGGGACCTCGCGCCCTGATGGGCGCCGACTTCGAGAGTGCGCCGGCGCGCCGCCCGCTGCAGCGGCTGCCCGACACGCTGATCTCCAAGATCGCGGCGGGCGAGGTGATCGAGCGACCGTCGTCCGTGGTCAAGGAACTCGTCGAGAACGCGCTCGACGCCGGTGCGTCGCGGCTCGAGGTCGACCTGACGAACGGCGGCAAGGACCTGATCGTGGTCACGGACGACGGCAGCGGCATCGCGGGCGAAGAAGCGATTCTGGCGGTCGAGCGCCACGCAACGAGCAAGATTGGCTCTTTCGAGGACCTGCTCGAGGTCGCGACCCTTGGTTTCCGGGGCGAGGCGTTGTCTTCGATCGCCGCCGTCTCCAAATGCGAACTGCTCACGGCGCAAAGCCCCGGCGAGGGCCACAGGCTCCTGGTCGAGGGCGGGAAGGTAGCGATCGATGAGCCGGTGAGCCGGCCGCGCGGGACCACGGTGACGGTGGAGTCGTTGTTCTACAACGTGCCGGCGCGCAAGCAGTTCCTCAAGCGGCCGGCAACCGAACTGCGGCATGCGACGACGGTGGTTCAGGGATACGCCCTGGCGCGTCCGGATGTGACCTTCGTTCTGCGCCACGCTCCCGACGGAGCGTCTCCCCTGCGAGAGGTTCTGCGCGCCCAGGCGACCGGAATCGACTCGGCTGGCCGGCTCGAACGGATTGCCCAGCTGTTCGGCCCCGATCTGGCGAATCACCTGATTCCGCTGCCCGAGGCCAGGAGGCGGCAGGGCGTCGACGGTTTCGTCGGCGACCGTGAGACTTCCAGGGGCAGACGGCAGTTCGTCTTCGTCAACGGTCGCCTGTTGCGCGACCGGGCCGTGCTCGCCATCTACTACAAGGCGGTCCGGGACCTGATGAAGGGCGACCCGGCGCCAGCCTTGTTCCTGTTCCTCGACGTGCCCCCGGAATCGGTCGACGTGAACGTTCACCCGCAGAAGGCGGAGGTCCGCTTTCGCGACGCGGCGATTCTCGGGCGTATCGGCAGCGCGCTCCGCAAAGGGCTGGAGGCGGCCAAGGGCGAGGAGCCGGCGCCCCTGCGGGAGCTCGGCGGACCCGTGGCGCCCCCGGCCTGGACCGGCGCCGGGCAGGTCCGTGAGACCGGACGCGCGGTGTCCTGGCGCCGCGCCGGCGCGGCAGGAGAGGGTCACTCAGAAGAAGGCGATCCGGCGCCCGAGGCTCCCGCGTGGGCGGCTGAGCTTGCCGCCCGCTACGGCGGTGCCCAGCCCGGGCCGGCGGGAAAGCTGGCGGAGGTCGCCTACCGGCCGCAGCCCTCCTCCCCGGTCCCCCTGTCGGGGAAGGGCCGGGAGTCGCTCCGGCTGATCGGGCAGTACAAGGGAACGATGATCCTGCTCGAGGGACCTGAGTCGTTGCTTGTCGTCGACCAGCACGTGGCCCACGAGCGCATCCTCTACGAGCGGTTCCGCCTCAGTCTTGCCGAGCAGGAGTCCAGGAGTCAGACGCTGCTCATGCCCCGCGTGCTGGAGCTCTCCGTGGCGGAGAACGCGGCGCTGGCCGAATGCTCCGCGGGCCTCGCGCGGTGCGGCTACTCGGTCAGCAGCCTCTCCGGCGGCAGCGCCGCGATCACGGCGATCCCCGCGGTGCTGCCGGACGCCGAGGCGGAGAGCCTGGTGCTCCGTATCGCGACCCGTGTCGCCGGCGGCGACGAGCTGCCGAGCGAGGAGGAGGCGCTGGCCGAGTACCTCCTGACCCAGTTGGCGGCAAGCCGGGCCTGCCGGGCGGCGGTCAAGATGCACGAGGCCCTGTCGGCGGAGAAGATGGAGAGCCTGATCGGGGAGCTCTTCGCCTGCGAGCATCCATACACCTGCCCGCACGGAAGGCCGGTCGTGCTGGAGCTGACGGACCGGGACCTGGAGCGTCGCTTCAAGCGGCGCTGAGCCGGAGTCATCAAGCCGGGGTCTTCGGTTCGCGCAAGCGGACATTGGCGAGTCCTGCGAGCGCCCGCCGCGCCGCGCGGCGCTCGGCCACCTTCTTCGATCGGCCGGCGGCGTCGGCGGCAATTTCGCCGTCGATCAGGCACTCGACGTGGAAGATCGGATCGTGGTCCGGTCCTTCGCGACCGACGTGCCGGTAGACGGGAGGCGCCAGACCCCGTGCCTGGAGCAGTTCCTGAAGATCGGACTTCGCGTCCGGGGTGTCGATCGCCTCGGTGGCCTCGGACTCGATCCACGGCTCGACCAGGGTGCGGGCGGCCTCCAGACCACCGTCGATGTACACGGCTCCGATCACCGCTTCGAGAGCACAGGCCAGCAGGGACTGCTTGTCGCGTCCGCCGGAGCGCTCTTCGCCGCGCCCTAGCCGGAGTGCCGAACCGAGCTCCAGGCGGTGCGCGAAACGGGCCAGGACTTCGGCGCTGACGACGTGCGACTTGACACGGGACAGGTCGCCCTCCGGCTCGAGCGGTCGACCCCGGTAGAGCCAGCTCGCCGCGACGAGTCCCAACACCGAATCGCCCAGGAATTCGAGACGCTCGTTGTGCTTCTCCAGTCCCTGTTCGTTGGCGAAGGAGGTGTGGGTCAGTGCCTGCTCGAGCAGGTCGCGGTTCTTGAAGCGGTAGCCGATCCGCTCTTCGAGTTCGTCGGTGCGAAGCGTCAGGGGTAGATCCGGTCCATCGTTCGGGGATAGGGGATCGTCTCCCGCAGATGGGGGACGCCGGCCATCCAGGCGACGAAGCGTTCGACACCCATGCCGAAGCCGCTGTGCTCGAACGTACCGTAACGGCGGATGTCGAGGTACCACTGAAAGGCCTCGATCGGCAGATCATGCTCCTTGAGTCGGGACAGGAGCAGGTCGTGGTCGTGGATGCGCTGGCTGCCGCCGATGATCTCGCCGTAGCCCTCGGGGGCGATCACGTCGAGGGCCAGAGCGAGGGTCGGATCGTCCGGGTCGGGCTCCATGTAGAAGGCCTTGAGCGAGGTCGGGTAGTGGGTGACCATGACCGGCCGCTCGAACGCCTCGGCGATCGAGGTCTCCTCGGGAGCGCCGAAGTCGTCGCCGAACTCGATCTCCGAGCCCTGGTTGCGGAGGAGATCGATCGCTTCCGCGTAGCGGAGGCGGGGGAAGGGCTTACGGATCGCCTCGAGTCTGGAGGTGTCCCTCTCGAGCACCCTGAGTGGGTCGGCGCAGTGTTCAAGCACCCGCTCCGCGAGGTAGACGACGAAGTCTTCGAAGTCGAGGAAGGCGGCCTCCGGCTCGACCATCCAGAACTCCATCAGGTGGCGCCGGGTCTTCGACTTTTCGGCCCGGAACGTGGGACCGAAGCAGTAGACCTTGCCGAGTGCGGCGGCCGCGGGCTCGAGGTAGAGCTGGCCGGACTGGCTGAGGTAGGCGTTGCCGTGGTCGAAGTACGGGGTCTCGAACAGGGTCGACGTTCCCTCGCAGGCCGCGGGCGTCAGGATCGGCGAGTCGACCAGGTAGTAGCCGCGCTCGCGGTGGAAGTTGTGAATCGCCTGGCAGACCTCGCTGCGGATCCGCAGCACGGCCCGCTGCCGGCTCGAGCGCAGCCAGAGGTGGCGGTGGTCCATCAGGAAGGCGGTGCCGTGCTCTTTCGGCGTGATCGGATAGCCGTCGGCACCGTGGACCAAGGCCAGCGACGACACGTGGATCTCGACTCCGCCTGGCGAGCGCGGATCGGCGGACGCCGTGCCGGTCACGGCGACGGTCGATTCCTGGGTCGCGTGCTGGAGCGCCTCCCACGACGCCTCGTCGACCTCCTTGCGACTGATCACGAGCTGCACCGTGGCGCCCGATTCCCGGAGCTGGATGAAGCCGATCCGGCCGCTCGAACGCCGCCCGTCGACCCAGCCGCGCAGGCGGACTTCCTCGCCGAGGAGCGCGCCCAGCTCGGGAATCGAGTTCCAGCCGCTCACCTATCGCTCCTCACGGCGCGATCATACCGGCGGGCCGGATTGAGCCGTTGCTCGAGGTACCTACTCCTTCTTGTTGAAGATCGCCGCCCCGAGGATGCCGCCAAGTGTGCCGAAGATCGTGTTGATGACGAGGCTGAACCCCAAGCCGAAAAGGAGAGCGCCCAGGGCGATCCCCTCGCCTGAGCCGGCGAGGCTCTCGAGCAGGTCTCTGACGGGCCCTTCGATCGCTACCGCGTCGCTGCTCTCCAGGAACTCCTGAAGTGCTCCAGCGCCGGCGTTGCCGGCGATGAGCGCGATCGGGATGGAGACGATCGTCCCGGCGACCGCGGCGAACACGCCGCTGAGCGCGCCGATCGCGGCGCCGGCGCCCAGAGGCGCCTTCTCGGTGGGGGGTTCGTTTCGGAACGCCAGATAGACGGCGAGCACGGCGCCGCCGACGATGAGGGCGCAGCACGCGAGGTTGATCCACTCCAGAATCGGTATCGAAGACAGGACTCCCGCGGCGGCGCCGCCGATCGCGGCAGCCTTCACTCGGTTCGGGGACATGAGTGCTCCTGGTGGTTGGCGTGGGGCGGGCGCGAGTGTAGCGCGTGGTATGCGGAGCCGCTCCGGCGGTTGCCGTCGCGCAGCTACACTAGGCGGACGATGCTTGGCCAGCGGTTCGGGGCCCCAGCGGTAACGGCTGTCGTTGCACTGGGGTGCTGCTTCGCCGTCGCGATGGTCGTCGTCGCTCCCATGTCGGCCGCGCGGGGAGGTTTCCTGGCGCCGCTGGTGTACGAGATCTTCGCGCCGGTCTGCCATCAGATCGCCGAGCGCAGCTTTCACGTGGCGGGGCACCCCCTGGCCGTGTGCCACCGCTGCTTCGGCTTCTACGTCGGCTTTACTCTGGGGCTGATGGTGTTGCCGCTGTTTCGCTCGGCACGGGACTGGCTGCTCGAGAAGCCCAGGCGCGTTCTCCTGTTCCTGGCGCCCGCCGGGATCGACTGGCTGCTGCCGATGAACACGCCGGTGAGCCGGTTCTCGACCGGCGTGCTGGCGGCGGCGGCCATCGCCGTCCTGGTCTGGGCCGCAGTCGGCCAGATCGTCCAACAGATGCCCCGAAACTTGCCATCCGGGAACCCGTAGAGCGTGTTGCGTGGCGGATTCGCGAGTTCGGTCTGACTGAGGAGACTCCATGACACCGAAGAAACTCAAAGCGGCCGCCATCGGCGGCGGGGCGGCGGGTATCGCTACCCAGATTCCGATCGTCAATTGCCTGTGCTGTGCGCTGGTGATCGGCGGTGGCTTGCTGGCCGTCTACTTGGCGATGAGGAACGAACCTGCCACGGACACCGCCCCCTACGGCGACGGCGCGATGGTCGGCGTGCTGGCCGGTGCCGCCGCGGCGATCGTGGGTCTGATCGTCTCGATACCGATGGCGATGATCGTCGGTGATCCGATGGAGATGATGCGGGGGTTCATGGAGGGCATCGAGGGAATGCCTCCGGAAGTGCTCGAGGGGTTTTCCGGCGCTGACACGTCGAGAATGGCGGGCCTGGGTGTGCTTGCCTTCCTGTTCAGCCTGGTGTTCAATGTCATCTTCTCCGCCATTGGCGGCGTGATCGGCGCCGCGGTGTTCCACAAGAAGCCCTCGGCTTAGCCCGGTTTCACCCAAACCTGAGGAGACGCCATGACAGGAAAGAAGATCGGAGCCGCAGCTATCGGTGGCGGCGCGGGAGCGATCGCCTCGCAGATTCCCGGCCTCCAACTGCTGAACATCGCCTGCTGCGCCCTGGTCGTGGGCGGCGGCATCCTGGCGGTCTACCTCGCGCTGAAGGACGACCCGCCCGCCGCGACGGCTCCGTACGGCGAGGGCGCGAAGATCGGAGCGCTGGCCGGCGTCTTCGGCTCCGTGCTGAGCATTCTGCTGGGGCTCCTGATCCTTGGGGGCCTCACGGGCGCGATGGGGATCGGGGCTCTCGCCGCGGAATCCACCGAGGACTTCGAGGCCCTGAGCCTCTTCAGCACGATCGCCGGCCTCGGCATCATCGCGATCGTCGGCTTTTCCCTGATCATCAACGTCGCGTTCTCGACGATCGGCGGCGTGATCGGGGCGGCCGTGGTGCACAGGAAGGCGCCCGCGGCGGAGTAGCCTCTCCGGTACGAGTCAGCGGCTGAGGTTCGTCCCCGGCCGGTAGTAGCGCGGTAGTAGCGCTGGTGCCGGCACGTCAGTCGGCCTCCGGCGCGCCGAGGGTTTTCGCCGCCGCGATGTCGGCGGAGTAGTCGCGTAGCTTTGTGGGCATCAGGGTCATTTCCTCGATCACGGTGCGTTCGGGAAGGGCTGCCGCGGTCAGGATCGCCTCGGCGATGTCCTCGGCGGCCATCATGTTCGCCCGCTCCTCGGTTGACGGCGGCCGCGGCCGGTTGTCGAGGATCGGCGTGTCGACCTCGCCGGGCAGGACGCTGGTGGCGCGGATGCCGAGCTGGCGGAGTTCCGCGCCGAGGCCGAAGATGTAGTTGCGGGAGGCGGCCTTCGCGGCGCCGTAGGCGGTGCCGGCCATGACTCCCGGGCGGATGGCCGCCATCGAGGAGACCATGATCACGGTGGCGCCGCCGTGTCCGAGCATCGCCGGCAGCAGGGCCTTCGTCAGCATCGCCGGCCCGGTCGCGTTGACGGCGATCACGCTGTCCCACTCCTCCTGGGAGATGTAGCGCGTGCTGCGGACCTTCGAGCTGTGACCCGCGTTGTGGACCAGGACGTCGACCGTGGGGTGGCGGTCGAGCACCGCCCCCGCGAGGCCGCGGACGGCGCCGGCGTCCTCCATGTCGGCGGAATGAGCCCAGGCGCTGCCGCCCGCTGCCTCGATCTCGGACACGACCGCCTCGAGCGGTTCGAGCCGCCGGCCCGACACGATGACGGTCGCGCCTTCACGGGCGAAGAGCAGCGCGGTGGCTCGGCCGATGCCGGTGCCGCCGCCAGTGACGAGAGTGGTCTTTCCTTCGAGCTTTCCCATGGTCTCCGGTCTCCCCCTGATGCTGTCCTAGGTCGGTTTGCGGCCCGCAGTGTAGCCCCTGTCGTCTCGGGAGGCACTGAGCTTCGCTGGCAGCAGGTAGCGACGCGCCGCGAAGCCCAGTGTGGCCGCCCGGCCGGCCATCATGCCGACCATGCTGAGCCAGAGCAGGTTGCTGTCCCGGAAGTGGATCGCGGCCCAGGCGAGCGGAGCGAAACCGAGCCCCAGGCTGATCACCATCGCCCGGCTGAGCAGCTTGCCCTGGGTGAGGCCGAGGAAGAAGCCGTCGAACGCGTAGGCGAGGGCGGCGAAGAGGAGCACGGGCAGCAGCCAGATGTTGCTGTCGACGGCGAGTGCGACGACATCGTCGTAACCGACCAGGAGGCCGTACGTGCCGCGGGGAAAGATCAACACCGGCAGCAGGAAGGCGACGGCGCAGACTTCGGCTGCCGTCACCGTCAGGATCAGAACGCGCCGCAGTTCTCTGCGGTCGCCGGCGCCGTAGGCCATGCCGGCGAGTGTCTCGCCGGCGAAGGCCGCGCCGTCGACCAGGTAGGAGGCGAGACTCAGCATGCGGAGGATCAGGCCGTTCGCCGCCAGGCGGGCGGTGCCGAGGAGCGCGCTGGCGTTGGTGAACACGGCAAAGGCCGTGATCAGGAGAAGGGTCCGGACCACCAGGTGCCCGCTCAGGGCGACGAGCCGGCGCAACGCGGCACGGTCGAGCACGGTCCGCCAGGAGCATGATGCGGCGCCCGCACCGACGGTCAGGATCAGACCGATGCCGGCCGCCAGCCACTGTGCGGTGGCGGTGGCGACTCCGGCGCCGAACGCGGCCCAACCCAGGTGAAGGATGAACCACCAGTTCAGCACGATGTTGCCGACGTTTGCTGCCGCGACGACGAGCAGGGCCCGTGCGGCTTCGCCCCGGCCCAGGAACCAGCCGACGAACGCCAGATTCGCGAAGGTCGCGGGCGCACCCCAGATCCGGGCGTCGTAGTAGCGGCGGCCGGCGTCTTCTACCTCCGCGGTGCCGGAAAGGAGTCGGAAGCCGAGGTCGCCGAGCGGGCCGCGGAGCGCGACCGTCACGAGGCCGAGAAGGGCTGCCAGCAGGAGGGCGCGATAGAGGTGTGCGGCGACCTCCCCGGTGTCGCCGCGGCCCCAGGAC
This sequence comes from Acidobacteriota bacterium, assembly GCA_021296535.1. Lineage (GTDB taxonomy): Bacteria > Acidobacteriota > Thermoanaerobaculia > Multivoradales > Multivoraceae > Multivorans. The sequence goes on along the minus strand of JAGWAG010000001.1, from coordinate 32,729 downwards.
TGGGCGGTGACTCCGGTGGTCCCCATGCGCAGAAAGGCGAACCCGAAGTACAGGTAGTCGAAGATCAGGGCGCCCAGGACCACGCCGGCGAGAAAGCGCACGTCGTCGAGTCGGCCGAGCATTACCGTGTCGGCCAGACCGGCCACCGGCACGGTCAGGTTGGACGCTGTGTTGAGCGCCGTCAGCCGCGCGAATCGGCGGGTCAGGCCGGGTGTCGCCGCCTCAGTCACGGCCGGCTGCTGCTAGCCTGCGCCCCGCTCATGGCGTCAGAACGTGCTTCGGGCGTCTTCCTGTCCGGCTTCGTCGGCTGGGTCGATCGCTTCAACTCGCGACTCGGGGTCGCTGTCTCCTGGCTGACCCTGGCCATGGTCGTCGTCGGAGCGTACAACGCGGTGGTCCGCTACCTGGGCCGGTTCACGGGCTGGAACCTGAGCTCGAACGCCTACCTCGAGTTGCAGTGGTACATGTTCAGCCTGGTCTTCCTGCTGGGCGCCGCCTACGCGCTGCAGACCAACGCCCACGTCCGGGTCGACGTGGTCTACAGCCGGTTGCCGGAGCGGTGGCGGCGACATATCGACCTGTGGGGCTCGCTGCTGTTTCTGATCCCGTTCGCGGTCTTCGGGCTCATCATGTCGTGGCCGGCGGTGCGGAACTCCTGGGCGGTGCTGGAAGTGTCTTCCGATCCCGGTGGTCTTCCGAGGTATCCGATCAAGAGCGTTCTGCTGGTGGCATTCACGCTGCTGGCCGTGCAGGGGATCGCCGAGGCGGTCAGGAACTGGCAGCGCCTGCGCGCGCTCAAGGCCGGGGCCGAAGAGGAGGAAATGGAGCAGGAGGGGCTGTTGTGAGCGGCGACTTCCTCGGCCCGCTGATGTTCGTCGTCGTCTTTCTGTTCATCTTCGCGGGCTATCCGGTCGCCTTCTCGCTCGGCGGCACGGCCCTGATCTTCGCCTTCATCGGCATCGAGCTCGGGCTCTTCTCCTGGAACCTCCTCTACGCATTCCCTGAGCGGGTCTTCGGCGTCATGTCGAACGGCGTCCTGCTCGCCGTGCCCTTCTTTATCTTCATGGGCACGATGCTCGAGAAGTCGAAGCTGGCGGAGGATCTCCTGCGCACGATCGGGATGCTGTTCGGGCGCTTGCGCGGAGGCCTGGCGCTGGCGGTGGTCGTGGTCGGCGCGATGCTCGCCGCGGCAACCGGTGTGGTCGGCGCGTCGGTCGTCGCGATGGGGCTGATCTCGCTGCCGGTCATGCTCCGCTACGACTACTCGCCGATGCTCGCCACGGGCGTGATCAGCGCCGCGGGCACGCTGGGCCAGATCATTCCGCCCAGCGTCGTGCTCGTCGTGCTTGCCGACCAGCTCGGCATCTCGGTCGGCGACCTGTTCATCGGCTCCTTGATTCCGGGCCTGATGCTGGCGGGCTTCTACGCTGTGTATGTCGTTGGTGTCGCGATCGCCAAACCAGCCGCCGCCCCGGCGCTGCCCGCCGAGGAGCGGACGCTCGGCGGCGCCGCGCTGGCCCGACAGGTGGCCGTCGTCATGCTGCCGCCCATGGTGCTGATCCTGGTCGTCCTGGGCAGCATCTTCGCTGGCATCGCGACCCCGACCGAGGCGGGGGCTCTGGGCGCCGTCGGCGCGATCGCGCTGGCCCTGTCGCGCCGACGACTGACGATGAAGGCCGTCAAGGAAACGATGGACGCGACGGCGAAACTGACCACGATGGTCATCTTCCTGCTCATCGGCTCGACCGCCTTCGCGCTTGTCTTCCGGGGGCTCTACGGCGACATCTGGATCGAGGATCTGCTGACCGGCCTCCCGGGCGGGAAGATCGGCCTGCTGATCGTCGCGAATCTCGCGATCTTCATTCTCGGGTTCTTCATCGACTTCTTCGAGATCGCCTTCATCGTGATCCCGTTGATCGCGCCGGCGGCACGCATCCTCGATGTCGACATGGTGTGGTTCGGCGTGATGATCGGCATGAACCTGCAGACGTCTTTCCTGACGCCGCCGTTCGGCTTCGCGATCTTCTACCTGCGGGGGGTGGCGCCGCGCCGGATCACGACGGTTCAGATGTACCGGGGCGTGATCCCCTTCATCGTCATTCAGCTCATCGGGCTGGCGCTGATCTGCCTGTATCCGGAGCTGGTCACAGCGCTGCTGTAGCGGCCCTCAGGCGGGGCCTCAACCGCCGCCGAACGAGAACCGCGCGTACGCCTGTTCGGCGGTGCTGAACCAGCGGAAGGACGACTTGCGCACCTCGTCCCAGGAGTCGAAGATCCTGCGGTAGGCGGGATCGGCGGCCGCGTTCTCGTTCATCAGATCGAAGGCGGCGTTCCGGGCCGCGTTCAGAATCTCGTCGGAGAACGGTCGCAGCGAGACGCCGCCGTCGACCAGGCGCTGGAGCGCTTCCGGGTTGAGTGCGTCATAGCGGGAGATCATGTCGATGTTCGCCTCGGCGGCGGCGGACTGGAAGATCTCCTGGTACGCGGCGGGCAGGGAGTCCCAGGCGGCCCGGTTGACGTACGCGGAGAGGGTCGGACCCGGCTCCCACCAGCCGGGGTAGTAGTAGTTCTTCGCGACGCGCTGGAAGCCGAGCTTCTCGTCGTCGTAGGGGCCGACCCACTCGGCGGCGTCGACGACGCCGCGTTCGAGGGCGGGGTAGATCTCGCCGCCCGGAATCGTCTGGACCGTAACGCCCAGCCGACTCAGGACCTCGGCGCCGAGGCCGGGAATGCGCATCTTCAGACCGCGCAATTCGTCCAGCGTGCTGATCTCGCGCCGGAACCATCCACCCATCTGGCCGCCCGTGTTGCCGGCCGGGAAGTTCACGATGTTGAAGTCGGCGAACACGTCGCGCATCAACTCCAGGCCGCCGCCGTGGTAGAGCCAGGCGTTCTGCTGGCGGGTGTTCAGGCCGAAGGGCATCGCCGTGTCGAAGGCGACGGCCGGGTTCTTGCCGGTGTAGTAGTAGCTCGCCGTGTGGCCGAGTTCGACCGTGCCCTGCTGGACCGCGTCCAGTACGCCGAGCCCCGGCACGAGTTCACCGGCGGGATAGGCGCGGATCCGGAACCGGCCCTCGGACAGGCTCTCGACCCGCTCCGCGAGGACTTCCGCGCCGCCGAAGATCGTGTCGAGGCCGCGCGGGAAGCTCGAGGCCAGGCGCCAGTTCAGGCGGGGTTTCGTGACCACGGCGGGCGTGCCGTCCGGCCCGGGCGCTGGTCCTCCGCAGGCTGCGACGGCGCCCGCTCCGGCGGTGGCCAGGGCGGCTTTGCCCAGAAAGTCCCTGCGTCTCAGTTTGGTCATGCGTGCCGTCCTCGTCAGGTGGTGCGGTTGTGGGCGGTCAGTCTACTCGCCCGGCTGGACCTGCGATTCCCGGCGGGCGGCCCGTCGAGTGTGGCCTCGTCCGTCATTCGCTCAGCCAGCGTTCGGCGTCGATCGCGGCCTGGCAGCCGGTTCCGGCGGCGGTGACCGCCTGGCGGTAGATCGGATCCATCACGTCGCCGCAGGCGAACACGCCCTCGATGTCCGTCGCGGTGCCCGGATGGTGCACCTTGAGGTAGCCCACCTCGTCCATGGCCAGCTTTTTCCTGAACAGATCGGTGTTCGGGGTGTGGCCGATGGCCATGAATACGCCCTGGCAGGCGAAGTCCGATTCGTCGCCCGAGCGGGGGTCGCGGAGGCGCACGCCTCGCACGCCCTCCGCCTGGGAACCGTAGATCTCCTCTACCGTGGCGTGGAATCGCCAGTCGATCTTCTCGTTGGCGGCGGCGCGGTCGCGCATGATCGCCGAGGCCCGCAGCTCGCCGCGACGGTGAACGATCGTCACCTTGCTGGCGAACTTGGTCAGGAATGTGGCCTCTTCCATCGCCGTGTCGCCGCCGCCCACCACGACGAGCTCCTTGTCGCGGAAAAAGAAGCCGTCGCAGGTGGCGCAGGCCGAGACGCCGTACCCCATGAGCTCCGCCTCCGAGGAAAGGCCCAACTGGCGGGCCGAGGCGCCGGTGGCGATGATCAGGGCGTCGGCTGAGTACTCGCCACCGTCCGTCTCGATCCGGAAGGGCCGCTCGTTCAGGTCCACCAAGGTGCCGGTCTCGAATCGGGTGTCGGCGCCGAAGCGCTGGGCCTGGGCCCGCATCTGGTCGATCAGTTCGGGTCCCATGATCCCCTCGGGAAATCCCGGGTAGTTCTCGACATCGGTGGTGATCGTCAACTGGCCGCCGGGCTGGCTGCCCTCGAGGACGAGGGGTGCGAGGTCGGCCCGGGCGGCGTAGAGGGCCGCGGTGAGACCGGCCGGCCCAGAGCCGAGGATCGTCAGGCGATGATGGTTGCTGGGCGAGGCAGTCGTCATGGGCCGCGGAGAGTAGCAGCGGGCGGTTGAACCGGGTGTGCCGTCTCTCGGGAGTCTTCCGTCGCGTCAGGGGCCGGGGCCGGTTGCCGCCTCGGCCTCGGTGCGACCGGTCCGGCCTCGTCGGCGCAGCCTTCTTCCCAGCCAGGCCGTCGGTCCCGAGAGTGCGTAGCTCGCGGCGCCCACGAGGAAGAAGAGACCGATGTGGATCAGGGCGAGGACCGTGATCGCGGCGATGACCACGACGACGCGGAAGCCCCTGCGGCGCCGGAAATCGATCTCCTTGAAGCTCAGGTAGCGGAAGGTGGACACCGAGAGCAGGCCGACGAGGATCAGGGCGCCCAGGACCGCGAGTTGGAGCACGAAGGAGTCGCCCCTGGTGTCGACGAAGAAGAGGATCGAGCCGATGGCGCCGGCTGCCGCGGGCGCGGGCAAGCCGATGAAGTACCTGGGATCGGTGGTGCGCCGGCTGACGTTGAAGCGGGCGAGCCTTGCCGCGCTGCAGAGCAGGTAGACGGCGGGGGCCGCGAAGCCGACCCGGCCGAGTTCGTCCAGGCCCCACAGGTAGCAGAGCAGGGCGGGCGCGAGGCCGAAGGAAACCAGGTCGGCGAGCGAGTCGTACTCCCGTCCGAAAGGGCTGGCGGTACTGGTCAGGCGCGCGATCCGCCCGTCCAGCGTGTCGAGCACGGCGGCCGCGAAGAGCATCAGAACCGCGGCCCGAAACTGTCCTTCCAGCCCGGCCAGCAGAGCGTAGAAGCCGAGCAGCATGTTCGCCGTCGTGAACAGGCTGGGGATGAGGTAGGCCCCCGCTCGCAAGGGCCTGCGCGGTCGGGCCGACGACCCCGTATCGAACCTGGAGTTGGCCCCTGCTCGCAAGGGCCTGCCGCGTCTTCCGGGTCGCTTCCAGGTCATTGGGCGTCTGAACGGGGAGTCGAGAGTCTGCTGACGGGGAAGTCGGTGGGCGGCGGGGTCGACGGATCGGTGGGCATGGCGATCGGCGTCTCTCCGGAGACCACGCGCTGTCCCTTTTCAACCAGCGGGTCGTAGGACATCGGTACGAACACATCGACCCTGGAACCGAACTTGATCAGGCCGAGAGGCTCGCCCTGGATCACCCGTTGACCTGCCTGCAGGCGGGAGACGACGCGACGCGCGACCAGGCCGGCAATCTGGCGCACCGCGATCAGGTCGCCCTGGGTGCGCCGGAGCAGGGTCAGGTGGTTCTCGTTCACGTCGCCCGCTTCCTTGCGGTACGCCGGCAGCTTCTTGCCCGGTGTCGCGATACTGCCGATCACGACCCCCTCCACTGGCGTTTTCTGGGTATGCACGTTGAACACCGACAGGAAGATCGAGATGCGGCGCCACGTTTCGTCTCCGAGAGCGCTGTCCGTGATGACCTCGACCGCGGTGACCGTGCCCTCGGCGGGTGCGAGAACGACATCGGGGGGGCCGTCATAGCTCCGCGTTGGATCGCGGAAGAAGAGAAGCACCAGGAAACCGAGCACCGTCATCGCGACAGCAGCCGGAAGAACACCGACCAGCCAGAACACGCCGGCAACGGCAAGGAACGGCAGCACGAAGGGCCAGGCTTCCCGTGCGAATCTCATCCGTTCAGGTCCGCCCCGGCGCGTCCGTCTTGCCGGGCGTGAAACGGCGGGGGATGGGGCCTTGCAGCGCTACCTGGCGGCTTGAAGAGCGTGTGACCGGAGGATCGACTCCATGCGGTCCTTGAGGGCGAGTTTGTGGAGCTTGATGCGCTTGGCCTCGGAGTGGTCGATCGGCGACAGGACGGGACGACCGACCAGTTCTTCGAGTTGGTTCTCACAGGCCTGGTGCTCGTCGTAGAGCTTGCGGAACTCACCCTCCTGGGCCAGAAGCTCTTCCTTGACTGCGTCATCGCTCATTCGGTACGCGCCTCCCTTCGTGGTTGTCTTCCTGCCGCTTCCTGCGGAAGCGCTTTGTCCCGGGGTCCGAAAAGTCTCTGCAAGGAGAGTAGCAGCTTGAAGGCTTGCACCCGCTTCCGTCAGGTCGATCTTCGGGTGCGGCGGCGCCGCCGATTCGGTCGGGGGCTGCCGGGCAGGCGGGTCGACGGGCTGGTGGCCGGCGAGCGCAGGTAGAGCGGCTCGGTCAGCGCTCGGCCATCCCAGCTCAGGGCGCCGTTCGCCATGAGCTGGAGCAGGGTCGGTGCGAGCTCGGACGCTTCGATCGCACCGCCTGCCGGGCCGGGAAGCCGGAACACGCCGTGCCCGACCAGCGGCAGCCGGCCGCGGATGAGGTCGGCTTGATCTCTGATCTCAGGCGGACCGACGACTTCGATCCTGCCGTTCTCCTGCCGTCGCATGGGCTGGGCGTACCAGCGCTCACGCAGGGCGTCGACGATGGCCACCACCTCGGACGCGCCGTTGCCTGTGCGCTCGAAGTAGTGGGCGGCCAGGATCTCGAACGTCGATGTGGCGCCCGCTCTGACGCCGGATGCCTGGTGAAGTCCCAGCGCCGTCGCCAATCCAACCCGCAGGCCGGTGAAGCTGCCTGGTCCGCGAGCGGCCCCGATGCCCGTGAGATCCCGCAGTTTCATGCCGCCGCGGCCCAGCAGCTCGTCGATCATCGCGATCAGCTCGCGCGACGAACGCCCCTGGGGCGCGGACAGGACTTCGAAGTTGCCCGGTTCGCCGACCGCCACGCTGACGACCGCCGAGCCGGTGTCGAGTGCGAGCAGCGGCGCCATGCCGGTCAATATACTGGCGGTCGCCCGTGGTTAGATCGAGCACCGCCGAAGACGCGGAGGATTCGCGGGCGTCGGCCGCCGGATCGCGGGCGCCGGCGCGGAAGCTCTCGGCGATGACGCCGATGCTCCGGCATTACCTGACGGTGAAGGCGGAGCATCCCGACGCCATCCTCCTCTATCGGATGGGCGACTTCTTCGAGATGTTCTTCGAGGATGCGGTGACCGCGGCGCCGGTGCTCGACGTGGCTCTGACTGCCCGTCAGAAGGGGACGGCCAGCGAGGCGCCGATGTGCGGCGTCCCCCATCATGCGGCCGACGCCTACATCGGACGGTTGCTGGACGCCGGCTTCAAGGTCGCGGTCTGCGATCAGGTGGAGGATCCGGCGCAGGCGCGTGGTCTCGTCCGCCGCGAGGTGACGCGGATCGTGACGCCGGGCACGATCAACGACCTCGAAATGCTGGACCAGGCCCGCCCCAACTACCTGGCCGGAGTCCGTTTCGACGGGGAGTCCGGGGCGGGCGCTTTTCTCGACGTCTCGACCGGCGAGTTCTTCGTGCGACGTTGGCCGGACGCGGCGGAGGCGGTCGAGGACCTGGAACGGCTGGCGCCGCGGGAAGTCCTCACCTGCGCCGCCGACTTCGAGGTCGGCGGGGGCGACCCGGACGGCCATCTGACGGCGTGGATCGAGCGCGCCGGCACACCGCACACGGAAATCGACGAGGCCGGGGCTCCCCGGCCCACGTCCGCCGAGCGTGCGCTGCGGCAACAGTTCGGCGTTCAGAATCTGCGCGGCTTCGGTCTGGTGGAGGGCGAGGCCGCGGTGACCGCGGCGGCCCTGGTCCTGGACTATGCCCGCAGCGCCGCCCGGTCCGACGTCGACCACGTCGCCGCCCTCGAGGTCCAGCACGACGATCGGTGTGTCGTCCTGGACGAGACGACGCTGCGCAACCTGGAGGTCTTCCGCCACCTCCGGCACCAGGCGGGCCGGACCCTGGTCGAGGTGCTCGACCTGACCCTCACCGGGCCGGGGGCGCGCATGCTGCGGCGCTGGCTGGGCCGGCCGCTGCGGGATCTGGCCACGCTTGGCGACCGTCATGACGGCGTGGCCGCCCTGCTTTCGAGGATCGCCCGGAGGGAGGGGCTCCGGTCGCGCTTGAAACGGATTGCCGATCTGGAGCGTCTGACGTCGCGTGCGGTCCTGGGGCGGATCACGCCGCGGGAGGCGGGCGCGCTGAGGGACACGCTGCGCGAGGCGCCGTCCGTGCTGGAGGCCCTTGAGGGGCTTCAGGCGGACCGGCTGGAACGTCTGCAGGCGGTGAATCCGCTGGCGGAACTCCGCGCGAGGCTGGACGCGGTGCTGGCGGAGACGCCCGGGTCCCTGACGGAGGGCGGCGTGATCGCCGCTGGCGTCGACGACGAGCTGGACCGGCTCCGGTCGCTGGCGCGGGACGGCAAGGGCCACATTGCGGCACTTGAAGCCGGGGAGCGCGAGGCGACCGGCATCGCGACGCTCAAGGTCGGCTACAACCGGGTCTTCGGCTACTACTTCGAGGTCCGCAAGACCCAGCAGGATCGCGTTCCCGACCACTATGTCCGCCGGCAGACGCTGACCAACGCCGAGCGCTACGTGACGGATGAACTGAAGACGCTGGAGGAACAGATCCTCGGCGCGGAGAGCGGGCAACTGGCGCTGGAACAGGAGTTGTTCGAGAACTTGCGCAGGGAGGCTGCGGGCCAGGCGCCGGGGCTCCTGGAACTGGCCGCCGCGCTGGCCGAGGTCGACTGCCTGGTGGCTCTGGCCGAGGCTGCCGGCCGCTACGCCTATGTGCGGCCGCGGATGCTGCCGGCCGGTGGCCGGATCGACATTCGCGAAGGGCGCCATCCGGTCGTCGAGCGGTCCGCGGCGGCGGTGCGCGGCGCCTCGGGCTTCGTTCCGAACGATGCCGTACTCGACCGCGAGAAGGAGCAGATCGTGCTGCTCACGGGTCCCAACATGGGTGGCAAGTCGACCTACCTGAGACAGGTGGCGCTGATCGTGCTGATGGCCCACGCCGGCAGCTTCGTGCCCGCCGAGAGCGCTGAGATCGGCCCGGTCGACCGCATCTTCACCCGCGTCGGCGCGAGCGACGATCTGGCGCGCGGGGAGTCCACCTTCATGGTGGAAATGGTCGAAACCGCGAACATCCTGCGCCACGCGACACGCGACAGCCTGGTCGTGCTCGACGAGGTAGGGCGCGGTACCTCGACCTACGACGGGCTGTCGCTGGCCTGGGCGATCGTCGAACGCCTCCACGAGCACAACGGGTGCCTGGCGCTCTTTGCCACCCATTACCACGAGTTGACAGGTCTGCCGGCCACCCTTGTTCGGGTTGCGAATCGCCGGATGGCGGTCAAGGAATGGCAGGACCAGATCCTGTTCCTTCACCGGGTCGCGGCCGGTCGCGCGGACAAGTCCTACGGACTGCACGTCGCCCGCCTGGCCGGAGTCCCCGCGGAGGTGGTCGAGCGAGCGGCGGCCGTACTGGCCAACATCGAGTCCCAGCAGTTCAGCTTCTCCGGCAAGCCGCGGGTCGCGCTTGGCGCGGCGGGTGCGCCGCTCGACGAGCTTCCCGACCAGCTCGCGCTATGGGATGGCCAGGACGAGGCGGTGGTCGAGGCGCTGCGGGCGGTCGACGTGAACAAGTTGACGCCGGTGGCCGCGTTGAACCTTCTGCAGACCCTTCAGGATCGGCTCAGGTCCGGCGCGAAGCCGCCAGAGACTTCAGGGTCCGGCGGCGGGTAGACGGCCTCGACGCTTCGAACTTGCCGCTTCGCGGCGTCGCCCGTTGGCTGCCACGGGTCGGAAGACCCGCGGCAACAGGCCGGCGCACGCGGTTGTTCAGAAGGGGATGTCGTCGTCGGCGCCGGCGGGATCGAAGCCGGCGTCTTGGGGAGCTGACTGGGCAGGAGCCGCCTGACTCCGCCCGTGGCCGGGCTGGCCACCGGTGTCGCCACGGCCGCCGAGCATCTGGAAGTTGCGGCAGATGATCTCGGTGCGATAGCGCTTCTGGCCGGACTGCTGATCGTCCCAGGAGCGGGTCTGGAGGCGGCCCTCGACCGACACCAGCTTGCCTCTGGTCAGGTACTGGCCGGCGACTTCCGCCTGACGGCCCCAGCAGACGATGTAGTGCCATTCCGTCTCTTCCTGGCGGTTGCCGTCGCGGTCGGTCCAGCGCCGGTTCGTGGCGACACTGAAGTTGGCGACCGTCTGGCCGGATTGGGTCGTGCGGAGTTCCGGGTCGCGGCCGAGGTGGCCGATCAGGATCACGTGGTTCAACATGGCGGGAGAGTCGTCCTTTCTGGTGGTTCGGGAGTGAGGGGCGGTTGGTGTGCGGCAGGCGAGTGTCCCCGGCACGACCGGCATCGTGTCTCTCGCTTTGTTGTACGGAACCCGGGTCCGGAGCGTCGCCCGGCCCGTGGCCTGATCGTAACCGCTGGACCGGCAGGCCGGGGAGCCGCTTCGGCGGTATCGTTCCGGCGTGCGCCTGGTCGTGCAGCGGGTCAGGTCAGCGTCGGTGACGGTCGATGGCCGGATCGTCGGCCGGATCGACGGCGGTCTGCTTGTGCTGGCGGGAGTGGAGGTCGGCGACGGCGAGGATCAGGCGGCCGCCGCGGCGGCCAGACTGGCCCGTCTGCGCATCTTCGACGACGAGCAGGGGAGGATGAACCTCGACGTGCGGCAGGCAGGCGGTGCGATCCTGCTGGTTTCGCAGTTCACGCTCGCGGCCTCGACACGGAAGGGAAGACGGCCTTCCTTCGACCGGGCGGCACGTCTGGAGGTGGCCGAGCCGTTGCTGGCCGGGCTGCGCGAGCGGCTGGAGGAGGCGGGGCTGGTCGTCGAAGGCGGCCGTTTCGGAGCCCGGATGGAGGTTCGGCTGGTGAACGACGGTCCTGTGACGTTCGTGCTGGAGTTCGAGGGAAGAACTAGAGGTTCTTGAGTTCCTTGCCCGGCTTGAACCGGACCGTCTTGCCGGGGGCGATCGTCACTTCGACGCCGGTCTTCGGGTTGCGCCCCACGCCGCGTTTGCGGTTGCGAACCTGGAAGACGCCGAAGCCGCGGAGCTCGATCCGCTTGCCGTCGCCAAGGGCGTTCTTCATCGCGCCGAGGATCGTGTCGACGGCTCGGGCGGCCTTGACGCGGGGAAGATCCGAGTTCTCAGCGACCCGGTTCACGATGTCCGCCTTGATCATGTGGAGCGCCTCCTCAAAGCCGTTGGCCAGGCTACGGGCGGAATGTCGAAGACCGCCGGGCGATTGGCCGTGGATCGGTCATTCTAGCGCGTGGGGGCGGCTTCCGTAAAGCCATCACGGGGCCGCGTATCAGTCGAGGGCAGGTCGCCGGGACTGCTAACCTTGGCGGCCGCATGGACTCCCCGGGACTCAGCCAGGCGTCTTCGACGCCAGGGATGCGGCGTCGAAAGCTCCTCGCGGCGTGGCTCGTTCTTCTCTGCCTTGCCAGGAGGGCGACGAGCCGACCGCCGAAAGCGGCCCGTTCCTGTTCGCGGCCGCCCGCATGCTGGCCGGCGAGCCAGGCCGAACCGACGAGGCGCTGGAGCTCTTCGAACGCGCGGTGGCGATGGATCCCGAGGCGCCCTTCCTCCGCGTTGGACTCGCCGACTTCCTGATTCAGCTTCAGCGGCTCGAGGAGGCGGCGGAACACCTGGACGTTGCGTACAGGAACGCGCCTGATGACGTCGACGTGTTGCGCAGATACGGGCGGATTCAGATGGGGCTCTCCGACCGGGCCCGGGACAGGGAAGCGGTAGACCGCGCCCTGGAAGCGCTCGGGGCGCTGCGGGAGTTGGCGCCGAACGATATCGAGGGCATGCTGCTCCTGTCCCAGATCCGTGCGGCCCTGGGGCAGCAGAGGGAGGCGGCGGCCGTGCTCGAAGAGCTGGTCAGCTACCACAACGGCAACCGCCAACTGCAGCGCATGCTGGCCGGCGCCCTGAGGGAGGCCGGCGAAGACGAACGGGCGCGGCAGGTCGAGGCCGACATCCTCCGGTTCGATGAACGTTCGGCCGAGGAGCGCACGGTCGAGGAGCGGCTGGAACTCGCGGGGCGGGAGAGCCGCCAGGGCAACCACACCAGGGCGATCGAGATGCTGGAGGGCCTGGCCGCGGAGCTGACCGACAGCATCCCCGTCCAGGGGGCGCTGGCGGAGGAGTACTACCGGCGGTCCATGTCCCCCGGGCGCACGCCGGATCAGCGCGCAGCGGATCTTGCCGAGGCTCTCCGCCGCCTACGGGAACTGCCGCGGGTCGCGCGTCGGAACCCGGGAGCTCGGGTACTCGAAGCTCGCATCCTGGGCGCCTCGGGCCGCGGACCGGAGGCAATCGAGATTTACGAGGGTCTGCGAAGAGAGCAGCCGGACGACCCCCAGCTTCTCCGGGAGCTCGTCGGACGGTTGATGGAGGCGGGTGAGTGGGAGCGGATCCGCCAGATCGGCCGGGGCATGGTCGACCGCGCCGACCGGGGAACGCAGCCGGGCCGGGACAGCGCGGACTTCGGTCTAGGTCTCCTGGTCGAGGCGCTTCGGCGGTTGGGCAAGACCGATCAGGCCCTCGCCGAACTGGAGTCCGAAACCGAGCGGCGCGGTGAGTCGGTGGAACTCCTGCTGAGTCAGGCGGAGTTGCTTGCCGAGGCGGGCCGAAAGCGGCGTGCGATGGCCATCCTCCGTCGCGACTCGATGGCCACCGAGCGGTTGCTCCGTGGCGGCGAGGCCGGTGAGCCGGACGTGCAGGCCATCCTCAGGAAGGCCGGGATCTACGTCGACCTCGACGAGGCGCGCCACGCCGTCCGGGTGCTGGATCGGTTCGCGGCGGCTGGAGACGTCAGGCAGTTGGTCGGGATTGCCGATTTCTGGCGGGCACGCGGCCGGTTCGAGGAGTCCGCGCCCCTGATCGAGCTGGCGTTGGTGCGGATGAGTAGCGGCGCGGAGACCGGCTTCGATCTGGACCCGGAGACGCTCAGGGCGGGTCTGTTCTTCCAGCTCGGCGAGGCGTACGAACGCACGCGCCGGTTCGACGAGGCGGCCGAGCAGTTCCAGGCGGTGCTCGAGATCCAGCCCGAGAACAGCACGGCGATGAACTACCTGGGCTACATGTGGGCCGACAACGGGGAGAACCTGGAGCAGGCGCTTGAACTCGTGCGTCGGGCCGTGGCGCTTGAACCGAACAACGGAGCCTACGTCGACTCGCTGGGCTGGGCGCTGTTCCGGTTGGGTCAGTTCGAGGAGGCTAGCCGCCACCTGGAGCGGGCGAACCAATTGGCGCCGGAGGATTCCACCATCCTGGAGCATCTCGGCGATGTCTATGTCGCGCTCGGCGATATCCGGCGAGCTCGGGAGGCTTACGAGCACGCACTGGCGATCGATGACGAGGAAAACGTCGAATCCGTGCGTCGCAAGCTGGGCGAACTGGCCCGGCGTTAGCCGGGCGGCTGCTGGAGGTCCGCTGACGCCCGCGAACCGGCCCGCGGCGGCGCTGCTGCCGTTGCTGCTCGTCTGGCTTGCGGCTTGTGCCACGGGCGGCTCGGGTCTGAGCCTGTCCGCGGGCGGCGACGGCGCTGCTGCCGCGGTGTTGCCGTGGGAGATTCCGGCGGGGGAGTGGCGTACCCAACGCATCTTTCGGATGCGGTACGCCGGTCCGGAGGGGAGAGGCACGTTGCGCCTGGTGTTGCGTTTCGAGTCGCCGGAACGCTTTCAGGTGGAGGCTTCGGATCGGTTGGGGCGCCGATGGTGGGATCTGAACGTCCAGGAAGGCGATGCCCTGGTGCTGTGGGTGCGCGAGCGGACCTTCTGCCGGTATCGCGGCGAACTGGAAGTTCCCGCCCTGTCCCTGGGCCCGGTGCCCGCCGGTGCGGTTGCCGCGCTGCTGCTGCGGCGACTACCGGCTCCGCCGCTCGACACCAAAACCGTGGCGGCGGCGGCCAGGTCCGGAGCCGCCATCGTCGAACTCGACTTCGAGGACCGTTGGGGTCGGCGCTGGACGGCTGCGACGGCCACGAACGGCCCGCGCCGATGGACTCTTCACCGGGGAGCGGAGACGAGAGCCTCGTGGGATCTCGACCCGGATGGTCTTTCCCGGCTGGTCGAGCCCGAGACCGGTCTCGAACTGCTCTGGGAACAGACACGGCCGGCACGGGACCTGGCGGGCGCGCTGCCGCCACCGGAGGTGCCGAACGGTTTCTTGCCGGGCGCCTGCCAAGCGGGCGATCCGTGACGTCGCGACTAGCGAAGTCGCGACCGGCCAGGCGGCGACCGTCGAAGACCAGTGTCTGTCTGAAGTGTCCCGCCAAGGTGAACCTGAGCCTGCGGGTTCACGGTCGCCGCCCGGACGGCTTCCACGCGATTACGACCGTGCTGCAGACGATCGATCTCTGCGATCGGCTGAGGGTGAGCCGGACCGACTCGACCGCGCCCCTGGCTCTCGAATTGCCGGACGGCGGTGCGCCCGAGGATGACTCGAACCTCGTCCTGGTGGCCGCGCGAGCGTTTTTCGAAGCGATCGGCGAGCCAGCGCGGGGCGTGCGGTTCGAACTGAGGAAGAGCATTCCGGCCGGCAGCGGCCTGGGCGGCGGGAGCAGCGACGCGGCGGGGACCCTGGCTGCTCTGCAGGAACTCTGGGGCGAACCACTCGGCTCCGACGATCTGCGCGCGGTTGCCGCCGCGGTCGGCTCGGATGTTCCCTTCTTCCTCGTCGGCGGGACGGTACTGGCGACCGGCCGCGGCGAGGAACTGAGGGCGCTGCCGGACATCGGGACCGCTTCGGTCGTCGTCGCGGTGCCTGCGGTGGAGGTTTCCACCGAGGAGGTCTTCCGGTGCTGGAGCGGTGTCCGGTCGCCGGTCGGGGAGCACCGGGGAGTGGACGTGCTGCCCGCGGAGGCAGCGCGGGCGGAAGCCGCTTCGTGGCTTCGGGGCAACGATCTGGAACCCGTCGCGCGAAGGCTGCATCCGGAGGTGGACCGGCTCCTCCTCGCATGGCGCGCCGCCGCGCCCGGCCGGTCGGACCGGGGTCCCCAGGTTTCCGGCAGCGGCGGCGCGGTGTTCGGGATCGGTAGCTGGAAGGACGCGGAGCGCGCGGTCGAAGGCCTCGGCGTGCGAGTGATTCGAACCGCGACCCGACGCAGGCGGCGCGGCGTGGATTCGGACTCGTGAGGCTCGCGCGCTTCATGTACAATCCGCCGGCCCGTCTGGGGCGTCGCCAAGTGGTAAGGCACGAGACTTTGGATCTCGCTATCGGGGGTTCGAATCCTCCCGCCCCAACCACAGGGAAGCGCCGGCCTTCTCCCCCCTTGCAACAGATTCAGAGCCCGAGGTTGTCCGTGTCGAGAGTCTCCGTACGCGTCGATTGTCGCGGCTGGCGCGAAGGTTCCTGCAATGGTGCGCGGTTCCGCGATGGGGCGGCCTGATGACAGTTCATGTCAGCAAGGTAGAGCGCGCCATGTACACGGAGCTGAAGATCTTCGGTGGCCGGGCGCACCCGGCACTGACGAACGAGATCTGCAGCTATCTGGGCATGGTGCCGGGGCAGGTCACGGCCTACAACTTCGCCGACGGTGAGATCTTCTGTCAGATCCAGGAGAACGTTCGCGGCACCGACGTGTTCATCGTCCAGCCGACCTGTACTCCGGTCAACGACAACTTCGTTGAGCTGCTCATCATGCTGGACGCGGTCAAGCGAGCTTCGGCGGCGCGTGTGACTGCCGTGATTCCCTACTACGGGTACGCCCGCCAGGACAAGAAGGACAAGCCGCGGGTGCCGATCACGGCCAAGCTGGTGGCGGACGTCATCACCGCTGCGGGAGCGGACCGGCTGCTGACGATGGACGTCCACGCCGCGCAGATCTCGGGCTACTTCGACATTCCGGTCGATCACCTCTTCGCGGCGCCGGTTCTCCTCGACGCGATCAGGGCGCTGGGCATCGACGATCTGATGATCGTGGCGCCGGACGCCGGCGGCGTGGCGAGGGCGCGGGCCATCGCCAAGCGCCTGGACACGGAACTCGCCATCATCGACAAGCGGCGGGTGGCCGCGAACAAGGCCGAGGTGATGAACGTGATCGGCGACGTGAAGGGCCGGGACGTCCTGATCCTCGACGACATCATCGATACCGGCGGCACCTTGCTCAACTCGGTCGAGTCGCTGGACGCCCAGGGAGCTCGGAGGATCTTCGCCGCCGGAATACACGGTGTCCTCTCGGCTTCCGCGATCGAACGAATCGAAGAATCGAAGCTCGAGGGCGTCCTGGTGACGAACACGACGCCGCTCGAGGACAAGCTCGCCCGGAGCACGCGGCTGCGTCCCCATAGTGTCGCGGCCCTGCTGGGCGAGGCAATCCGCAGAATCCACGACAACAGCTCCGTGACGTCCCTTTTCGTCTGAGCTGTTCGTTTCTCGAAGGAACTCGAAATGAGCGAACCGACAGTCAGTGTGCGGCTGCGTGAGCAGACCGGCAAGAACGCCAACCGCCGCCTGCGCGCGGCGGGCGAGATCCCGGCCGTGGTCTACGGCGGCGACGCGGACTCGGCTGCCATACGCGTCGACGGCAAGAGCGTGCAGACCCTGATCCGGGAGGGCGGCGAGAACGCCGTCTTCCAGCTCAAGTTGGAGGGAACGGATCGCACGCGCCATACGATGATTCGCGACCTGCAGTGGAATCCCCTGACCGGCGCGCTGGTCCACATCGACTTTCAACGAGTCAAGATGGATCAGGAAGTCCAGGTCTCGGTCCCGATCGCGCTGATCGGAACTCCCGAAGGGGTCAGGAACGAGGGTGGCATCGTGGAGTTCGTCACCCGCGAGATCGCCGTCGTCTGCCTGCCCGGCGACATTCCGTCTTCGATCGAACTCGACGTTGAGCCGCTGCACATCGGCCAGCATGTGGAAATCGGCGAGCTCACGCTCCCGGATGCGGTGCGGCTCGAAGACGACGAAAGCCGCGTTGTCGTATCGGTTGCCGCCCCGAGGCTCGTGGAAGAGGAAGAGGAGGTCTCCGAGGAGGACGAGCTCCTCGAAGCGTTCGGCGAGGAGCCCGAAATGGTCGGCGACGGGGCCGAGGCGGAGGACGAAGACGACTAGGAGCTTGCGGCTGGTCCTCGGTCTTGGCAATCCGGGAGAGGAGTATGCCGGCACCCGGCACAATCTCGGCTTCCGCGTTGTCGAGGAACTGGCACAGCGACTCGACGTCCGCCTCGGCGTGGAGGTCTGCGGCGCACTCTGGGCCGCCGGCGGGCGGGTCGACCTGGCGACTCCCCAGACCTACATGAACCGCAGCGGTTACAGCGCGCGATGCCTCAGTGAACGGAATGGCTATGCTCCCGAGAACATCCTGGTCGTCTACGACGAAGTCCACCTGCCTTTGGGAAGGTTGCGCCTTCGCGGCAGGGGCAGTCCGGGCGGCCATCGCGGAATGGAGTCGATCATCGAGAACCTGCGCACCACGGCGGTGCCCCGGCTGAGGTTGGGCATCGCAGCGGACGAGACGGAACAGGCGGACGGGTGTGCCGGCGGCAGGGAGGCGGGGCTCACGGATTTCGTGCTCGCCCCGTTCGCTGCCGAGGAAGTCGAAGCCGCGAGACGCATGGTGCGCCGCGCCGCCGACTGCGTCCTGAGCTGGGTCGACCGGGGCGTCGACATCACGATGAACGAGTACAACGGATGAGTTTGCAGGAACGGATGAACTCTTACCAGGGATTGAGGGGAAACGGATAGTGGACACGATTTACTACCTGCTGCCGGTGTGCGGCGCGGCTGCTCTGTTCTACGCCTGGCTGCGGAGCCGGTGGATCAACAAACAGGATGCCGGCGACGGCGTGATGGCCGAGATTGCGGGCCACATTCGCGACGGCGCGATGGCCTTCCTGGGACGGGAGTACAGGATCCTCGCGATCTTCGTCCTTCTGGCGGCGGGCCTGCTGGCGCTTGCCAATTCCGGCCGGGCGGGCAGTTCCGCCTGGATCGGGGTCTCGGTTCTCGGCGGCGCGCTCTGTTCCGGTCTGGCCGGCTTCTTCGGCATGCGCGTGGCCACTTCGGCCAACGTGCGCACAGCCGCCGCCGCCCGGACGAGCCTGAACCGGGCCCTGGCCGTGGCCTTCTCGGGGGGCGCCGTGATGGGCTTCGCGGTCGTCGGCCTGGGCATTCTCGGGTTGTCGCTGCTCTACCTGCTCTACGCCTCGCTGTTCGGCAGTGCCGACAACGACACGCTCGGGCAGGTCGTCACGGTGCTGACCGGCTTCTCCTTCGGCGCCTCTTCGATCGCTCTGTTCGCACGCGTCGGCGGCGGCATCTACACCAAGGCAGCCGATGTCGGCGCCGACCTGGTCGGCAAGGTCGAGGCGGGGATTCCGGAGGACGACCCGCGCAACCCGGCGGTCATCGCGGACAACGTCGGCGACAACGTCGGCGACGTCGCCGGGATGGGCGCCGACCTGTTCGAGTCCTACGTCGGCGCGATCGTCGGCACACTCGTTCTCGGCGTCAGCACGACGACCCTGGCCGGCGAGGACTTCACGCCGAACCTGATTCTCCTGCCGATGCTCCTGGCCGGCCTCGGCATCCTCGTCTCGCTGGCCTCGACCTTCCTGGTGCGCACCAGGGAGGGGGGCAATCCCCAGCACGCCCTGGATCTCGGCACCTTCGCCGCCGCGGGAATTATGCTGGTCGTGACCTTCTTCGTGGCCCGCGGGCTGCTCGGGGACACCCAGTACGTCGTCGAGGGCCAGGAATTCGGCTACATGGGCGTCTTCCTGGCCACGGTCGCCGGCCTGCTGGCCGGCCTCCTGATCGGTCTGATCACCCAGTACTACACCGCGGAGTCCAAGGCGCCGGCCCAGAGCATCGCGAAGGACAGCCAGACCGGCAGCGCGACGAACATCATCGGCGGTCTGGCCGTCGGCATGCAGTCGACGGCGCTGCCGATCGTCGTGCTGACAGCGGCCGTCCTGGTGGCCCACTCTCAGGCCGGCCTGTACGGCATTGCGATCGCCGCCCTGGGCATGCTGTCGACGACCGGGATTCAACTCGCCGTCGACGCCTACGGCCCGGTCGCCGACAACGCCGGCGGCATTGCCGAGATGAGCCACCTGGGCGAGGACGTGCGAGCGAGGACGGACAAGCTGGACGCGGTCGGCAACACGACCGCGGCGATCGGCAAGGGCTTCGCGATCGGCTCGGCCGCGTTGACCGCCCTGGTTCTGTTCGCGGCGTTCCGCACCACGGTCGGTCTGGAGAGCATGGACCTGGTCAACCCCCGCGTGATGTGCGGCCTGTTCATCGGCGCCATGCTGCCGTTCCTGTTCTCGTCGATGGCCATGAAGGCCGTAGGCAAGGCGGCCTTCGAGATGATCGAGGAAGTGCGGCGGCAGTTCCGCACGATTCCCGGACTGATGGAGGGGAAGGCGAAGGCGGAGTACGCCCGCTGCGTGGACATTTCGACGGCGGCGGCGCTCCGACAGATGGTCGCTCCGGGTCTGCTCGCCGTTCTGGTGCCGGTCGCGGTCGGTTTCTACGATGTCGAGGCCCTGGCCGGCGTGCTTGCCGGGGTCACGGCGGGCGGCGTGCTGCTGGCGATCTTCATGTCGAATGCCGGCGGCGCCTGGGACAACGCGAAGAAGTACATCGAAGCCGGCGCCCACGGCGGCAAGGGTTCGGACGCGCACAAGGCAGCGGTCGTCGGCGATACGGTGGGCGATCCGTTCAAGGACACCGCCGGTCCGAGTCTGAACATCCTGATCAAGTTGATGTCCGTCGTGTCCCTGGTCATCGCGCCCCTGCTCGTCCTATGACCGACAACCGTGATAAATTCCGCCGCCGAAAGCGCTTCCGCAGGAAGCGGCAGGGAAGAAATTCGTTGCGGCCCTGGTGCCTGCCAGCGTGGAACGGAGAAAACAGCCAACCGAACTCGCGACGATGCGCGGCTTCGTGGAGAACCTGACGAGGATGAACGATTGACACGGACATACGAACTGGTCTTCATTGCGGACCCACGTCTCTCGGATGAGGAGGCGGTGCAGTTGAGCGACGGTTTTGGTGAGATGCTGGTGGCGGACGGCAAGACCCGGATCACCCAGGAAGAGTCCTGGGGCAAGCGGCGGCTCGCCTATCCGATCAAGAAGTTCACCGAGGGGCGTTACCACATCTACTACCTGGAGTCGGACGGAGGCGACAACAGCCTCGCCGAGGTCGGGCAGCGGATGCTCCAGAACGAGCGCGTGCTGCGCCACCTTGTCGTGCGGACGGACCGCGACCTGAAGCGCGCGGCAAGCAAGGGCAAGGCGCCGGTCCAGACGACGGTCCTCGCCGAGGCCACAGGCTAGAAGGGAACAGAGACAATGCCGAAACGAAAGACCTTCTTCCGCCGCCGCAAGGTGTGCAAGTTCACCGTGGACGGGATCGAGTACATCGACTACAAGGACATAGCGACCCTGCGGCCCTTCGTGCCCGAGAGGGCGAAGGTCCTCCCCCGCAGAATCTCGGGCAATTCAGCCCGCCACCAGAGAATGCTGGCCCGCGCCATTCGGCGTGCGCGCTTCCTGGCCCTGATTCCGTACACCGCGGACTGAACGGCCGCAGGACAGGGATAGGGAAGAGGAACGCAAAATGGAAGTCATCCTGCTTCAGGACATGAGGGGGCTCGGTGGGCGTGGCGAGGTCGTCGACGTGAAGCCCGGCTACGCGCGGAACTACCTGTATCCGAGGGAACTCGCGGCGCCGTCCACGGTGGCGAACCGGCACTGGTTCGAGTCGCAGCGATCGAAGTTCGATGCCCGGCACGCGGCCGAGCGCTCGGCTGCCGCTGAGGTCGCTGCCGAACTGGCGGCGCTGAAGATCAAGATCGCCAAGCGGGCCAGCGAGACGGGAACTCTCTACGGCTCCGTGACGCCGACGGAGATCGTCGAGGCGCTCGCCTCCAAGGGTGTCCAGGTCCATCGCCGGATGGTGGACCTGACGGGCGGAATCAAGGCCTTGGGCGAGCATGTCGTTCGGGTCGACCTCCACACGGAGGTCATCGCCGAAATCGCAGTCGAGGTTGTGCCTGAGACCTGAGGATTCCAGCGAAGGGAACGTCCCGGCCGGGACACCCTGGCAAGCCGCCCCTTCCGGCGGAGAAACGGCGGGCGGAGAAGCGGTTGGCGGCGATGGCGGACCGCCGGAAGTCGAGGCCTTTCTCGGCGACCGGCCCACCCGTCGGCTCGAGGACTGGCGCCAGCTCTGGGAACGGGATCTCCCGTTCCCCATTCGTAGCCACCGCGGCCTTGCCGGGCGGGTCCTGGTGGCCTGCAAGCGGCTGCTGCGTCCGCTGGTCCACCTGCCGCAGAAGGACCTGTGGGAGCGCCAGCGGGTCTTCAACCTGATCCTGCTGGGCCACTTCCAGGATCTCGATCAGCGTTTCCAGGACTGGCGGCGGCACCAGGAACGGGTCGACCGGGACCTGACGGGACGCATCGAAGAACTGGACGGGCGGACCAGACACCTGGAGAACTTCCTGCGCCAGGGCCTGGACGAGGTCATGCGTCACGATGACGCGCTCTTCGGGCGCGTCGACCGCAAGCTGGACCGGTACCGGCGCGAGGCGGATGAGCTCGCCGGCCTCCTGCGCTCGGCCCTGGCCGGGGACGGTGACGTGGAGACGGCCGTGCTTCGCTCGAGCGTCGACGATGCCTCCTACCTGGACTTCGAGCACCGGTTTCGCGGCGGCGAACGGGAGATCCGGCAGCGCGTCCATTCCTATCTGCAGCGGCTTCGCGAGGCGGCGCCGGTCCTGGACCTCGGCTGCGGCCGTGGCGAGGCGCTGGCGCTGCTTCAGGAGGAGGGCATTTGTTGTCGCGGTATCGATTCCTCCGCTGCCATGGTGCGTCGCTGTTCCCAGCAGGGCCTCCAGGTCGAGCAGGGGGAGCTGCCGGGAGCCCTGGCCGGCGTCGAGCCCGGATCGCTGGGCGGGATTGTGTCCTTCCACGTGATCGAACACCTGCCGCCGGAAGCGGTCGACCGCCTGGTGCGCCTCGCCTACGCGGCCTTGCGCCCGGGGGGGATTCTCCTGCTCGAGGCGCCGAATCCACTCTCGGTGGCCGTGACCGCGGGAAGCTTCTGGCTCGACCCGACGCACGTGCGGCCGGTTCACCCGGAGATGTTGCGCGCCAGCTACGAAAGCGCCGGGTTTGCCGGCATCGAACAACTCGACCTGCGGCCTTACCCCGAAGAGGAGCGCCTGACCGAGATCCCGCTCGCCGGCCTGGACGGCCAGACCCGGGAGCTGGCGGAGCGGCTCAACCGTCTCCGGGACGAGCTCGACGACCTGCTCTACGGCTATCGCGACTACGCGCTGATCGGAGTACGTCCTCCCGGGTGACGGACTGCTAGGAACCCCCCTCCGCGTCTTCTCTCCAGGCATGGCGGATGAGAGACCAGTCGGTGACGTCCTCGGGCATGTTCTCGCCGGCCTTCGGTTCGCCGTAGAGAGCGCGCTGCTGGTACCACGGGAGGTCGTAGACAGGGCGCGTGTCGGGGTCGAAGGAAAGCACTGGTTCGGTACCTGCGATGAACGCTTCGTCGATCAGGTGCTGTCCTCCGACCGGACGGCGCGCGGGCCGCAGGCCGGAGTTGTACTCGATCCGTTCCAGACGAACCCGGTTCGGTCGCGTGAAGGTGGCGCGAGGATCGATCCAGCCGTCCTCGACCCCCTGGCGCAGGACCTCGTTCCAGATCGGCAGGGCGGCCGCCGAGCCGGTCATGTTGCGGCCGATGCGCTGCTGCTGGTCGTAGCCGACCCAGACCACGAGGGTGTAGCGGGGCGTGTAGCCGGCGAACCAGGCGTCGGTGAAACCGTCGGTTGTGCCCGTCTTGCCGGCAACGGCTGTGAGTCCCAGGCTCTTCGCCGACTGGGCCGTCCCGCGCTGGACCACGCCGGAGAGCACGTGGGTCAGCAGGTACGCGACCTCCGGTGTCAGCACCGTCGACGCCTGGGGCACGTGGGCCTCGAGTTCGCGGCCGTCCCGGGTCGCCACACTCTCGATCAGGTACGGCTCGACGTGGACGCCCAGGTTGGCGATCGTGGCGTAGGCGGTGGCCACCTCGAGCACGGTCAGGTCGGCTGCACCGAGGGCGAGACTGGGATACGGCGGCAGAGGCGAACGGATGCCCGTCCGGTAGGCGAAGTCGACGACGCGGTCGGCGCCGACAACGTCCTGGAGCTTGACCGCGGTGACGTTGATCGACTTCTCGAGCGCCTTGCGCAACGTCAAGATGCCGAGGTACTTGCGGTAGTAGTTGCGCGGGCTGTAGCTCGGCAGGTTGTCGACGCCCACGAAGACCGCCGGCGCATCGAAGAGGGTGTCGGCGGGGGTGAAGCCGTGCTCAAAGGCGGCGCCGAAGACGAACGGCTTGAAGAGCGAGCCGACCTGGCGCCGGGCCTGGATCGCGCGGTTGAACTCGCTTCGCTCGTAGTCCCAGCCGCCAACCATGGCCCGGATGGCGCCCGTCGACGATTCGAGCAGCAGCACCGCGCCCTCGAGGGTCGGCTCCTGGACGAGTTCGAGCGCGAAGGACATCTCCGGATCCGCTTCGCCGTCCTGGTCGCCCTCCACGGCGGGACGGAGTTCGAACCAGGCGATGTCGCCCCTCTTGAGAGGCGGCGCGTCCCGCCGGGTCCATTCGTAACCCTCGGGTTGGAGGACGAAGCGGTGGTCGCCGATCCGAATCTCCGCGTCGCGCCGCCCGCGCCGGAGGACGACACCGGGAGCCCAGGCACCGACCTCCGGTTCGAAACCGACCCAGGCGGCGAGTAGATCCCCAACCGACTCGGCGAGATCCTCCGCCTCGAGATCGTCCTGGTCGACGCGGGACGCTGGCCCACGGTAGCCCCGGAACCGGTCGATCCGGACCAGGCCCTGGCGCAGCGCCTTCTCGGCGGCGTTCTGCATCCGCGGATCGAGGGTCGTCCTGACCTGGAGCCCCCGCTCGTAGAGGCCCTTTCGGCCGTAGGTGGAGTACAGGTCGACCCGGACCCGCTCGGCGAAGTACGGCGCCACCGGCTTCGTCTCGCGCTGCTTGACCACGCCCAGCGGCAGCGTCGCCGCCTCCTCGGCCTGCTCTCTCGTGATCACGCCGCGTTGGGCCACGACGCCCAGGATCGTGTTGCGGCGGTTGCGTACCACCTCGGGTCGCAGATACGGCGTCCACACGCTCGGCCCCGGCAGGATGGCCACGAGAGTGGCGGATTCGACGTGATCCAGCTCGACCGCCGGTTTGCCGAAGTAGTAGCGGGAGGCTGCCTCGAGGCCGTAGTTGCCGTGGCCGAAGTAGGTCAGGTTGCAGTAGAGGGTGAGGATCTGCTGCTTGCTCAGGCGTTTCTCGAGCTCGATGGCGAGAAGCGTCTCGCGGATCTTGCGGCTCCAGATTTTCTCGCGGCCGAGATACAGCGTTCGCGCAACCTGCATCGTAATCGTCGAAGCGCCGGAGAACCGCTCGCCCCGCTGCCAGTTCTGCAGCGTTGCGCGTGCCACGCCGATGATGTCGAAGCCGGCGTGGGAGTAGAAGTTCCGGTCCTCCGCGGTGAGCAGGACGCGCTCGAAGACCTCCGGCACCTCGCCTTCGGCGAGCATGATCCGCTTCTCGACGGAGTAGCTCCGGAAGACGTCGCCCCCGCTATCCAGGAGCCGGGTGATCTGGCTGGGCGTCAACTCGGCGACGGTTTCGACCTGCGGCAGATCGATCGCCGCCGCGACGCCGATCCCCAGCAGGACGCCCGCGACCGGCGTCGCGACGATCGGCGTCAGCCACCGCCAGTGCCGCAAGCCCCAGTCGAGCAGGGGTTGCAGGGCTTTGCGCGGCGCCGTCATCACGCGCGTATCATACGGCCCGACTCATGACTCCCGAACCCGAGGAGCCGCGCGGCCTGCCGCCTCTGCCGGAACCCTTTCCCGAGCAGTCGCCGGTGCGGCCGCGCGATCCGGACCGAAAGCGGCGTGGCTGTCTGATTGCGGGTCTGGCCGGATGCGGGCTGCTCGCCCTCCTGCTCGTGGTCGGCCTCGCGGTGGCACTGACGCAGGCCGACGAACTGCTCGGGTTCGTCCTGGACTTGAGCCGGGAACGGATCACGGAGGCACTGCCTGAGGACGCCACGTCGGAAGAACGCAACCGTCTCGAGCGCGCCTTTGATTCCGTGCACGAGCGCTACCGGACCCGACCGGCTACGCCGGCCGACAATCGTCGGCTGCAGATGGCGCTGACCGATGCGCTGCGGAGGGCGGAGCGGGAACTGCTGGACCGCGACGATTTGCGCCGCCTGACCGAGCGTCTCGAGCGCATCGCGGCCTCCAGCCCGGAGGTCTGATCTTGCATCGGGATGTCGGGCCGACGAACGGACCCCTGGCTGGGGGGTCGGGCGGGGAGGCCGGACCGGCGGATCGCTGGCGCCAGGCGCGGCCGGGACGTTTCGAGCTGATCTCCCCGTTCAAACCGCAGGGCGATCAGCTGGCGGCGATCGCCGAACTCGTGGCGGGTCTCGAGGACGACGTCCCCGAGCAGGTGCTGCTAGGAGTTACGGGTTCGGGCAAGACCTACACCGTCGCCAAGGTGATCGAAGCGGTGAACCGTCCCACCCTGGTCCTGTCCCACAACAAGACGTTGGCGGCGCAGCTCTACCAGGAGTTCAAGAGCTTCTTCCCGAACAACGCGGTCGAGTACTTCGTTTCCTACTACGACTACTACCAGCCGGAGGCCTACGTCCCGCAGTCGGACACGTACATCGAGAAGGAGACGAGCATCAACGACGAGATCGACCGACTGCGGCTGCGGGCGACGATCTCGCTGTTCGAGCGCAGGGACGTGATCGTCGTCGCCTCCGTGTCGTGCATCTACGGTCTGGGGGCCCCGGACGTCTTCTTCTCGATGCTTCAGTTCTTCGAGCGCGGAACGGAACTGCCGCTGGAGCGGGCGCAGCGGCGCCTGGCCGAGATGCAGTACGAGCGCACCCGGCTCGACCTGTTCCACGGCAGTTTCCGGGTCCGGGGCGACGTGCTCGAGATCCTGCCGGCCTACGACGACCGGGGCATTCGGGTCGAGTACTTCGGGGACGAGATCGACCGGGTCTGCCGTTTCGACGTGATCACCGGCCGGGTGCTGGAGGAGGTCGACCGGGTGCCGGTCTTCCCGCGCAACCACTACGTGACGCCGGAGGAGCGGATGCGCCGGGCGATCGCCTCGATCGAGGAGGAACTTGGCGAACACCTGGTCGTCCTCGAACGCGAGAACCGCCTGCTCGAGATGCAGCGTCTGGAGCAGCGGACCCGCTACGACCTGGAAATGCTTCGCGAGCTGGGTTCCTGCGCCGGTATCGAGAACTACTCGCGCCATCTGTCCGGCCGGGCGCCGGGCGAAGCGCCGCCGACGTTCCTGGACTACCTGCCCGACGACTTCCTGCTCGTGGTCGACGAGAGCCACCAGTCGATTCCGCAGGTCAACGGGATGTACCACGGCGACCGGGCGCGCAAGGAAACCCTGGTCGAGTTCGGTTTTCGCCTGCCGAGTGCCATGGACAACCGGCCGCTCCGGTTCGACGAGTTCGAGGAGCGTTGCGGTCAGCGGATCTACGTGTCGGCCACGCCGAGCGCGTTCGAACTGGAGCGCACCGGAGGCGTGGTCGTGGAGCAGATCATCAGGCCTACCGGCCTGCTCGATCCGCGGATCGAGTTGCGGCCGTCCGCCAATCAGATTGACGACCTGGTAGAGGAAGCGCGGGCCGCGATGGAGCGCGGCGAGCGGGTCCTGGTGACCACGCTGACCAAGCGGATGGCGGAGGAACTGACCCAGTACCTGACCGAGCTCGGGCTGCGGGTTCGCTATCTCCACAGCGACATCGACACCCTGGAGCGCGTCGAGATCACGACCGCGCTGCGGCGCGGCGAGTTCGACATCCTGGTCGGCATCAACCTGCTGCGGGAGGGGCTTGACCTCCCCGAGGTCTCCGTGGTCGCGATCCTCGACGCGGACAAGGAAGGCTTCCTGCGCAGCGAGGTGTCGCTGATCCAGACCTCCGGCCGGGCGGCTCGCAACCTGAACGGGCGGGTCATTTTCTACGCTGACCGGCGCACCGACTCGATCGACCGGTCGGTGGAGGAGACGGCCCGGCGCCGGCGGATTCAGGACCATTACAACCGGAAACACGGGATCGAGCCGGCGTCCATCCTGAAGGAGGTCCACAGTCCCCTGGTCCAGATGAGCAACCTGGACTACCTGCACAAGGCGGGAGTCGCAGCCGAGAAGGCGGTGGAGGACCTGCTCCGCGAGGACGCCCCCGAGATGCCCCTGGAACGCCGCATCGCGCGCCTGGAGAAGGCGATGAAGCAGGCTTCCCGGCGCTTGGAGTTCGAGCAGGCGGCCGTAGAACTCCACGAACTGAAGGTAATGGGCTGATGCGCCGGGAGCTGCGGCAGCGGCTGGGAGAGCTTCCGGATCAGCCGGGGATCTACATCTTCAAGGCGGAGGCCGGTGAGGCGCTGTACGTCGGCAAGGCGAAGTCCCTCAGGCGGCGTGCCGCGTCGTACCGCAAGCCGGCGGAGGATGCGCGCATTGCCCTGATGCTCCAGGACGCGGCCGATATCGAGTTCGTCGTCACGGACTCGGAAGCCGAGGCGCTGCTGCTCGAGAACAACTGGATCAAGCGCCGGCAGCCGCGGTTCAACATCCGCCTGCGAGACGACAAGACGTACCCCTACCTCAAGCTCACCCTCGCCGACGGGCATCCGCGCCTTGCCTTCACGCGGCGTATTCGCCGCGACGGCGCGGAGTACTACGGTCCCTACCTGCCCGCCGGACTGGCGCGCAAGGCGATCAAGCTGACGCAGAAGCTGTTCGGCATCCGGGTGTGCCGGATCGAGATCGACGGCAGCCTGCCGCGACCCTGCCTCTACTACGACATGAAGCGCTGCCTGGGGCCCTGCGTCGACGGCCTGACGACCGACGAGGCCTATGCCGAGGCGGTCGAGAAGGCGCGCCTGTTTCTCGCCGGCAGGAACGACGAATTGCTGCGGGACCTGCGCGGCCGCATGCGGACTGAGGCGACCCGCCTTGAGTTCGAGACGGCGGCCCGTCTTCGCGACACGATGCAGGAGATCGCATCCATCAGCCAGCGGCGGAAGCTGAGTTCGGACCGGGGCGAGGACGTCGACATCTTCGGCGTCCACGTCCGCGGCGACAACGCGGCGGTCGTCGTCCTGGTCATGCGCGGCGGCCAGGTGCTCGATCGCCGCGAGTTGTTCTGGGAGGGCGTTTCGAAGATCACCGCCGAGCGCCTGTTGTCGGAGCTGTTGCCGCAGCTCTACGACCGCACCACGCTCATTCCCAAGGAGATCCACCTGCCGGCGCCGATCGAGGGCGAGGAGGCGCTCGCTTCGTGGCTGAGCGAACGCCGCGAATCGAAGGTGTACCTGCGCATGCCATCGCGCGGACCGAAGGCGCAGCGGGTGGCGCTCGCGAACCGCAACGCCCGGATGGCCTTTCTCCGGCGGTTCCGGGGTGCCGCCGCTGCCGACGAGGCCGGCGAGGCGCTGCGGCGCGCGCTCGATCTCGAAGAACCTCCGCGACGGATCGAGGGCTTCGACATTTCGACCTTCGGCGGCAGCGAGACCGTTGCCTCCCTGGTGGTCTGGAGCGATGGCCGGATGGTCAAGAACCAGTACCGCAGCTTCAACATCCGCGGCCTGGAGCAGGCGGACGACTTCGCGTCGATCCGGCAGGCGGTGGAACGCCGCTACCGCCGCCGCCTGAAGGAGGTCGGCGAGATGCCGGATCTGATCCTGATCGACGGTGGGCGCGGCCAGTTGAACGCGGCCCTCGAGGCGCTGGCCGAACTGGGCGTCGACGAGACGCCGGTGGTGGGACTGGCCAAGCGGGAGGAGGAGATCTACGTTCCGGTGCGCCCCGCGCCGCTGCGGCTGAAGCGGCATCACGCCGGCCTGCGGGTCCTCCAGCAGGTGCGAGACGAGGCGCACCGGTTCGCGGTGTCGCGCCACCGCCGCCGCCGCTCCCGGCGAACCCTGCACAGCCGGTTCGACGACCTGCGGGGCATCGGCCCGCAGCGGCGCAAGCTCCTGGTGCGCCGGTTCGGCAGCTACGCCGGCGTGACGCAGGCGTCGGAGGAGGAGCTCCGGGAGGTTCTCGGCGCGAAGCTCGGCCGTTCGGTCTACGCCTCGGTCAACCGCGGACAGTCGGGTTGAGCGCCCGGCTGGACCTTCGACGGGCTGCTAATCTCCGGCGTGCCGGAGGACCGGACGCGGTCGCTCCCGGCGGGGAACCGCCGGGGGAGGAAAGTCCGGACTCCAACGGACGGCATGCTTGCTAACGGCAAGGCGTGGTGACGCGACGGAAAGTGCAACAGAGAGCAGACCGCCGGTGCAACGGTTCCGAAGTCCGATTCGGGCTTGCGGCGCTGGAGGGCCGGCAAGGGTGAAACGGTGCGGTAAGAGCGCACCGCTCGGCCGGCGACGGTGCGAGGCGATGGCAAACCCCATGTGGAGCAAGACCAAATAGGGAGTGCGGTTCGGGCTGTCCGTCCCGATACCGGACCGTTCGCGGTCCGGGACGCCCTCCGGGTAGGTCGCAGAGATGAATGGCCGCCTCCTTTCGCCTGACGGTGACGGGACGAACAGAATCCGGCTTACGAGGTCCTCCGGCACTTGACCCTTCGTAGCAAAGGAACGCAGCGTGGCGCGGCGCGTCCGCCTGCCGTGCGGCCCGGCGACCGGATCGGCATCGCGGCGCTCTCTGGCCCGATCGACGCGGAGCGCCTTTCTGGTGGGGTGGAGGCGCTCGAAGACCTCGGTTTCGAGGTGGTCCTGGCGTCCAACCTGCGGTCCGGGGCGGGCCAGGAAGGGAGGGCGCTGTTTGCGGGCTCGGACCGTCAGCGCCTGGCTGCGTTCCACGAACTGGCGGCGGACGACAGGGTCGCGGGCATCGTCTTCGCCCGGGGCGGATACGGCGTGACCAGGCTGCTGGGGAGGATCGACTGGCCGTTGCTCGCGTCCCGGCCGCGGCCCTGCGTGGGCTACTCCGACCTGACGCCCTTGCTCCTGGGCCTCGTGTCTCGCACCGGTACGGTGGCCTACCACGGCCCGATGGTGGTCGACTTCGCGCGCGGGCTGCGTCCGGAGGAGCGGACGTCCTTTCTCGATGCGCTGGCCGGGAACCGGGGCACGGCGTGGCAGTTGGAGCCGGTGGTCGGGGTGTCGGCCGGCCGACCCGAGGTGGTGGAGGGGCGTCTGCTCGGTGGCTGTCTGACGATGCTGGCAGCGACGACCGGAACGGGTTTCCTTCCCGATCTTCGGGATTCCGTCCTCTTGCTGGAGGACATCGACGAGCCCGAGTACCGGATCGACCGCCTGTTGACCCAGCTCCGGACTTCCCGTCAGATCGCGGGTGTGCGGGCCGTGGTCGCCGGCCACTTCACGAACTGCGACGCGCGCGACAGCTTGATCGATTTCGCCGAGGAGCTCGGTGTACCGCTCCTGGTCGGGTTGCCGGCGGGCCACGAGGCGCCCAATCACACGCTGCCCCTGGGCGCGCCGGTTCGGCTCGATCCGGAGGTGGGGACGCTCGACGTGATCGCCTAGCATCCCGGGTCAACGATGGAAGCGCGCGACCCGATCACCAGTGCGCGCGGTGTGGGCCCCGTGTTGGGCGGCAAGCTGGCGGCCGCCGGTTGCCGGCGGATACTGGACCTCCTGGCGCACCTGCCGATCCGCTACGAGGACCGGCGCACGCTCGGGCGTTTGCCGGGGCCCGGCGAGGACGGTACGCCCGAAACCGGGCCTGGCGCGTTGACCGTCGTGGTGCGGCTGGAGAAGCCGCGGCGGGTGTTCGGCCGCGGGCGGTTCTCGCGGGTTGAGGCGGTCGCGGACGACGGCGAGAACCGGGCGGGCGTGGTCTGGTTCAACCGGCCCTATCTGCTGAATCAACTGGATGAGGGAGCGTCCTATCTGCTCCACGGCGTGCCCAGACGCCGGGGCCGGGACGGCGGTTGGGAACTCGCGAATCCGACTGTCGAAAAGGTGGGTGACGGGCCAGCCGAAGGAGGCGGCGTACGACCCGTGTACGGCCGAATTGGGGACGTACCGCCCTCGCGCGTCGAGCGTCTGACGGCCGGGGTCGTGAGCGACATTACGGAGGCCAGCGGCCCCGACTGGATAGACGAGTGGTTGCCCGAAGAAGAACGTGCCCGGCACGGCCTGCCGAGCCTGGCCGAGGCCCTGTCCGAGGTCCATCGACCAACGCCCCTCGCGTCGGTCGAAGAACTGAACGAGCGGCGGAGTCCGGCCCACGCGCGGCTCGCGTACGGGGAGTTCCTGCTCCAGCAGTTACAGCTCGCCGCCGTTCGCAGGCGCCGCCGGCGGCAGGGGAAGCCGCACGGCTACCGGATCTGCGATGCGGTGTGGCGCGAGGCGCGGGGTCTGCTGCCGTTCCAGTTGACCGGGGCCCAGGAACGCGTGCTCCAGGAAATCGTCGGAGACCTGTCCGGCCCGCGGCCGATGCTGCGCCTGGTGCAGGGGGATGTCGGTAGCGGCAAGACGGTGATTGCCGCCCTGGCTTGCCTGGTCGCGGCGCGGAGCGGCCTGCAGTCGGCCCTGATGGCGCCCACGGAGCTGCTCGCGGAACAGCACTTCGCTTCCCTGGCGCGGTTGCTGGGGTCGCATCTCACCCTGGCCCTGGTGACCTCCAGCCAGCACGTCGCCAGTGACGGTGGCCCGGCGGTGCGGGAGCGCATCGCCGCCGGCCGGGTCGACCTGACTGTCGGCACGCACGCATTGATCCAGGAACGAACCCGCTTTGCGCGCCTGGGACTGGCGGTGATCGACGAGCAGCATCGTTTCGGTGTCGCCCAGCGCCAGTCCCTGGCGGAGAAGGGGCTGCGACCGGACCTCCTGGTCATGACCGCGACGCCGATTCCCAGGTCGTTGGCGCTGACCGTGTACGGTGACCTCGACGTGTCGATTCTGGATGAGATGCCGCCCGGTCGCAGTCCGATCGAGACCCGGGTGATGAGCGCGGACCAGCGGGATCAGGCTGTGGAGCTCGTACGCGAGCGGCTTCGTCGCGGTGGCCGGGCATACGTCGTGTTTCCCCTGATCGACGCCGGGGAGGGGAGCGCGGCCGCGTTGCCGTCTCTCGAGGAGTCGGCTTCCTGGTGGGCCGATGCGCTTGGAGCGCCGTGTGGCGTCGTCCACGGTCGTGTTGGGCGCGACGAGCGCGACGCGACGATGAGTCGCTTCTCCGACGGTTCGATCCATGTGCTGCTGGCGACGACCGTGATCGAGGTCGGCGTCGATGTACCGGAGGCGACCGCGATGGTGATCCTCGGTGCTGAGCGGTTCGGACTGGCTCAACTGCACCAGCTTCGGGGGCGCATCGGGCGCGGCACGAACCAGGCGCTCGGGGAGTCGATCTGCATCGCGGTTCGCGACGGGTCATCGGCCGAGGCCCAGCGGCGTTTGACCGTTTTCGAGGAATCGAACGACGGCTTCCGGATCGCGGAGGAGGATCTCCGTCAACGGGGGCCCGGCGAGGTGCTCGGGACGCGCCAGGCCGGTCTGCCGCAGTTCCGCTTTGGCGACCTGGCCCGGGACTGG
>JAGWAG010000055.1:1089-11999 GCA_021296535.1 Acidobacteriota bacterium | reverse complement strand
CGCGCTCCGAGCGAATGAGCGGCACGTCCCAGTACTCGATCTTCGGATCCCGGAAAGCGGCGCGACGCTCCTCGCGGGGCAGCGTCGACATCATGTCGTTCGAGTACGGAATGCCGAACCAGTAGTCGAACCCATGCCGGGTCGGCAGGTACTGCGGGCCATCGCCCAGGTGCCACTTGCCGAACATGCCCGTCGCGTAACCGAGATCGCGGAGCGCCTCGGCGATCGTTACCTCCCCGTCCTGGATGCCGCCCACGAAGTCAGGGAAGAGCACCCGCGCCCGATCGCCGTAGAGTCCGCTGCGTAGCTGCAGGCGCCCGGTCAACAGCCCCGCCCGGCTTGGCGAACACACCGACGCGGTGACGTAGAAGTTCGTCCAGCGCTGGCCTTCGGCCGCCATGCGGTCGAGGTTCGGAGTGCGGATCACCGGCGCACCGTAGCTGCCGAGGTCGCCCCAGCCGAGGTCGTCGGCGAAGACGATGACGAAGTTGGGTGGGCGACTGGGGGCGGTATCGGTCGGCGGAGGCGAACCGCAGGCGGCCAAGACCGACACAAGCGGGAAGGCAAGGCACACTGTTCTTGGCATGAGGCGAGTGTAAGTGACGGCGCCGGCTCGGGCTCGCCGCTTCGCGGCATCGCCCGGATGCGGACCAGAAGGTCCGCGCACCCAGAGACACGGCGTCGACTTGGCGAGGCTCTCTACTGCAACCGACCCGGCGTCGCTGAGGCGGCCGCTGCTGGTGAAGGCAGTAGGATCGCCGACTTCCGGCCAAATGGCCCATCGGAGACCGCACATGACCACACCCCAGATCGACGAACCCCGCGCCCTCGACCACCTGATGGACCTGCTCGCCATCGAGGGCCTGAGCGGCCGCGAAGGCAAGGTCGCGGCGGCGGTCCGGGAGAAACTCCTCGCCGCGGGCTGCGAGCCGTCCTGGATCGGGCACGACGACGCGAACGAGCGGATCCCCGGCGACTACGAAGTCGGCAACCTGATCGTCCACCTGCCCGGCACGAGGCCGGGCCCGCGGCGGCTGTTCATGGGTCACATGGACACGGTGCCGCTCTGTCGCGGCGCGGTGCCGGTGCGCCGGAACGGACGGATCGAGGCCGAGGACGACACGGCGCTCGGCGGCGACAACCGGACCTCGATCGGCGCCCTGGTGACGATGGTCGAGACCCTGCTCGCTCAGGACACACCAAGGCCGCCGATCACGGTGCTGATGACGGTCGGCGAGGAAGTCGGCCTGTGGGGCGCGCGGACCGTGGAACTGGATCGCCTCGGGAATCCGGAGATGGGCTTCAACATCGACTCCGGTTCGGCCCACGTCGTGATCATCGGCGCCACCGGCGCCGACCGCTGGCAGGTCGACATCCACGGCAAGTCCTCGCACGCGGGCGTGCATCCCGAGCACGGCGTCTCCGCCGCGCTCATCGCTTCACGGGCCGTCGCCGACGTGGCGGCCCAGGGCTACTTCGGCAAGATCGAGCTTCCGGCCGGCAGCGGCACCTCGAACATCGGCCGCATGGCCGGCGGCGAGGCGAGCAACCAGGTGACGGATCACGTCTTCGTCTCCGGCGAATCCCGCAGCCACGACAAGGCGTTCCTCGCGCAGATCACGGCCGCCTACCGCGACGCCTTCGAACAGGCCGCCCGGAGCGTGACGAGTTCCGATGGCCAGTGCGGCAGCGTCGACTTCCGCGCAGAGACCGACTACGACGCCTTCGAGATGCCCAGGGATTCACCCCCGGTCCAGCTCGCCGCGGAACGGGTTCGCGCCGTTCTCGGCGTGGAGGCCGAGTACCTCGTCGCCAACGGCGGGCTCGACGCGAACTACCTGAACGCCAAGGGTCTGCCCACCGTGACCCTGGGCGCCGGACAGCACAACCCGCACACTGTGGACGAGTACGTCGATGTGCAGGAGTACCTCGACGGATGTCGAACCATCGCCGCAATCGCTGCGGCCTGACTGTCAGCCACCTGGGAGAGAACCGAATGAACACCCGCATGTTGCACGAGAAAGTGATCGCCGTAACCGGCGCCGGCCGCGGCATCGGCCGCGATATCGCCCTGCTCGCCGCTTCCCATGGCGCGTCGGTCATCGTGAACGACCTCGGCGGCTCCGAGCGCGGCGACGGCGGCGACCAGACGCCGGCCCAGGCCGTCGCCTCCGAGATCCAGGCTGCCGGAGGCCGCGCCGCCGCGAACTACGAGAGCGTCGCCGACTTCGACGGCGCCGGGCGGATCGTCGAACAGGCCCTGGACGAGTTCGGCCAGATCGACGGTGTCGTGAACAACGCCGGCATCCTGCGCGACGGCATCTTCCACAAGATGACCGAGAGCGACTGGGACGCCGTGATCGCCGTCCATCTCAAGGGCAGCTTCAACATGGCGCGGGCCGCCGCCCCCCACTACCGCAAGCAGATCGGCGGCGCCTTCGTCCACATGACCTCGACCTCGGGGCTGATCGGCAACTTCGGCCAGGCGAACTACGCGGCGGCCAAGCTCGGCATCGTCGGCCTGTCGAAGTCCCTGGCTCTCGACATGCAGCGCTTCGAGGTTCGCTCGAACTGCATCGCTCCATTCGCCTGGTCGCGGCTGATCGGCACGATCCCGACCGCCGACCCGGCTCAGGCCGCGCGGGTCGCGAAGATGAAAGAGATGACCCCGGCGCTCGTCGCGCCGCTTGCCGTCTACCTCCTGAGCGACTCGGCGAAGGACACGAGCGGCCAGATTTTCGCGGTGCGGAAGAACGAGATCTTCCTGATGAGCCAGCCGCGACCGATCCGCTCGGTCCACAACGGCGACGGCTGGACTCCGGAGACGATCGCCGAGCACGGCATGCCGGCGCTGGCCGGGTCGTTCCACGACCTCGACCGGACGACCGACGTGTTCACCTGGGATCCGACGTAGCGTCGCCTACAACTGCCAGGCCAGCAGCAGCGCCCTCAGCCTCACGCCACCTCGAACAGCCCCGCCGCGCCCATGCCGCCGCCGATGCACATCGTGACGACGACGTTCTTCGCACCGCGGCGCTTGCCCTCGATCAACGCGTGGCCGACCAGGCGCGCACCGCTCATGCCGTACGGATGGCCGATCGAGATCGCGCCCCCGTTCACGTTCAGCTTCTCGTTCGGGATGCCCAGCCGGTCGCGGCAGTAGATGACCTGGACCGCGAACGCCTCGTTGAGCTCCCAGAGGTCGATGTCGTCCATCGTCAGGTCGAAGCGCTTGAGCAGCTTCGGCACCGCGAAGACGGGACCGATGCCCATCTCGTCCGGTTCGCAGCCGGCGACCGCCATCCCCTTGTAGATGCCGAGCGGCTCGAGGCCGCGCTGTTCAGCCAGCTTCGAGTCCATGACGACGCACGCCGACGCACCGTCGGAGAGCTGGCTGGCGTTGCCCGCTGTGATCGTGCCGTTCTCGCGGACTGGCTTCAGCCCGGAGAGACCCTCGATCGTCGTGGTGGGCCGATTGCCCTCGTCCTGGCTCAACTCGACCTCGCCGAAGCTGATGTCGCCGGTCGCCCTGTCGAGGATCATCTTCGTCGCGTTCATCGCGATGATCTCGTCGTCGAAGGCGCCCGATTCCTGGCCGGCGGCGGTGCGCTGCTGGCTCTGCAGCCCGTACTCGTCCTGCTGCTCGCGGCCGATGCCGTAGCGCTTCGCCACAACTTCCGCGGTGTCGATCATCGGCAGGTGGAGGTCCGGCTTGTTCTCCCGGATCCAGGGATCGGGAGCGCGGAAGTGGTTCATCTTGTCGTTCTGCACCAGGCTGATCGAGTCGATTCCGCCGGCGACCACGACCGGCGCCCCATCGACCATGACCTGCTTGGCGGCGGTGGCGATCGCCATCATCCCCGACGAGCACTGCCGATCCATCGTCATCCCCGAGACCTCGACCGGCATGCCGGCGCGAATCGCGCACTGCCGGGCGACGTTGCTGCCCTGGGTGCCCTGCTGCATGGCGCAGCCCATGACGACGTCGTCGACCTCGCCCTTCTCGACACCGGCACGTTCGACCGCGGCGGCAATCGCAGCCGCGCCCATGGTCGGCGATTCGAGGTTGTTGAAGGCGCCGCGATAGGCCTTGCCGATCGGCGTGCGCGCGGTGGAAACGATGACGGCGTCAGTCATGGAAAGCTCCCTGGCTTGGATGGATTGTGGGTGTTCAGTTCGTGCGGAACAAGGAAGATTAGCACCTACCGTCCGGTCGGTCGGCTACTCCTCCAGCCATGCGTTGAAGGAGGGCTTCCGCTTCTCGCGGAAGGCTGCCACACCCTCACGGGAGTCCGGATGATGGTCGGCCATCGGCGTCCGCGCCGCGATGTCCTCGAGGGACTGCTCCCAGGTCTGGTCGGCGGCGTTGTAGAGGCTGCGCTTGAGCAGCCGCATCGCCACCTGCGGCCCGTTCGCGAGCTCGCGGGCCAGATCCAACGCGCGGGGCATCAAGGCCTCCGCCTCGACGACCTCGTGGACGAGCCCGAGTTCCAGTGCCTCCGCGGCGCCCACGAGCTTGCTGCGCATCAGGAAGTCCATCGTCTTTGGCAGTCCCATCATCTGCAACAGCAGGTAGTGGCCGCCCTCGTCCGGCAGCAGGCCGAAGCGGAGCGTGCCGCTGCCCATGCGCGCCGCCGTCGAGGCGATCCGGAAGTCACAACTGAGAGCCAGCGAGAAGCCGGTCTGGACCGCCACGCCGTTCATCGCCGCGATCGTCAGCTTGTCCAGGCCCCGGATCGCCGTGTTGATCGGCTGCGAGATCTTGCGCAGCCCGTTGATCGTGCCGAGCACGTTGTCGTGACCGCGGTGGATGTCGGGCACCAGCGCCTCGCCGCGCCGGCCCTTGTCCTGGCCGCTGATGTCGTCGCCGGCCGAGAAGGCCCTGCCGCTACCAGTGAACAGCACGACCCGCACGGAATCCTCCATCGCAGCCTGGGTGAGCGTCTCCAGCAGATCGCGCTTCATCGGCGCGTCCATGCCGTTGAGCCGGTCCGGCCGGTTGAACGTGACGACGAGGATCCCCGGATCCTCCAACGACACCTCGAAGCCTCTGCACTCGCCCGTCTGGATCATTCCTGCCGCTCCCTTTCTGCTTGCTCGTCCGGCTCGTCTGTGCGCTGGGAGCGGTCATTGTGGCACAGGGAATTCAGAGTGCTCCAGCCCGGAAGTCGAGGCCGAGTCCCCGGGGCTCGACGCGGCTTCGATTTCGACACCTCCGATCTGTCCGTAGCGCTAGGGCTCGTTGAGACTCCAGTCGTACTCGTAGTCGATCGAGCCCTCGAAACCCTCGAGGCGCGCGGCAAGGTCCGCGTCCGCGTAGTCGACGAGGTGCGCGACCACGGACTCCTCCGAATTGCCGAAATCCTCGGCGTACCACTGGTAGATGCTCGAGATGACGATGGAGTCCTCGTCGACGAAGTCGACACCGCGCGGGGTATTCACGTAGTCGCGCGCGCCCTGCTCCAGCAGCTCTTCCGTGTTGGCGGCGGTGAACGCGGTGGCCAGGAGGTGGGGACAGCCGTACGCGGCACAGTTCACCGCGTAGTGAATCCGTTTGTCCTTCCACAGAGGCCGCAGGATGCCGTGCTCGATGTCGTCCAGGCTCAGATCCCGGCCGTTCACTTGCGTGTGCGGGTCCTGCCACGGACCGGTGTTCGGAATGACGCCCTCGTGGATCTCCTTGATCGAATCGACGGGGTACTCCGACAGCACGACCTGGACCGTGACCGCGTTGTAGAGGTTGATCCAGAAGGCCATCTGCTCGGCACGTGAGTACTCGCTCGGGTCGTGGCCCTGCAGGTAGTCGATGTAGGCGCTCAGCTTCGCGGTGTCGCCGGCGTTGGCCGTGATCGCCGCGTAGTCGAACAGGTTGACGCCCGAGTCGTCGCTGCGGACGTAGCCGGCCAGGATCTCCTGCCAGGAACCGTGATCGATCGCCGCGGTACTCGTCTCGTCGCTCGTGTCCCATCCCGCGATCTCCTGTGGCTCCGGAGCGCCGCAGGCGACGGCGAGAACCACCGCGGTAAGGAGGCCGATCAACTTGCGATTCGTCATTGCAATTCCTTTCGCGTCCCCTTCCTGCGGCGCACGGCGAGATCGGCCGCGAGCGCCAGGAGGATCAGTCCGAACTCCTGGATCAGCCAACCCACTCCGTCCAGCCGGACCCGCGGTGACCGAAATCGAAGACCTCCGGGTGCAGCAATTCGGCCAGGATCTCAGCCGACTCGACGACCCGGGGGCCCGGCCGGTTGAAGTACTGGTTGCCGTCGGTGAGGAAGACGCGGCCACTCTTCACCGCGGAGAGGTCGGACCAGCCGGGACGGGCGGCGAGCGGCGGCATCTCGGCCGCGGTGCGCGAAATGTCGAAGCCGCAGGGCATGACCGCGATGACGTCGGGGTCGGCCTCCATCATCTGCTCGAACTCGAAGTAGCCGGAGTGCCTCCCCGCCTCGCCGAGCATTGCCGAGCCGCCGGCGATCTCGACGAGTTCCGGCACCCAATTCTCGGCGTGCATCAACGGGTCGATCCACTCGATGCAGGCGATCGTGGGCCGTTCGGCGAGCTGCGAGGAGCGCTCGCGGATCGCGTCGAGGCGCGCCGTCAGCCCGGCCGTCAGCCGCTCCGCCCGCTCCGGGCGACCGACCGCCTCGGCAACCGCGCGGATGTCCGCGAACACATCGCCCAGGTCCATCGGCGCGAGCGAGACGATCCGGGGCTCGGAACCCGGGTGGCGCGAACTCGCGCCATCCGCGAACCAGTCCGAGCGCTCGTCATCGAGCGCTTGGATGGAACTCACCAGCTCACACACCGCTTCCTCCACGTCCTTCAGGCTGACCGCGCAGACCTCGCACTGGGTCTGGGTCACGATGACCGTCGGCGCGAGTTCGCCGAGCAGCCGGCCGTCCACACGGTAGACCGACAGCGCGTCCGCCACGATCGATCGCACCTGGTCGTCGATCGCGCGGCTCGAGCCGTCGACGTCGACCTTCGACGACGAGCACACCGGCAGCTTCTCCACCGCAGGCGGGTAGTCGCACTCGTGCGATCGGCCCACCATGCAGTCCTCGAATCCGAGGGCGCAGACGATCTCCGTCGCGCTCGCGATCAGCGAGACAATTCGCGGCTCGGTCATCGCCACCGAGGCTACCGTCTTCCGAGCAGCAGAACAGCCGCCGCCGGCAGCACGGTCACCGATGCCAGCAGGCAGGCCGGCAAGCCGATCAGCATGACCCCGGCCATCGTCTCCAGGCCCGGGTGGTCGGTGAACAGCAGGATCGAGAAGCTCGCCGCCGTGGTCAGCGTCGTCATCGCGATCGCCCGCCCCACGGACAGGGCCGCCAGGCGAATGGGCGCAGCCGGATCGTCCAGGAACCTGTGGACGACGTGAATGCCGTCGTCGATGCCGAGCCCGAAGATCAGCGGCAGGACGAGCCACGTCATCACGTTGAACGGAATGCCGATCCAGCACAGCACGCCCAGGGTGAACGGCACGGCGGCCAGCACCGGCAGCACCGCCAGCAGGACCGAGGCGGGTCGCCGGAAGTCCACGCAGAGGACGAGCAGCACGAATCCCAGGATCGAAAGAGCGATCCACGGGATCCACGGCCGGTCACCGATCATCATCCCTTCGACGACGGCCAGCAGCCCGCTGGCGCCTGGGTCGATCGCCTGCACCACCTCGCGCTGACGCCGGGCCAGGGCGCCGTCCGCCTTCGAGTCCGCGGCGTAGGCGTAGACCAGAAACTCCCCGGTGGGCGCGATGAACTTCTCGCGCAGGCCGGGCGGCAGCGAGTCGAGGGACGGCGGGCCGGCAGTGGCGGCTCGGCGGAGCGCTCCTACCGCCAAGGCCAAGGGATCGCCCGTTCCCGCGACGGGCGCGGCCGTCCGGCCCTCGGGGCCGAACACCCGGTCCAGCGCTTCGGCCCGTTCCGCGAGATCTGCCGGCAGGATGGAGCCGAGGCTGACCGTCTCGCTGAACAGGGGATGACCGGCCAGCCGGTCGGCGAAGTCCCGTGCCTGTTCGAGGCTCTGCGCCGCCAGGATCCACGGCGCGCCGTTGGTACCCAGGACTTCCTGAATCCGATCGACCATCGCGATGGCCGGCACGCCGCGATTCATGATCCGCTCCAGCCGCGTCTCGACCTGCAGCCGCGGTAAACCCGCGAGGGCTGCCCCAAGCACGACGGCGCTCACCACCAGACAGCGAACGGGCCGCTCCGTCGCCCACCGGACTACGGCTGGGAGGCCGGGAACGCGGACCGGCGTCGCGCGACCGCCGGCAGCCCCGGCCACGGGCTTCGCGCGCCGCTGACTCCGCCGCTCCCGCAACACCCAGACCGAGGGCAGGATCAGCAGCGTCAGCGGCAGGCAGAAGAGCAGGCCCAGGCCGCCCGACAGGCCGAGATGGAGCGCCACCGGGTCCGGCGCCGCGGCCGCGATCAGAAAGGCGCCCGCGGTCGTGATGCAACCGGCCACCACGCCGCGGCCGGCGCCTCTCACCGTCCTGCGGAGCGCTTCCTCGAACGGACGGCCGCGAGCCAGCTCCTCCCTCTGGCGCACGAACAGGTGGACGGCGAAGTCGATGCCGAGTCCGAACACGGTGACGCCGAAGAACGTCTCCATGACCGTCAACTTCCCGGTCAGGAGGCCGACCGCGCCCAGAGCGGCGCCAATCGAGAGGATCAGGACCGCGGCCACCGACAGCATGCCGCCCGGCCGTTTCTCGACGATCCGGAAGAGAAGCAGCACGAGCACGAGGCTGATCGGGGTCAGGCGCTTGATCGCGCCCAGCGTCTGCTCCTGGTCGCCCGCCGACAACGCGGGCAGGCCCGAGAAGCCGGCCGTCACACCCGAGCCGGCCAGCGCGCTCTCGACCGCCGCTTCGAGTTCGAAGAACGTGCTCTGGCCCACCTCCTCCGCCAGCGGGTCCGTGGCCATCTTGATTTCGACCAGACGGGCGCCGGGCACGCTCGCGACCTCGCCGCGAAGCGCCAACGCGGAAGCGGCGAACTCGGCCGCGTTCGCAAGGTCGCCCGGCCGCTCGGCGAGGGCGAGCCAGCGGTCGAACAGAGTCCGCTCGACCAGCCACGGCGCCTGCTCCTCGAGCCAGTCCAGCGGCAGGGGGCGACGCGCCGCGGCGACCGACGGCATAGCCCGTGCGGCGCGAATCGAGCTCTCGACCGCGTCGTCGAGCAGCTCCTCCTCGCCCTCGAGCAGCACGAGCAGCAGCCCGCCGAGCTCGTACTGCTCGGACATCTCGAAGTACCGGCCGACGTGCTCGTTGTCGCGATTCATCACCCCCGTGAACGTGAGATCGACCGGGGTTGCCGGTAGCAGTGCAGCGAGAGCGAGCGCCGGTACGACCGCCCAGGCGATCGCTCTCCACGGCGACCGGATCGTCCAGCGCGCAACCGCGTCGAGAGCCCGACGCAAGCTCACGGGAAAGGCCCCCGGGAATGAACCGAACCGGGCGACCAACGACTGCTACAGTCCCGCGCGCCAACGCCCGAAGAACCCCCAACGCGAGGAAGGCGAGGAGAAGAAATGAAGTTCGGCATCATGTTCGCCAACACCGGCCCGTTCGTCGACGGTCCCCCGGCCGCGGCCCTGGCTCAGGCAGCCGAGTCCGCCGGTTTCGACTCGCTATGGACCGTGGAGCACGTCGTCGTCCCGCGCGGCTACGCCTCCCCCTATCCCTACGACGAGAGCGGCAGGATGCCCGGCGGGCGCGAAGACTTCGACATCCCCGACCCGCTCATCTGGCTATCCTACGTGGCCGCGGCGACGAAGAGCATCAAGCTCGCGACAGGCATCCTGATCGTCCCGCAGCGCAATCCGCTGGTCACCGCCAAGGCCGTCGCCACGCTCGACAAGCTCTCCGGCGGCCGCGCCATCCTCGGCGTCGGCGTCGGCTGGCTCGAAGAGGAGTTCAACGCCCTCGGCGTTCCCTTCGCCGGCCGCGGACGCCGCCTCGACGACTACCTGCGCGCCTTCCGCGCCCTGTGGACCGAGGACTGCCCCAGCCACGACGGCGAATTCGTCTCCTTCTCCGACTGCTTCAGCCGGCCGCAGCCGACCCAGGGTTCCGTGCCAATCGTGGTCGGAGGCCACTCGGACCGCGCCGCGCGGCGGGCCGGCGAGCTGGGCGACGGCTTCTTCCCCGCCCTCGGCGACATCGACAAGCTGAAGCACCTGCTCGGCGTCATGCGCGAGAGCGCCGAAGCCGCCGGCCGTGATCCGGACGCGATCGAGATCACCGCCAACGGCGGACCGCTCGATCATGTGGCTCGCATGGCCGAACTCGGCGTCTCCCGCGTCATCTTCCCGCCGATGCCGCCCGACAAGCTCGCCCAGTTCGGCGAAGACGTCATCTCCAGGTTCAGCTAGAGACTGGGTGCGCCGGACCGCCATCCGTGCGCCCGATGACGGGCGCACGGACTGGTTCGCGGGTGGCGCGAATCGCGCCACCCGGGTTCTGGGCGGCATCCGGAGCGACGCCGCGAAGCGGCGAGCCTGCGCGGTGGTAGGTTTTCGCCCATGATCTACCTTCGCCGCCTCGCCCCACTCGCCCTCGCCCTGCTGCTCCTCGCGGCCACCCCCACCCTCGCCTCCGCTGACGAAGCGGGCGACCCCATCCGCGTCCTCTTCCTCAGCAAGTCCTCCGGCTTCCAGCACTCCTCGATCAAGCGCACGGACGGCCATCCCAGTCACGTCGACACCGTCCTCGCCCAGATCGGCGCCGAGCGCGGCTTCGCCGTCACGTCCACCAAGGACGCCGGCCTGATCAACGCGACCCAACTCGCCAACTTCGACGTCGTCATGTTCTACACGACCGGCGACCTGACCCAGCGCGGCGGCACCGGCGAGGGCTTCTTCCGCGGCGACGGCAATCCCCCGATGAGCGCCGACGG
>JAGWAG010000055.1:0-843 GCA_021296535.1 Acidobacteriota bacterium | reverse complement strand
TCGCCCTGATGGACCCGGGCGAAGAACGGTCCAAGCAGGAGGTCTACGACATCGCCCCCTACCCCATCGTCTGGTGCCGGGAACTCGGCGACGGCCGCGTCTTCCACAACGCGATGGGCCACCGCGAAGACGTCTGGGACCACGAAATGTTCCAGACCTGGGTCGGCGACACGATCGAGTGGGCGGCCGGCGAGGGTGAGGCCGCGGCCGCCCCGAACTGGGGTGATGTGGTTCCGTGAGCCTCGCGCTGCCAAATGAGGCTTCACCCGACCAACCATCGCCTATCGCTCACTGTCCGGCCGTTGACGGCTCACACGCGCAACCAACTTCGTCAACTCGCGGACTCCCACTCCTCCGACTCCAAGAACCCACCAAATGGACAGCCCCCGTCTAGGACCTTCGCCAGCTGAAACCCTCGCAGGAAAGACACTAGTCAACGGTTGGCACGTCGATGAGCGGATCGATCGCCCCGATTCGGCTACCGGTGGGCATTTCTCCACCTCGTATCGCGTTAGCGACAACAACGGAAGACGAGGATTCCTGAAGGCCATGGACTACCGCAAGGCCCTGGAGGCCGACGATCCCGCCAGAGCCTTGCAAGCCATGACCGCAGCCTTTAATTTCG
Source organism: Acidobacteriota bacterium (assembly GCA_021296535.1). GTDB lineage: Bacteria > Acidobacteriota > Thermoanaerobaculia > Multivoradales > Multivoraceae > Multivorans. The sequence continues at coordinate 218 of JAGWAG010000055.1, read as the reverse complement.
AGCGCGACATTCTCGAGAAGTGCCGCGACCGTCGGCTTTCCCGGGTTGTAACCGTCCTCGACAGCGGGCAGGTTCGCCCTGCCAACGGGCAACCAAGCGACCTAGTGTGTCGTCTCTGACATAGCTTGACAATACGGTAGGTGGTTCGTAGTCTTGCGTTCATGTGGGAGCCAGCGCAACGACTTCGCATCAGAGACGAGGACAAAGCTCTTCTGACC
>JAGWAG010000054.1:2554-15727 GCA_021296535.1 Acidobacteriota bacterium | reverse complement strand
CCGAACTCCGCCGCCGGCTCGCCTTCGTGCTCCAGGACGTCTTCCTGTTCGACGGCGACCTGCGCTACAACATCGTCCTGGGCCGCGACGTGGACGACGACGTGGTCGACGAGGCGGCCCGGGCGACCCACGTCGACGAGCTGATCGAGCGGCTGCCGAACGGCTGGCAGCACAAGGTCAGCGAGCGCGGAGTCAACTTCTCGACCGGCCAGCGGCAACTGCTCTCGTTTGCCCGAGCCCTGGCCCGCGAGCCGCAGCTTCTGCTCCTCGACGAGGCGACATCCAGCGTCGACACGGAGACCGAGGCGCTGATCCAGGATGCCCTCCGCCACCTGATGGAAGGCAAGGTCGCCCACCGCCTGTCCACGATCAAGGACGTCGACCGCATCTACGTCTTCCACCACGGCGCCATCTGCGAACACGGCACCCACGACGAACTCCTCGACCTCCGCGGCGTCTACTGGCGCCTCTACCAGTTGCAGTACGCCCAGCAGGAAACGGCGGCGTAGGAGCGTTCATCGGCTCGGAGGCGTCCTGGCGCCTGTCCCGGCAGGTGGTAGGCTCGGTTCTCAGGCGGTCCGAGGGCCGTCTGAATGCAAGCTGGTTCTCCGCTGGAGGGGGCGGCAGTTGCCGGGTACTTCATGAGACACCTTCCGCTGATCGCACGGGTCCTGCTCGGACTGATCTTCCTTTACTACGGCGTGATCGAGTTCGAACCGGTACTGCCACCCGACCTGGGCCCCGAAGCCAGCGCCTTCATCGGGGCACTCATGGACAGCGGCTATTTCTGGCAACTCCTCAAGGTCCTGGAGATCGTCTGCGGCACCCTGCTGATTCTCGGCTTGTTCGTGCCTCTGATGCTGATCATGCTTGCGCCGGTCGTCGTGAACGGAATGCTGTTCCACATACTGCTGTCGCCCAACGAGAAGACCCTCGTCGTGGCGCTGACGCTGGTGCTGAGCCTCTACCTTGCCTACCAGTACCGCTCCAGCTTTCGGGCCGTCCTGCAGCCCAGGACGCAGCTGGGTTGAGAGGGGCAGCGGCTCCTGAGGAACGGCCGCATGGGCGTCCTGGCTGCTGAGCGGATCGCCACTACAATCAGGCGATGACCGCCGCCGGGCCTTGGCGTTGGAGGCCGCTTGAGGGTATGCCCGCCGGCGCCGCCTCCTGGGCGTTGCCGAGGCAGGCGGAGCAGGAGGTGGCGCAGCAGGCCTTGTCGGGCAAGCTCGAACGCCCGAACGGGAACGGCGGCCGCACGATCGGCGACGCGTACTACCCGCCGCCGGAAGGCGAAGCCGCGGGCTGACCTTCCTGGCCCTACCGTGGCCGCGTCTGATGCCGCGGCGCTTCAATCTCAGTTTGCAGGCCCAGGTCGCCCTGGTCTTCCATCCAGGCCTGTAGCCGCGCGTGCAGGGCGGCGATCCGCTGGCGGTGCTGCGGCGCCTCGGCCAGGTTCACGAGCTCGTGGGTATCCGCCTCAAGATCGAAGAACTCGAACTCCGGCCGGTGCTGGTACCGCTCGTACAGCGCCCGGGCGGCGGCGTCCGTTTCGGCGGCGTCGCGCCAGGAGAAGTAGAAGCCGTCACGGTTCTCTTCGGTGACCAGGTTCGTGAAGCGATTCTCGTGGGCGATGTTCCAGATCAGCTTGTAGCGCTCGTCGCGGATGGAGCGGATGGGGTAGGGCTCCAGGTTCGCGATGATGCCGGTCGTCGTCTGGATGCCGTAGACGACGTCGCGGTGCTTCGGACCGGGCTCGAGCAGGAGGCCGAGCATGCTCCTGCCCTCGATCTCCGGCGGCACGGCGCCTCCGGCGGCCTCGATCCAGGTCGGCAGCAGGTCGTTGATCTGGAGCAGCGCCGCTGAGGTCTGGCCGGCCGGAATCCTGCGGCTCCAGCGGGCGACGACCGAGGTGCGGATACCGGCTTCGTAGAGCGTCCACTTGGCCAGGGGACCGCTGATGCCCTGCTCGCTGTAGAACATGGTCAGCGTGTTCTCGTGAGCCGCGTGCTCCTCGAGCAGATCGAGGACCTGGCCGAGCTGGCCGTCCATGAACGTGATCTCGGCGTAGTAGCGCGTCAGCGCCTCGCGGGTCTCCGGGGTGTCGACGAAGTAGGGCGGCAGCTCGAGGGACGCCGCGTCGTAGCGCGACGGGTCGCCCTTGCTCCAGGGCTGGTGGGGTTCCGTCGAGGCGACGATCAGGGCGAACGGCTGATCCGGGTCGCGGCCGATGAACTCGAGGTCGCGGCCCGCGCCCTTCTCGAACGGGTAAATCTCCGCGGGCGCCACGTGCGACTTGCCCGCCAGGCCGACCCGGTAGCCGAGGCCGCTCAGGTAGTGGACGACGCTCTTCGTGCCGGGCTTCGCCTTGGCGTGGTTCGGGTAGGCGCCGCTTCGCACCGGGTACTGGCCGGTGTAGAGCATGTGCCGGGTGGGCGAGCACATCGCGGTGGCGGTGTACATGTGGGTGAAGGTCGTGCCCTGCTCGGCGAGCCGGTCCAGGTTCGGCGTGTGGACTTGCGGGTTGCCCAAGGCGCCGGCGTCGCTGTACGTCATGTCGTCGGCGACGAACAGGAGGATGTTCGGCCGGTGGGCGGGCGGCCGCCAACGGTTGACGGCGGGCGTGGGCGGCCGCCAGGCGCCGGCGGTGCGGATCGCTCCGGGCTTGGAGGCGAGCAGAGCGTCGATCGCTTCAACGCGGGCGGCTTCTTCCGGCGCCAGGTTCGCTGCGTCGACCGGCGACTGCTCGTTCGGGTCGGCCACGAGGTTGAACAGGCGGCCGTCGTCGTAGCGCTTGAAGCGCTCGTCGAAGGCGTAACGCGCCGGCGGTCCGGCATACCAGCGGGACTCGTAGTGAATGAACAGCGCGTCGCGGTCGAGCGCCTGACCGCCCTTGAGCATCGGCAACAGACTTTCGCCGTCCAGGTCGAGGCCCGGCGGCAGGCTAGCGCCGGCGGCATGGGCGAGGGTGGGGAACACGTCGCCGACGTCGACCAGAGTTTCGTTCACCTGCCCGCCGGCGATCGTCCCCGGCCACCAGGCGAGGTAGGGCACGTGGCTGCCGCTCTGGAGCGACCGCCCCTTGCCGCCGGGGACTTCGCGGCCGTCGCGAACCGAGGTGATCCGCGTCGAAGTGCCGTTGTCGCCGATGAACAGGAGCAGAGTGTCGCGATCCAGCCCGTGCTCGATGAGCTTCGCCCGCACCCGGCCGACCAGGTGGTCCATGTAGGCGACCATCGCCGCGAACCGCTCCTGGTTCGACTCCGCGTCCGGATGGTGCGGCGTCGTGACGAACGGGTCGTGGGGCAGCGCCATCGGGTAGTAGATGAAGAGCGGCTTGCGGGTCGCGGGATCCGCCGCTGCATGCTCGCCGATCGCCTCGAGCACGAAATCGTTCGTCAGATCCGGGCCGAACACGTCCTCCCCCCACGTCTCCTTCCGGTCGTTCGTCACCAGGGTCGGCCCCCAGTAGCGCGACCCGCGGCCCTCCCGGCGGAGTTGCCAGAGCCGGTGCTCGTCGAACCCTGCCTGCTGCGGCGAGGCCCCCTCGTGGACCATGTAGAGGTTGTTCGTCAACTGCCACTTGCCCGAGATGACCGTCCGGTACCCCGCCTGCGCCAGCACGTGGGCGAACGTGACGTCGGCCGGGTCGAGTTCCATGAACTCCCGGTAGTTCCGGTAGTTGTGCAGCCCCGTCATCAGCTTGACCCGGGTCGGCGTGCACAGCGGCTGCGAGTGCCCGTTCTCGAACCGCATACCCTCCGCCGCGATCCTGTCGAGCTCCGGTGTCTCATAGGACGTGCCGCCGTAGACGCCGAGCGTCTCGACGCCCAGGTCGTCGGCGAGGATGACGATGATGTTGGGCTGGTCTTGTTGCTGGGCTGAGGCTACGCCGGTCGTCGAGAGCAGGGTCAGGCCGACCAGCAGGAGGATCGCGAAGCGGGTCTTGGGGTGCATGGACGTCAAGTTAGCAGCCGACCGGAGTTGGGCTGACGGGGCCGTCCGGCATGGAATTGGAGGCGCGGCGACATACGGTTGGCCCGGGTCTGCCGTGGTAGCGTCCTAGCGGCACTTCGGAGGCGAGGCGATGACCGTACCAAGCAGAAAACCCCACAACCGAGAACAGGTTGTTCGCTTGGTGGAGCAGTTGCCTGACCAGGAGATTCCGGCCGCCGGCCGCTATCTGGAGCAACTGGTCGAAAGCGCGGACCCGTTCTTCAAGCACCTGATGGATGTGCCCGAGGACGACGAGGTGCTGAGCGAGAAGGGCAAGAGTCTCTTGGACGAGGGATATGAGGACCTTGACGCCGGGCGGACTCACACCCTGGAGGAGGTAAAGCGGGAGCTTGACCTCTGAGGGTCGCCGTTGCGTTTAGTGCGCGGGCGCTGCGAGACCTGAAGCGCGCCGATGAGTCGACCCGGAGGCGGATCACCGAAGCACTTGAGCGCTATGCCTCGACGCAAGTCGGGGAGGTCAAGCGGCTGAGGGGATCCAGCAGGCCGACGTGGCGGCTGCGAGTCGGGGACTGGCGGGTCCTGTTCGCTCGCAAACCCGGCGAGAAGCTGATTGAGGTTGTACGGGTTGCTCACCGCAGTCAGGTGTATCGGCGCCCCTCGTGAGGCTTAGCATCCCTTCAGCTCAGGTTGAAGAGGAGCACGGAGAACATGACCCGTTACGCGAAAATCGGCGAGGCGAAGACGCACCTCTCGGCCTTGCTGGCGGATCTGGAGGCCGGGGAGGACTTGGTCATTTGCCGCGGCGCGACTCCGATTGCCCGCGTGACCCCACTCGTCGACGACCGGGACCATGCCGCGCTGTGCGCGACGTTGCGCGGGGAACGGGCGAAGCAGCGGGCCGTGACGACCCCGGAACTCCTGGCTTGGCGCCACGAGGGGCACGCCCGCTGATGGCGTTCGTTGCCGACGCCTCGGTTGGGGCCGCGAGCCTGGATCGGCGCTTGACCGAAGCGGCCGCGGCCGTAGGCGTCGAGTCGCTGGCGCAGGTCGCTTTCCACGTGCGGATTGGAATTGCGTCGAACGGCGCTTCGACGGGAGCGGGCCAGTGACGGAGACAGGAAAACAGCTTCCCTATCGTGACTCCGAGATTTCCGGTGTCCGACTCCGAGATTTCAGGCCTCCACAGTCCTCCGACGAAACACCGCCGCTCCGACGACGAGCACCGCAGCCGCCGCGTACGGCAGCGCGAGCAGCCGAAGAGCAACCGGCACGTGGGCCAGGGAGTGCGCGAAGAAGACGGCGTACCAGGCGGGGACCGCCCACCCGGCGGCGAGGATGCCGGCCCAGCGCCAGGGGTCTTCCAGGGACCACCAGTGGCGGAGGACATAGAGGGTGCCGGCGATCAGCGTTGCCGCCGTGACGGCGATCAGGGCGAGGGCCAGGACCCGTGAGCCGAGGCCGACGGTGCCGAGGTGGTTGGCGGCCCGATCGAGGAATCGTTCGATCGTGGGTCGGCTGGAGTAGAAGGGGTCGATGTCGGGGTGGATCGAGCTGCGAGGATCGCCGTAGAGCCGGAAGGCGAGCTGGTCCCAGAACTTGAAGAGCACGGGTTCGCGGAACACGAGTTCGGCGAGGAGGACCCGGAGCAGGAAGACGGCGGAGAGGCAGGAAATGTAGGCGCCGGCGCAACGGATCAGCAGTTGGCGGCGCCAGGCGCGCGCGCGGCGGAGCGGGCCGGACGGTTCGGTGCCGTGTCTCGTGGAAGGTGGCGGTGCGACGGCCAGCACCAGCAGCAGGGCGACGAGCCCGATCAGGGCGCTGCCGAACAGGAGTTCGTGGTAGGCGATCAGAGCGCCGAAGGCGGCGAAGAGCAGAATCTGGCGTTCCGGTTTCCAGTGGGCGATCCGCAGAACCGGTGCCGCGATGAGCAGGACGAGGGTCAGCAGGTTCGAGGCTCCGGTGGTGAAACTGCCGGCGCGGTCGTCGAGATCGAGGAAGAGGAGCAGACAGACAAAGATGGCTACGTAGGCGGCGGGCTGGAACAGGAACTGGCGCTTGGGCACCGGGCTCGTCGTCCCCTTTTCAGCGGTCGGCACGTGGAGGAGTCGCCGGAAGAGGGCTGGAAGTTCGCGGTTCCAGGGATGGGGTGCGGCGACGACCGCTATTGCAAGTGACAGGGCCTCGCCAACACCGATGCCCAGCAGAACGAATGTCAGCGCCTCCAGCAGATTCCGCAGCCCGTCGACGCCGATGCGCGGCAACAGCCACTGCAGCATGACGCGCTGGCCGGCCCAGTACTGGTGGTAGAAGACGGTCAGGAAGTCCGAGTCGTCGACGGCTCCCTGGTCGAGTCGCTGCTCGAGCGCGTCGCACGGTCGCTGCGGGCGCGTGTAGCGGTAGACGCGGCGGGGGGAGACGGTCCGCTCCCAGGTCGAACCGGCCCGGTCGAGCGCCATCAGGCTGAGCAGGCAGTCGTTGAAGCGCTCGGCCGAGTCCTCGAGGGTGTGCTCGGGGTGCGCGTAGGACGCGCGCAGCGCGTCGGCGACGGGTTTGGGGTCGGCGCGGACGGCAAGCCAGTTGAGCGCGAGAAAGACGACGGTGGCGGCGAGCGTCACGGCGCCGACCAGGGTGGCGGCCCGAAGGGCGCCGCGGGGGTTCCCAGGCGCCGCAGACGAGAAGAGGAGCGTGCGCAGGATGCGGAAGCCGTCGCGGAACGCCTTGAGCTTGCTCGCCGAGCCCTCCGGCCGGGCGAAGTACGGGCACGGGGTTTCGTCCCAGGCGAGGTCCGAGGACGCGGCGAAGAGCGTCAGCTCCGTCTCGATCTCGAAGCCGTCGGAGCGCGAGGGGAAGCGTTCGACGAAGCGGCGCGAGAAGACCCGGTAGCCGGACAGGAGGTCGTGGACCCGTGGGCCGCAGCGCCAGCGGGCGAGGGCGCTGAACAGCCGGTTTCCCAGGCGGCGAAGCGGCGTGTAGGCGTGTGCGTCGGCCCGCTTGCGAGCGGCGACGAGCATGTCGAGGTCACGTTCCTGGAGAGTCGAGACGAGGTGTGGGGCGCTCTCCGCGTCGTAGGTGTGGTCGCCGTCGGCCATCAGGTAGATGTCGGCGTCCACCTCGCGGAACAGGCGACGGATGGCCCGGCCCTTACCGCGCCGGGGCTCGGCGATCACGGTGGCACCGGCTGCGTCTGCGGCTTCGGCCGTACCGTCGTCGGAACCGTTGTCGCAGACGTAGACGGTCGCCTCGGGAAGAGCGCGCTGGAACGCCGCGATGACGTCGGCGATCGTCGCCTGCTCGTTGAGGCAGGGGAGCAGGACGGCGATGCGGGGGCGGGTCAGGGTGCGTCGCCGCCGGTCGAGTCGGCCTTGCTGCCGGCCGGACCGAGCGCGAAGAGGTGCTCGCGGCCGCGCACGTAGAGGCGGTCGCCCACGATCGCCGGGGTCGCCCAGACCGACTCGCCGAGCGAGAAGCTGCCGAGGACCTCGTGCTCCCGGCCGGCGCGGATGATCGCGGCGTCGCCGTCCGTGTTGACCATCAGGATCCGCCCGCCGCCGCCGACCATCGAGGCGGAGTAGCGGCCGCGGATCGGAAGCCGCCCGCCTTCGTAGACCACTTCGCCGGTACGCGCGTCGAGGCAGGTGATCACGCCGCCGTCGTTGGTCAGGTAGAGCAGTCCGTCGTAGAGCAGGTTCGAGGGCACGTAGCCGGTGCCCTTGCGGTAGGTCCAGACCCGTGGGTCGTCGCCGGTCAGGTCGCCGCGGCTGTCGAGGGGAATCGCGAAGACGACCTTGCCGGGGTAGCCGGACGTGAAGACTGCCAGGTCGCCGACGGTCATCGGTGTGTGGATCGCGTTGTTCTCGAGGCCCTTCGCGCGCCACAGCTCGCTGCCGTCGGTGGGGTCGTAGGCGATGACGTACTCGTAGCCGGTCGTCAGCAACTGCTTCTGGCCGTCGTGCTCGACGACGATGGGCGTTGCCCAGCTCGCCTGGACGGGCCGCTTCCGCTTCCAGACTTCCTCGCCGGTTGCGGCGTCGAGAGCGACGATGAAGGAGTCGTCACCGCTGTCCTCGTCGGCCAGGATGATCAGCAGACCGTCGCTGAGCACCGGTGAAGTGCCGACGCCGAGGCCGACCGTCTTGATGTCGCCGATGTCGCGTTCCCAGACCGGCTCACCCTCCATCGTGTAGGCGTAGACACCCTCGGAGCCGAAGTAGGCGTAGACCCGCTCGCCGTCGGTGACCGGTGTCGGCGAGGCGTAGGAGGACTCGGAATGGCGGTCGTCGTAGACCCTGCCGGCGTAGGCCGTGTGCGTCCAGAGCAGGTCGCCCTGGTCGGCGTCCAGTGCGATCACGTTCATCGTGTGGTGGCGGTTGCCGTCGGTGGCTTGCGGGTGGCGGAAAGGCTGGCCGCCGAACGTGTGTTCGGGTGGTTCCGCGCCTGGAATCGGCTCGCCGACGATCGCCGTGGTCAGGAAGATACGACCGTCCGTGATGACCGGCGAGGAGTGGCCGCGGCCCTCGATCTTCGCCTTCCAGAGCAGGTTGCGTTCGAGCGTGAGGTCGGCGGCGGGGCCGGGGCCCGAGCGGGCGATGCCGCTGCCGTCGGCGCCGCGGAAGCCGGGCCAGTCGTTGGCGTCGGCTTCAGCACCGAGGGTGGGCGCCGCCACCAGGGCGGCGGCGATCAGAGTGGCTGCTAGAACGGCAGGATTCCCGGAGGCCGGCGCCTTGCGCCGGATGCCGGCCAGAAGGCCGGCGCACCCAGTTCCTGCCGCGGAGTATGCCGGTGAACGATGGTGGTAGGTGTGCATGGGAGTCTCGCAGGTTGTCGATGCTACGGGGTCTTGATCGGGTCGGCGGGGCGGCCTGGTAGCGTCCGCGGGTCTTCGGCGAGCTTCTCGAGCATCAGGTCGACGGCTCGCTCGAGTTGCGGGTCGCGGCCGTCGAGGATGTCGCGGGGCAGGTTCGTGACCTCGATGTCCGGGTCGACGCCGTAGCCCTCGATCACCCAGTTGCCCTCCGGGTCGGCGGAGCCGGCCTCGGGCACGTTGACCGAGCCGCCGTCGATCAGCGGCGCCCGGCCGTAGATGCCGACGACGCCGCCCCAGCTCCGCTTGCCGACGATGGGTCCTAACCCGGCGCGGCGGAACTGGTAGGCGAACTGGTCGCCGTCCGAGGCGGTGTCCTCGTCGATCACGCACACCAGGTGGCCGTGGAAGACGCCGCCCGGCGAAGTGTCCACGGAGTCCCGGTTGCGCTCGAAGTCGAGCATCAGGGTCTCGCGCCGCAACCGCTCGATGATCATCGGCGAGACGTTGCCGCCGCCGTTCGAGCGGACGTCGACGACTAGGGCCTCCTTGCGCACCTGGCCGTAGTACCACTTGATCCACTCCCGGATGCCGCTAGCCGACATGTCGGGGATGTGGAGGTAGCCGATCCGGCCGCCTCCGAGTTCCTCGACGATCCCGCGGCTCCGTTCGGTCCAGGCCAGGTAGATCAGGGCGTCCTCGCTCGCGATCGGATCGACGAGGACGTTCCTTGCCTCGCCGCGGTCGGGGCTCGAACCGACGGTCAACTCGAGCGGCCCGCGCCCGGCCTCGCGCAGGAGCTGGAACGGGTTCGTGTCCGGCGTCAGCTCGCGGCCCTGGATCGCGAACAGGTAGTCGCCCGATTCGATGCCGATGCCGATCTCGGTCAGCGGCGAGCGGTAGCGGGGTTCCTCGTTCTGGCCTTCGAAGATGCGGGAGAACCGGTAGCGGCCGGCGTCCTCGTCGAGCTCGAAGCGGGCCCCGAGCAGGGCGGCGCGAGGCCGGTCGGGCGCCTCGTAGTCGCCGCCCGAGACGTAGGCGTGGGAGACGTTCAACTCGGCGACCATCTCGCTCATCACGTAGTTCAGGTCGCTGCGGTGGCCGACGTGGGCCAGCAGGGGGCGGTACTGCTCCCGGAGCGCCTCCCAGTCGTAGCCGTGCATGTTCGGGGCGTAGAAGAAGTCGCGGAACCGGCGCCAGACCTCCTCGAAGATCTGGGCCCACTCCTCGGCAGGCACCCGGTCGACGGTCAGGCCGGCTAGCGAGAGCGTCTTCGCCGGACCGCCGCCTACGTCGAGCAGGCGGTAGGACCGGCCCTCGCGCACCAGCAGCTTCTTGCCGTCGCCGGAAAGGACAAGGCCGCCGATGCCCTTGGCCAGGCTCTTGCCCTCACGCTTCTTCAGGTCGTACGAGAAGACTTCGGGCTGGATGTCGGACGAGCGTCCGAGGTAGCCGGCGCCGCCCCGCACGTACAGGACCTTGCCCTCCGCGGCGCCGAGGCCGATGTAGTTGTCCGCTTCGAGGGGGAAGCGGGCGATGCGCTGGGCGAGGCCGTCGAGGTCGATCCGGTCCCGCTCGTCCTCCTCGGGTTCGTCGTTGTCCGAGTCGTTGTCCGGGTCGTCGTCGGAATCGTCGTCGTCGTCGGCCTCGTTCTCGCCGTTCTCGCCGTTCTCGCCGTTCTCGGCGTCGTCCTTCCCGTCCTCCTCCTCGTCTTCCTCGATCTCCACCTCGTCGCTCCGCGGCGGGAACGGATGGGGCGTGTCCTCGCGCAGGGCGAGCGCGTAGAGGTACGTCTCGCGGTCGGCGGCGTAGTTGTACTCGAAGCTGCCGATCTGCGGCACGAACTGCCGGTCGGAGAAGAAGTAGAGGTAGTCGCCGCCCGGGTCGAAGACGGGGAAGAAGTCGTTCCAGAGTTCGGAGGTCACCCGGGTGAGTGTCCGACTCTCGACCTCGAAGATGTGGATCGAGGCGAACTCGTTCGGATCGCCCAGTTCCACCGCCAGGTAGTCGCCGTTCGGCGACCAGTCGTAGCTGGTGCCGAAGGGCCGAGGATCGTCCGCGACTTCGATGATGTCGCGTGGTCCGGCCGCCGCGTCGTCGCCGCTCCGAACGCTCGCGTCGACGATGCCGAGCCGACCCTGCTGGTCGATGAAGGCGATGCGGTCGCTCTTCGGCGACCAGAGCAGGTTGTTGTAGTGGCGGCCGAGGCTGCCTTCCGTGAGCTGAAGCGCTTCGCCGCTGCCGTCCTGGCTGACCGCCCAGATCTCCGTCTCTCCCGTCTGGTCGGACGTGAAGGCGATCCGCCGGCCTTCCGGCGACCAGGCGGGATCCCGGTCGTTGGCGCCGGAGGAGTGGGTCAGGTTGCGGGTCGGACCGTGCTCGGCCGGGACGGTGAAGATGTCGCCGCGGGCGGAGAAGGCGGCCCGCTTCGCTTTCGGACTGAGCGAGAAGCCGGACACCTGGTTCGCCGCCGAAACCCGGCCGGGCCGGCGGGCGAGCTGGTCCGTCGGCACGTGGATGGGGACGGGGCGCGCGGCGCCGGAGGCGAGGTCGAAGATCTCGAGCGAACCGGCCTTCTCGTAGACGATGCGCCGGTTCGCCTTGTCGGCGCTGGGCCAACGCACGTCCCATTGGTGCTCGTTCGTGAGCTGGGAGAGCTCGCCCGAATCGACCTCGTAGGCATACAGGTTCAGCGTGCCGTCGCGGTCCGAGGAGAAGTAGATCGTGTCGCCGATCCACATCGGGTCGCGGTCGGAGCGCTTGTGGTCCGTCACCTGGATCGACTCCAGGCTGTCGATGTCGAGGATCCACAGGTCCTGCGCCCAGCCTCCTTCGTAGCGCTTCCAGTGCCGGAAGTCCCGGGTCACTGGCGAGTAGACGACGCGCTGTCCGTCGGGCGAAAGATCGCCGCCGCCCGACTCCGGCATCGGCAGCGGTCTCGGCAATCCCCCTGCCGTGTCGACCAGGAACAGCTTCGTGTCACCCAGGTCCCATCCGTCCCGCAACGACCGGAACAGGACGGACTTGCCGTCGGGAGACCAGCCGTAGACCTGGTAGTCGTAGCCCCAGCGAGGGGCCAGGGGCCCGGCCGCCGGGTAGAAGGTCAACTGCCGGGGCGCGCCGCCCGCCGTGTCCACGACGTAGACCTGCTCGTCGCCGTCGTACTGGCCGGTGAAGGCGATCTGCGAACCGTCCGGCGAGAACCTGGCGAACAGCTCCAGGCCGGGGTGGGAGGTGAGACGCGTCGCCGTGCCCCCGTCCGCCGAAGACAGCCAGATGTCGCCTGCGTAGGTGAACGCGATCCGGTCGCCGGAGAGGTCGGGGAAGCGGAGCAGCCTGGTCGGCTCGCCGGTCTGGGCCCGAGCCGGCGCTGCCAGCACGGTGACGGCCAGGAGGGTGGCGCACAAGGTGGCGCGCGGCACTTGACGGGGGACGATCATTGGAACCTCCGGTCGCGGGACAGCGCTTCAAAGCGTCAGCGCCGCGGCATTGTCTCACGTTCGCCAGGTGGCCCGGCGCCTTCGCCGGCATCCGGTAAGCTGCCGCCGCTTCGCCAGACAGGTCTACGAGTCCTGGTGGAGGCAGGTTGCAGAAAGACGACGCACGAGAGGCCGGCCGGGGCCGGTTCTGGGAGACGGCAGCATGAGCGGAATCGAGATCACCGGACCACGCGACTTCGAGGCGGCGGAACACATCCTGACTCCGGAGGCGCTCGAGTTTGCGGGCGACCTTTGCCGGCAGTTCGACGAGCGCCGGGTGCAGTTGCTCCAGGACCGGGTGGATCGCCACGCCCGGATTCAGGCTGGCGAGGATCCGACCTTCCCGGCTGAGACGCAGGAAGTCCGCGACGCGGACTGGAAGGTGGCTCCTACGCCCGCGGACCTGAACTGCCGCTGGGCCGAGATCACGGGCCCCGTCGACCGCAAGATGATGATCAACGCGCTGAACTCCGGCGCCAAGGTGTTCATGGCCGACATCGAGGATGCGCTGAGTCCGAGCTGGCGCAACGTGATCGAGGGTCAGGAGAACCTGTACGACGCGGTGCGCAAGCAGTTGGAGTTCACGAACCCCGGCAACGGCAAGGAGTACCGCCTCAAGGACGAGATCGCCACCCTGCTGGTGCGTCCGCGCGGCTGGCACCTGATCGAGAAGAACGCCGTGATCGACGGCCAGCCCGTCTCGGCCGGCATCTTCGACTTCGCCCTCTACTTCTTCCACAACGCGAAGGCGGCACTCAGCCGCGGCAGCGGTCCGTACTTCTACCTGCCGAAGCTGGAGAACCGGCACGAGGCGCGGCTCTGGAACGACATCTTCGTCGCCGCCCAGGATGCGCTCGGGGTGCCGCGGGGCAGCGTCCGCGCCACGGTGCTGATCGAGACGATCCTCGCCGCGTTCGAGATGGAGGAGATCCTCTACGA
>JAGWAG010000054.1:0-2450 GCA_021296535.1 Acidobacteriota bacterium | reverse complement strand
CCCTTCATGCGCTCCTACACGGAGCTGCTGGTTCGCACCTGCCATAGCCGCGGCGCTCACGCGATCGGCGGCATGGCGGCCTTCATCCCCAGCCGGCGGGACGCGGAGGTCAACGCGACGGCGCTGGCGGCGGTCACGGCCGACAAGGAGCGCGAGGCCGGCGACGGGTTCGACGGCAGTTGGGTAGCCCATCCGGACCTGGTGCCGATCGCCCTGGAGGTGTTCTCCACGAAGATGGAGGGCCGCCCGAATCAGAAGGAGAGGCTGCGCCAGGACGTTTCGGTGGAGCCCGGCAGCCTGATCGACCTGAACGTGCCCGGCGGCACGCTGACCGAGCAGGGCTTGCGCAACAACGTGTCGGTGGGACTCCAGTACATGAACTCCTGGCTCAACGGCAACGGCGCGGCGGCAATCAACAACCTGATGGAAGATGCGGCGACTGCCGAAATCGCCCGCGCCCAGCTCTGGCAGTGGGTCCACAGAGGCGCGCGGATGGACAACGGCGAGCAGGTCACGCCCGAGCTCTACGAGCAGGTGCGGGACGAGGAGTTGAGCCAGCTCGGCGGCCGCGAAGCGAGCCGCTACGGCCTCGCGGTGGAGCTGCTCGACGACCTGGTGCTCGGCTCCGAGTTCCAGGAGTTCCTGACCCTGCAGGCCTACCAGCACATCTGAGTTAGCATCAGGGCGTGAGCACCCTGGCGATAGCGCGAGCCCTGCGTGAAGCGGGAATCGACCCTGAGCATGCGACTGCGGTTGCAGAAGCGGTTGGCGAGACCATCGCCGAGACCGCCGCGACGCGAGCGGATCTGGCGGCGGTAGAACTCCGCTTGAGCGACAAGATCACGGCGGCGTCCTGGCGTGTAATCGGAGTAGTGCTGGGTGGCGTAGGCGGTCTTCTGGCGCTATTCCGGGTGCTCGCGTAGCGGTCGCTTACAGCCGGCGATGCAGCACGCGATCGAGCTGGACGCGCTGCGGAGCGAGGTCGGCGACTCGGCCTCGGCGATGGCGGCCTGCGTCCACTGCGGCTTCTGCCTGCCGACGTGCCCGACGTACGTCGAACTCGGCGAGGAGATGGACTCGCCGCGTGGCCGCATCGTGCTGATGAAGGAGGTGCTGGAGGGCGGTCTGGAACTCGAGGAGGCCCTGGAGCACATCGACCCCTGCCTGGGCTGCATGGCGTGCGTCACTGCCTGCCCGTCGGGTGTCGAGTACGGAGAGCTCCTGATGCCCTTCCGGGAACTGGCCGAGGACGGCCGGCGGCGCTCGCTGCCGGACCGCCTCTGGCGCGGGCTGATGCTGGACACGCTGGCGAGCCCCGCGCGTTTGCGGTGGATGCTGCGGCTGGGCCGGCTGGCGGCGCCCTTCCGTGCGCTGCTGCCGGCGCGGCTTGCCGCGCCGCTCGATCTGCTGCCCGAGGGTGCGGACCGTGCGGAAGTCGGCTTCGGCGTGTTCCCGGCGGTCGGCGAGCAGCGCGCCCGCGTGGCCCTTCTCGCCGGTTGCGCGCAGCAGGTGCTGGCGCCGCGGATTCACCAGGCGACGATCGATGTTCTTACCCGCCGCGGAGTTGAGGTTGTCGTTCCCGGAGAGGAGGCGTGTTGCGGTTCGCTCGCGTTTCACGCCGGTGACGCGCCGCGGGCCCGCGCCGCTGCTGGCTCCCTCTTGAACGTGCTCGGGCGTGACGGTCTCTTGCCGGACGTCGACGCGGTGCTCACCAATGCGGCCGGCTGCGGTTCGGGCCTCAAGGAGTACGGTCTGCTGTTCGCCGGCCGGCCGGAAGAGGCAGCCGCCGGCGCCCTTGCCGCCAAAG
The DNA here is from genome assembly GCA_021296535.1 of Acidobacteriota bacterium. Lineage (GTDB taxonomy): Bacteria > Acidobacteriota > Thermoanaerobaculia > Multivoradales > Multivoraceae > Multivorans. Next base: position 643 of record JAGWAG010000054.1, on the reverse strand, counting down.
TTCGTGACGTCTCGACCTTCCTTTCGGCTCTCGAGACCGAGGCGCCGCCGCCGCTGCCGCAGCCCCTGCGGGTGGCCTACCACGATGCCTGCCACCTGGCCCATGCCCAGTCGGAGCGGGCGGGACCCCGGCAGTTGCTGGCGCAGGTGCCGAACCTGACGCTGGTCGAGCCGCGCGACTGGGAGATCTGCTGTGGTTCGGCGGGCATCTACAACCTGGAAGAGCCCGAACTTGCGGCCCGCCTGGGGCGCAAGAAGGCCGAGGCTCTTTTGGAAGGCGAACCGGACGTGATCGCCACCGGCAACATCGGCTGCCTGACCCAGATCCAGAGTCACGTCCGGCGCCTGGGCTCGCCGATTCCGGTGCGCCACACGATGGAGATCCTGGCCTCCGCGCACGCAACCGACTGAGGCTTGCCGCAGGTCGGTTTCCGGCACAGACAGTGTAGTCCGGGTCGGTTATCCTGCCGTCGCCCTTTGACGGCTTCTTCTTCCACGCTGACTACTTTCATACCCGGATGACGACAACGAACCGCATCGGAATCATGGGCTTCGGTCTGCTCGGTCGCAGTCTGTTCCGCCTTGCCCTGGACCGCCCTGAAATCAAAGTCGCCGCGGTGGCCGAAACTGCCGACCCCGACATG
>JAGWAG010000053.1 GCA_021296535.1 Acidobacteriota bacterium | reverse complement strand
GCCGATGAAGCTCGCCGTTGAGTTCCCTAGCGTGGTCTACAGAGAGGGGCCGGAAGCCGTTACCCGTCTCGCTGGGGCGATGGATGAAATCGGCTTCGATCAACTGGACATCTTCGACCATGTGGTCATGGGCCACGACACGGAGGGGCGGGAGAAGAACCGGTATCCGGCGAAGATGCCGATCATGGAGGCCTTCGCCACCCTTGGGTACGTCGCGGCCTGCACTTCGCGGATCGGGCTCGGAACCGAGGTGCTGGTCCTGCCGCAGCGCGACCCGGTCCTGACAGCGAAGCAGGCGTCGACCCTGGATACGCTCTCCGGCGGACGTCTTCGACTGGGTCTCGGGGTCGGTTGGCAGGAATCGGAGTACGAGGCGATGGGGCAGGATTTCCGCAACCGCGGACGGCGCATGGACGAAGCGATCGCCGTGCTACGGGCCTGCTGGGGCCAGGACCCGATCGATTTCGAAGGGGAGTTCTACCGCGTCGAGGCGATGGCGATGGAGCCCAAGCCGCCGCGTGGAGCGGATCTTCCGATCTGGATCGGGGGCCACAGCGAGGCTGCTTTCCGGCGTGCGGGCCGGTACGGTGATGGCTGGATGGGCGTCGCTTCGGAGGAGCTGTTCGAGAACGGCGATCAGGCGATCGCCTCGATCCGCGGCTACGCGGACAGGGCCGGTCGCGATCCGGAGGCCCTCGAGTTTCAGGCACAGGTTTCGCCGCCGCCGCGACCGGGGAACGAGAGCGACCGCACGTTCTACACCGAGCCGGACCGCGTCGCCGAGGCCGCCGCGAAGCTTGGCGAACTGGGGTTCGGCAGCGTCGCGCTCAACCTGACGGGCCTGTTCCTGGCCGGCGCCCGCAGCGTCGACGCGATGATCGACGGCGCCGGCGCCCTGCACGACAAGTTGAGGGCCGAACTGGGCTAATCCGCCTCGTCCCGGCCGCGCCGCCACTGCCGGTAGGCGCCGATCATCAACCACGCGCCCGCCGCCAACAGGCCGAGGGGCCAGAACTCCCACACGCGGTCGATGTCGTAGCCGAAAGTGTGGTCGAGCAGGGCCAGGAAGCCGATGACGAACAGGCCGGCGCCGGCCAGGAGGCCGAGCTGGCCGCTTTTGGGGGGCTGCGGGGCGTCCTGCAGACCCAGGTCGGTCGCGAGGCCGAGTTCGATCAGAGTGGCCTGCCGGTAGGCGTCGATGATGTTGAAGAGCCAAACGAAGGCCACGACCATGCCCATCACGCCCTCCTCGGTGGCGAGGTAGATGGAGCCGACCGCGAGCAGGAAGAGCACGATGCCCCGCTGGTAGAGGCCGTTGTAGATGTGGCCGAGCCCGGGGAAGAGCGCGAGGATCACGCTGACGACGTGCCGGGCGGTGAGACCTCCCTGGGCGGGCGCCGGCGGCGGTGGAGGCGGAGGGGTCTCGTCGCCGTCGGTCCGGGGCGGTGGTGGTGGAGTGTCCGCTGGCGGGGCCGGGTCCTGGCTGGCAGTCCCCGCGTTCTCGGTCCGTGAAGTGTCGTGTTCGGGTTCGGTGTTCATGCGGTGCTCCTGTCCTGATGGGCTTCCGGGCGGTTTCGGATCGTTGGCGGCGGCTTGCCGTCGTCGCCGGACTCGCCTGATGGCAACAAGCCGGTCAGTTGGCGAAGTGCCTCGGACGACGACTCGACGGCGCCCCGAAACCAGGCGCTGACGCGATCGGTGGGAAGGTCCAGCGGCTCGGCGAAGAATCCGGCCGGCCGCCAGAGTCCCTGCAGCGAGCCAAGGCGCTCGTTGACGGTTCCCTGCATCGACGCGCCGGCCTCGGACGCGGGTTCGAGCAGATGCTCGCCGGCCGCGGCGCCGAGATTCGTCGCGACCCTGCGCCCCGCGGCGAACGGATCGCCGAGCACGAGGGTCAGGGCGACCGCGAGCAGGTAGCTGGCGGCGAGTGCGGTGCCGGTTCCGGGACGTGCGGCCAGGGCCGCGGATCCGGCTGGCCCACCGCGACGACGCAGGAACCGGCCGCCAGGTCGAGGTGGCGATTGCCATCGAACGGGGCTGCGTGCGGGTATCTCCCGCAGCCGCCGCATCAGGGTCGCCGGCGGATCGACTTCGTACCCGACGAGCGATTCCAGCTCGAGGGCGCGCGCCTCGCCGTCGCGGTCCCAGGACGGACCGAGGGCGATCTCGAGGAGTCTGGTGCGGAGTTCGTCGGACATCGGGAGGCGGGCGCCGAGTTCGTCGATGCCTGGAGCCCGCTCCGCGTCCTCCGAGACTGGGTGCGCCGGCCTTCTGGCCGGCATTCCGGGACGGGTGTCTCCGTGCTGACCCCCGCGGCTCATTTGTAGGCCCCTCCGCGGGTCGGCGTGCGATCGCCCAGGGCCTTGCGCCTGCGGTCGATGCGCCGAATGAGTTCCAGTCGCGCGCGCCGCAGGCGAGACTTCATCGTCCCCTCGGGCAGGTCGAGAAAGGCGCAGATGTCGGCGTAGCTCAGGCCCTGCAGGTCGCGTAGCGTCAGGATCTCGGCGAAGGCCTCCGGCATCTCTTCGAGCGTCTGGTAGACCATCCGCAGCCGTTCGCGGCGTTCGGCGCTGGCGGCTGTGTCCAGACTGCCGGCCTGGCGCTTCAACAGCTCCTCCGAGACGATGGTGGTTCGCCGTTCGGTACGGGTGCGGCGATAGTGGTCCACGCAGAGGTTCCTGGACAGCCGGAGGGTCCAGCCGGCGAGCGGCACATCGCCCCGGTAGCGGTCGAGGTTGCGGTAGAGCTTGAGGAAGATCTCCTGGGTCAGGTCCTCGGCTTCCGCGGTGTTGCCGGCGAACTGGAACGCGATGTTGTAGATGCGCCGGCCGTAGCGATCGATCAACTCGCTCCAGGCGTCGGCGTGTCCGGCAGCGGCGCGCCGCGCCAGGAACAGGTCGGGATTCGGGCTGGCAGGTTGTTGAGGAGTCGTCATCGGCGTCTGCTCAGGAAGACGTGTTCCGGCACGCGCGGGTTGCATCCGTTCGCCCGCTGACGGGCGAACGGACTGCTTCGCGTGTGGCGCGGAACGCGCCACCCGGGTTGCAAGCGCTCGTCCGCTGACGGACGCGCACATGGTTCGCGTGTGGCGCGAAACGCGCCACACGGGTGGCATGCTGCATAATCCCGGTCCGCCGGGGGCCGACCTCCGGGGGAATCGCCAAGAGCGCTTCCGAAGGAAGCGGCAGGGGACAAAATGCCGGAACGACGACGCATCCTGGTCACCAGCGGCCTGCCCTACGCCAACGGTCCGATCCACATGGGCCACCTGGTGGAAGCGGTCCAGACGGACATCTGGTGCCGGATGCAACGGATGCGTGGTCACGAGTGCTACTACGTCTGTGCCGAGGACGCGCACGGCACACCGATCATGCTGCGCGCCGAGCGGGAGGGAATCACGCCCGAGGACCTGATCGTCCGGCTGGCGGCGGAGCACCTGGAGGACTATCGCGCTTTCCAGATCCACTTCGACAACTTCTACACCACCCACTCTCCCGAGAATCGGGAACTGGTGGAGGGAATCTACGACCGGCTGCGCGAACGGGGGTCGATCGACCGCCGGACGGTCCGGCAGTTCTATGACCCCGAAAGGGAGATGTTCCTGCCCGACCGCTTCGTCAAGGGAACCTGTCCGCGTTGCGGGGCGAAGGACCAGAACGGTGACAGTTGCGACGAGTGCGGCTCGACCTATCAGCCTTCGGACCTGATCGACCCGCGTTCCATCGTCACCGGAGCGCTGCCGGTCGAGCGGGAGTCCGAGCACCTCTTCCTGCGCCTGTCCGACTACCGGGACCTGCTCGAGGAGTGGGTCGGTGACGGCCGCCTGCAGAGCGAGGTGGTCAACAAGCTTCGCGAGTGGTTCGACGACGGGCTGCGGGACTGGGACATTTCGCGCGACGCGCCGTACTTCGGCTTCGGGATCCCGGACGCGCCGAACAAGTACTTCTACGTCTGGGTCGACGCACCGATCGGCTACATGGCGAGCTTCCGTCAGTTCTGCGACCGCGAGGGGATCGCCTTCGACGACTTCTGGGGGCCGGGCAGCGACACCGAGCTGTACCACTTCATCGGCAAGGACATTCTCTACTTTCACTGCCTGTTCTGGCCCGCGATGCTTCACGGCGGCGGCTACAGGACGCCCTCCTCCGTCTTCGTCCACGGCTTCCTGACCGTCGACGGCGCGAAGATGTCCAAGTCCCGCGGCACCTTCGTGATGGCTCGCACCTACCTGGAGCATCTAGACCCGGAGGCCTTCCGCTACTACATCGCCGCGAAGTTCAGCGACGGCCTGGCGGATATCGACATCAACCTCGAGGACTTCGTCCTGCGCGTCAACTCGGATCTGGTGGGGAAGGTGGTCAACATCGCCAGCCGCTGCGCGGGATTCCTGCACCGGCAGGCCGGCGGCCGGCTGGCGGCGGCGCTGGACGCGCCCGAGCTCGCGGCGGAGGCGGCCTCCCGGGCGGAAGAGATCGCGGCCCTCTACGAGGGGCGTGACTACAACCGGGCGCTGCGCCGCGTCATCGCCCTGGCGGACCGGGCGAACCGCTACATCGACGATCGGAAGCCCTGGGAACTTGCCCGCGATTCAGAGCGCGCCGCCGAGGTCCAGGCTGTCTGCACGACGGGCATCGAGCTGTTTCGTCAGTTGATCGTCTACCTGAAGCCCGTCGTGCCGACGATCGCGGCCCGGGCGGAGAACTTTCTCGGTATCGACCCGCTGGTCTGGGACGATGTCCACACGCCCCTGGTCGACCATGAGATTCGGCCGTTTGAGCCCCTGATCACCCGTGTCCAGCCGGAGCAGGTGGCTGCGATGATCGCCGCCTCGGGTGAGGGCGACGTCGGGTGAGGGCGTGACGGCTGCCGCTCCCGCGGTCGTTCCCGACCCGCGGGATTCCGCGGTCTCGGCAGACCGTTTGACCAAGGTCTACAGGATCTACGACACCCCGTGGGGCCGGTTGCGGGAGGCGGTGCTGAGGCGCCCGGCACACCGGCCGTTCCGGGCTCTGAGCGATGTGAGTTTCGAACTACCTCCGGGCGAGGGACTCGGAGTCGTGGGGGAGAACGGGGCGGGCAAGAGCACTCTGCTCAAGATCGTCGCCGGCGTGACTCGGCCGACCTCGGGTGAACTCTCGATCCGCGGGCGCGTCGCTTCGATCCTGGAACTCGGTTCGGGTTTCCACCACGAGTTCACGGGCCGCCAGAACATTCGGCTCAGCGCGGCGATCGTCGGTCTCGACCAGCGGGAGCTGCGGGAGCGGACCAGGGACATCATCGAGTTCAGCGAACTCGGCGCCGCGATCGACCAGCCGGTCCGTTCGTACTCGACCGGCATGACGATGCGGCTCGGCTTCTCGATTGCGGTTCAGGTCGAACCGGACATCCTGGTCGTCGACGAGGCGCTCTCGGTGGGCGACGGCTACTTTCAGAAGAAGTGCATGGACCGTCTGCAGAAGTACATGGCCGACGGCGGCACGCTGCTGTTCTGTTCCCACGCGATGTACTACGTCACTTCGTTCTGCCAGCGGGCCCTGTGGCTTCGCGAGGGCCAGGTGGCGGCCGACGGGGCGGCGCTCGGCGTGGTCGGCGAGTACGAGCGGTTCCTGATGGCTAAGACTGGCAAGACCGCGGAAGCGGACGCGCCGTCAAGCGACGATCCGGCGGCGAGCCCGGCGCGGATCCTCGGGATCCGGCCGCTCGACGGCGAGGCCCACAGGCGCGCCTCGGATTCCTGGGCTCTGGAGGTCGAATGGGAGAGTCGGGAGGACGGCCTCGGCTTCCACTTGGCGGTCGGACTCGACACCGCGGACGGAGTCCAGGTCTGTGCCTTCACGACCCAGCGCGCGGGGCTCGAACCGCTGACCGGGGCCGGCCGTCACCGCGCGGTGGTGCGGGTGCCGCGTCTGCCGATGACCAAGGGCGACTACTCGGCGTGCGTCTTCCTGCTGGACGAAGAATCCCTGCACGTGTTCGACCGCAAGGTGCAGGCGAACGTGTTGGAGATCGATGCGCAGCGGTTCGAGCCCAGCCTGTTCGAGGTCGCGCACGAATGGGAGATCGATCAATGAAGCTGCTGGTGACCCGACCGATTCCGGAAGAGGCGGTAGCACGGTTGCGTGCCGAGCCGGGCGTGGACACGACGATGCTCGAGGAGGACGCAGCGATGGACCGTGGGCTGCTGCTCGACGCCGCTGCGGACGCGGACGTGATCCTGGCGCTGCTCACGGAGCGCGTGGACGCGGAGCTCTTCGATCGGTCGCCTGATCTGCGCATGGTGGCGAACATGGCGGTCGGATTCGACAACGTGGACATCGACGAGGCGGCCGTGCGCGGAATCTGGGTCACCAACACGCCGGGAGTGCTCGACGGCGCCACGGCGGACCTGGCGATGGCGCTGCTGCTGGCCGCCGCACGGCGTCTTCCGGAGTCCGAGCGTTTTCTTCGAGCCGGGAGGTACAAGCGCTGGGGACCGATGCTCCTGTGCGGCCAGGAGGTCCACGGACGTACGCTCGGCATCCTCGGCATGGGTCGCATCGGCGAGGCGGTCGCTCGCCGTGCCCGGCTCGGGTTCGGCATGGAAATCCTCTATTGGGACGAACGGGGCCGAGCCGACCTCGAAGAGGAACTCGGCGTTCGCAGGACCGATCTCGATACGCTGCTCGGGGCCGCCGATTTCGTCTCCATCCACCTGCCGCTGACCGAGGGCACCGCCGGCTTGATCGACGCTGAACGGCTCGGGCGGATGAAACCGACCGCGGTGCTCGTCAACACCGCCCGCGGGCCGATCGTCGACGAGGGGGCCCTGGCTGCGGCGCTCCGCTCCGGCGCCATCTGGGCCGCGGGCCTGGACGTGTTCGAGCGGGAACCGGAGGTTCATCCCGACCTGATCGAACTCGACAACGCGGTTCTTCTGCCCCACATCGCGAGCGCTTCGATCCCGACCCGGCTGGCGATGGCCGAACTCGCCGTCTCCAACGTCCTGGCGCTCCACCGGGGCGAGGACCCGCCGACGCCGGTTGTCCGCGGCACCCGCTGATCATCGGCACGAGGAGGAGAAGCCCTGACGCGGGCAGCAGGTCCGGAAGCCGGCCAGAGGGCCGGCGCACCCAGTTTCTCCTCAGGTGCGGAAGGAGCGGGCGACGCGGAAGCCGGTGTCGTCGACCGCGAAGTCGGCTGACTCGCGCTTTGCCAGTTCGCAGTGAAGCTCGGACGCTGCAAGTCGGAAGGAACCGCCGCAGAGCGTTCTGCGGTCCCCGGCGCTGTCCGCATCGGGAGCGACCCACTCCCAGACACTGCCCAGCATTCCGTGGAGGCCGAAGCCGTTCGCGGTCAGGTGCTCGGGAAGCTGCACGCGGCCGCCCGAGTTGCCCGCGTGCCAGCAAGACCGGTCGACCGACTCCGGTGTGGCACACCACGACGGGGCGTCGCCGGCCAGCTCGGTGCCCCGGCAGGCATAGCGCCATTCGACTTCGGTCGGCAGGCGCATCGGCTTGCGCGAAACCTCCGCGTACCAGGCGCAGTAGCCGTGCGCCTGCTCGAAGCTGACGCCCGTGGCCAGGTCCCGGTCGCCGGGGGAGAGCGGCGACCGCCGGTAGTCCGGGGCGAAGGCCTCGAACTGTTCGTTCGTGACCGGCCACTTGCCGAGGTAGAAGGGTTCGACCGGCACCAGGCGCCCCTCGATCTCGATCTCGCCACCCGGGATCAACCACAGGACGGTGCGTGGAACGTGGGCGTACGAGCGCGGCAGGGGACGGCGCAGGGTGTGGACCAGGTTGCTGTCCGGGTCAGGAGGGTCGGCCGAAGACCTTGGGCGTGGGCATCCGGGCCCGGATCGCGTCGAGTTCCTCGACGGTGACCGTCGCGATGCCGTTCTTGCGGCAGTGGGATTCCACCGAGCGGACGACCATGCCGCGGACGAAGGCCGGCACCCGCTTCATTCGCGCCTGTGCCTCGGGCTCCCAGGCGATGCTGGTCGAGCTGTCCTCGCCATACCGGGACAGGGATGCGAGTCCGGTTCGGTCTCCGAGCGCCTCGAGTTGCTGCGGCGAAAAAGCCCCGGGTTCGTGGGTGCACAGCGGATCTTCCGCCATCAGGTCGCCCGTCATGCCGTATGCGCGCGCGCGACAGCCGCCGCAGACCGACTGGAGTTCGCAGGAACCGCAGCGGCCGCCCAGTTCCTTGCGGCGACGGATGTCCTGGAACAGCTCGGAGTCCTTCCAGACCGCGGACAACGTCGAACTCTTCAGGTTGCCGCCGAAGACCGGCAGGTAGGGGCAGGGAGTGACGTCGCCGTTCGGTCGGATTCCCATGTAGTGCGTGCCGGCCGGGCAGCCGCCGGCGCCGCCGTCGAAGGCCTTCAGGAAGGGCGATTCCGGATCGCCGGCCAGCAGTTGACGGACGTAATGGGGAGCGCACTTCGCGTTGACCACCATGCGGCCGCGATACCTGCGTTGAATCTGCTCCAGGGAGGCGAGGACATCGTCGTAATCCGACGGCGCGAGGTCGGACACGAACTGGCCGCGGCCCGTCGGCACCAGGAAGTAGAGGTTCCAGACCCGGGCCTGGAGCTCGGTGTAGGCGAACTCCGCGATCTCTTCGAGTTCCCCGCGGTTGTGTGCTCCAGCCGTCGTCTGGATGATGAAGGGAAGACCCGCGACGGCCAGATGTTTGGCGCCGTCGACCGTGTTCTGCCAGGCGCCGCGCACGCGGCGGAAGCCGTCATGGACCGACGCGTCCAGGGCGTCGAGCGACAGCGCGAGACCGCGGACTCCCTCGCCCTTCAGGATGCGGGCCAGGTTCTCCGTGATCCGGACGCCGTTGCTGCCAACGACGACCCACAGCTCCCGCTTTGCGGCGTAGCGGACGATGTCCAGGATGTCGCGCCGCAACAGCGGCTCGCCGCCGGTGAGGATGACCAGGGCCTCCGGAGCGAACTCGCAGATGTCGTCGATCACCTTCTTGCACTGGTCGGTCGAGAGTTCCGAGCGGTCGGCAAAGTTCGCGGTCTCGACCAACGGCTTGGCGCCGGCATCGAGATAGCAGTGCTCGCAGGCAAGGTTGCAGCGGTACGTCAGGTTCCAGGAGATGACGTACGGGCGGGCAAATGCCGCCGGCGTGGCGCTCGTTGGCTGCTCGAGGGGTGACAGGGTCACGGGAGAATCTCGCTCGCGATGTTCCGCCGGAAAGGCTCAGGCGATGCCGAAGAAGGAGCGGGCACGCTCCAGGACCGCCGCGTCGACCTCGTCGTAGCCGTGGTCGAGGGCGAACTTCTCGATGCCCGCAACCGCCGAGGTGCGGACGATGTCCGGGATGTTCGCGAGGCGTTCGCGGGCTTCCGCGGTCCAGGGAATGCCCGCGGGGCCGCCGTTGCCGCCGTTGGCGCCGCTTTCTCCATCGGCCGGGCTCGCATCCCGGGCGGCGCCTTGCGCTGCGAGGGGCAGGCCCATGTCGGCCAGCATGCCGGTGAACGGGCACTTCGAGGCCGCGGCGGCCGTTTCCGGATCTTCCCCGGGCCCGATCTTCACCCCGAGCGAGCCGACGACCTGGGTCTCGTGCGGATTCGTCATCATCGCCATCTCGGCGGAGCAGGTGGGGCAGGCGTAGACCAGGGCGACGGAACCGCCGTCGGGTCCCAGCGCGTGCTTCAGCTTCATCTGCTCGTCGCAGGGTACGCAGAGGAACTTCATTCTTGATCTCTGTCGGTCGGAATCAGGTTGGCTTCGTCCGTGGGCCTCAGGGCGACGCAACGCAGGAGTTGTTCGGCGGCCTCGTCGAGCGCGCGGATGACCGGTCCCGGGGGCAAGTCCGCTTCGCCTGCGTCGGAGGCCGTTGCCAGACGCGGGTCGAACGGTACCCTAGCCAGGCAGGGGAGTCCAAGCTCGGGCGCTTCTCCCGCCGCGCCGTCGAACAGGGGACGGACCCCGTCGCACGTCTCGCAGTAGTAGCCGCTCATGTTCTCGATGTACCCGAGGACCTCGTTCGGTGTCGTGCCGAGCGCCGCCGCCGAGCGTGCGACGACGCCGCGGGCCAGGGCGGCTGGAATCGTGACGAGCACGAACCGCGCGGCCGGCCCCAGCACTTCGGCGTACTGCAGCGTCCGTTCGGCGCCCGGCGGCAGGTCGACGAGCAGGAAGTCGAGACGACCCCAGTCGACCAGGCCGAGCAACTGCTGGAACAGGTTGAACTCCCGGGTCGCGCGCCATACGTGGGAGTCGCCCGTCGCTACGCTCTCGAAGGCGAGGTGCTCCGACTCGGGGACCAGGGAACCCAGGGACACGACGCCCAGACCGTCTGGCGTGCGGGGGAGGGCCATGCCCCGATCGCCTGGCAGAAGCGGGGCCTGTTCCAGCCCGGCCAGACGTGCCTGGCAGGGACCGTTCAGGTCGGCGTCGAGAATCGCGCAGCGGCGGCCCGCTCGCCCGAGTGCCAGGGCGAGCTGCATCGTCAGCGTGCTCTTGCCGACGCCCCCCTTGCCCGAACCGATGGCGACGACGTGGTCGATGCCGGCCATCGCCTCGGCGATGCGCTCCCGCTGCTGGAGGACCTGCCCGAGAACGTCGGAACCGCCGTCGCCGGCGATGTCGGAGTAGGTCTTCATGACCGCCGGATGCGTTCGAGCACGCCGGTCCGTTCGGCGACGGAGCGTGCCGCGGCGCGGAGCCGGCCGCCGACGCCGCGTTCGGGATAGGCGGCGCGCTGGAAGATCAGTCCATCGTTCACGATCCAGGGGCGGTGCCGACCGAAGGCGTGACGATGTCTCTTCATGTAGATGAGTTCGAAGCCGTTCTTCGCCAGCAGGCCGATCAGCTCGAGGGGACGGATGCCCCATTGCCAGTACCAGTGGTTGTCCCGTTCCAGCCTGCCGTCCTCGTCCCGTTCGTCGTGCCTTTCGAACCACGATTCGAGGCGTTCGCGGGTGTTCCAGTCGTCTTCCCAGACGTAGACATTCCGGTAGTACCAGTCGACGCCGCGATCCACGAAGCGGATCGTT
>JAGWAG010000052.1:646-18059 GCA_021296535.1 Acidobacteriota bacterium | reverse complement strand
TCGGGATCGAGAGCGTCGAGACCGGCCAGCGTCCACATCGCGTGGAGGCGGCCCACCGGGGCGCCCGGTCCGGTCATGCGCTCCCGCAGGGCTCCAACCAGCGTCTCCGGTGGCGCGCCGCCGTGGTGTTCGACGAGGAGCCGCTGGGCGGTGAGACGACGCCACCGATTCTCGTGGCCAAGCGCTTCGATCAGCTCATCGAGCCGCGACCTGTCGAAACCGTCGAAGTCCTCGGCCCAGGCCGGCAGACCGCTCGCCGGGACCACCCGATAGATCCGTCCGCGGTCATCGCCCTCGTACAGGTCGAGCGCGGCCTCCATCGTGTCGGGAATCCACTCCGGGTGCTCGATCACGCCGCGGTGCATGTCGAGCACGTAGAGGGCGCCGTCCGGACCAACGTGAAGATTGACGGGACGGAACAGCGGATCGGTCGAGGCCAGGAACTCGACGCCCGCCCGCCCGCGACTCGCCTCGGCGGCCGCGCCGGTCGTGTGGACAACCGCACGGTGCACCACGTTCGCCGACGGATCGGCCACGAAGACCTCAAGGCCCCGGTCTTCCAGCCTGGCGACATCGAAAGCGCCGCCTCCGTACGCGGTGACCGCGCAGGCCGCGGAGAACCGGCTCGACTGCTCCGGGTGGTTGGGCCGGGTCTGCCGGTCCCCGATCGGGAACAGTTCGGCGGGACCGCCATCCGGATGCGGGGCCAAACGCAGGCGGGCGTTCTGCCAGGAAGCCGGCAGCCGGCCGAGGTAGCGGCGGGGTATGAGGAGTTGACTCAGGTGATCCAGGTTGTGGGTGCCGAAAGTCCGGCCCCAGGGTCCGAACGTCATCCCGAACCCGCCGGCGCCGCGGCCGGTCCGCTCGAAGCGGCGCGCCTCCCTCTCAGCCCGGAAGTCGACCCGGAAATCGTCCTGGCCGATGTCGATCGCCTCGTCCGGAGAGTCGGGCCAGAACGGTCGGGCGCCATTGCCGCCGTTGACACCGTGAATCCAGTTGTCCAGGCCGTAGCGGAGCGCGTTCACGTTGTGCTGCGGGTTGCCTTCGGCGAAGCCACTGAGCAGAACATCACGCCGGTCGGCCCGCCCGTCGCCGTTCGTATCCTCGAGGTAGAGAATGTCCGGCGGCGCCGCGACCAGCAGTCCACGACGCCAGGGCAGGATCGAGTCGGCCATGCCGAGGTCGTCCGCGAACAGACGCCGGACGTGCGCCCGTCGCCGTCCCGATCCGACAGGGCGACGATGCGGGCAGGCCGCTCCATGTCCGGATAGCCGGGCAGCTCGAGCACGAAGACCCGGCCCCGCTCGTCGAAAGCGAGGTCGATCGGGTCGACGACGACCGGCTCGGCCGCCGCGAGTTCCAGTTCGAAGGCCGGGTGGATTTCGAAGCCCGGCGGCACCCCGTCGGGCGCGGGCGGAGCACAGGCGGTGAAAGCTACTGCCGGCTGCCGACTCCGCGGCCCAGGGTACGCCTACTCGCCGCCGGTGGAAGCGGCCGCTGCGTCGGCCTCCAGCAGCCGGGCGCCGCGCATGATGTTGCCCATCGCGTAGTTGCCCTCGTGACAGGCGTACTCGTAGACGCGTCCGTCCGCGGCCGGCCACGGGAACTCGCCGCTCCAGGCCGACTCCCAGGTGTTCGGGTCTTCGACCGTGAAGTTGTAGTTCAGGGTGTTCCCGTCAATCCGGCTGAAGCGCTCTGTGACTTTCAGTCCTTCGCCCGCGCCGTAGGTGTACATGCCCGGCTTCTTGCCGAAGTTCTTCGTTTCGACGACCAGCGTGTCGCCGTCCCAGTGGCCGATCGAGTCACCCATGTAGCTCGTCATCCCTTCCGGCAGGTGCTTGCCCTCGATGCGGATGATCCGGGCGTCGTGGATCATCTCGGCGAGGATCATCACGTAGTCCTCGGTCTGCACGACCCGCTTCAGGTTGTTGTAGGCAGTCGGCAGCATCGGCGGGCCGGAGGTCGAACCGAAGCCGAGAACGCAGCGTTCACCCAGCGGGCGCTGCTCCATGTCGTCGTACGGGCCGGGGCCGTCACCATCGATCCACCACGCGGTGCCGGTGTTTTCCCGGAACAACTGGAAGAACGCCATCCGGGCCTGCTGGGCCGCCGGCTGCATCTTCGGCAGGCGGCCGTTCGGCGGATCGAACACCAGGGAGGTACGGAACTTGCCATCGATCGAGATCGACCGGCTGCCGTAGTCGAGCCAGAAGTCGTTGTAGCCGCCTACGTTGCCGGCAGCGCCCGGCGAACCGTCACCGCCGGGGGGCGGCGCCTCGCGAGTCGGGTCGCTTGCCTCCAGCGCATCCGCCCGGCGCGTGGCGACCGCGTTCGCGATCTCCTCCGCTTCCTCCGGGCTCAGGTACAGGTTGTCGCTGAACTTCGGATCGCGTTCGAGGGGCGTCAGCGTGGCGATGTCGTAGGTGCCGGTCAGGTCCGGCCGGCCGCTCGCGGTGCGGGGAATGCCACCGTCCTCGGCGGCCGCCAGCGGCGCCACGGCGAGCAGGGCCACGGCGCCGAAAGCCACGCCGAGCAGTGTGAAGTGTGCCCTGACCTGCTTCAAGCTCTTCATCGGAGTCTCCTCGTGGTCTGGCCGCGCAGTCTACAGGAGCCCCCGCACGGCACTGCTACACTCGCGCGCGTTTCCCGCTTCCCTCGGCGCCGGCTTCCGTCACCAGGGAGCGAGAGAGCACGAACCTGAGAACCTGGAGATTCCAATGATCCGTTGCACGCCCTCGGCACTCGTTCTGGCCGCCGCCGCGTTTGCCTCAGCCCCCGCCAGCGGCGCCTCCCCCGACGTGGGTGACATGGCGCCCGACTTCACGCTGCCCAGCACGGACGGCAGCGAGGTCACCCTGTCCAGCTACGCCGGCGAGAAGAACGTCGTCCTGGCCTTCTTCCCGAAGGCCTTCACCTCTGGGTGAACGATGGAAATGAAGGGATACCAGGCTGGTATCTCCGACTTCACGGGCAGTGATTCGATCGTCTTCGGCATCAGCGCCGACAAGCTGGAGGACAACAAGAAGTTCGCCGCGGACCTGGAACTCGACTTCGCGCTCCTGAGCGACGTCGACGCAACGGTGATCAACCAGTACGGCGGGACGATGGAGCAGTACGCCGGACTCGCCAAGCGCGTGACCTACGTGGTCGGCAAGGACGGCAAGGCGGCGATGCGATGGACCCGACGGGCGCGATGAGCGCTTGTCAGGGACTCGAGTAGGGCTCAGCCTCAGCCGTTTTCCGTGGCTGTTTCCGGAGCGGCTTCGGGCCGAGGCTGGTAAAGCTCTATCCGGTTTCCCTCCGCGTCCCGGATCCACGCGAACAGGGCATAGCCCTCGTCGTCCCGCCGCAACGGCTCGACGCCGCGTTCCGCGAGGTGCGCGAGCACCGCGTCCAGGTCCCGCACCCGCAGGTTGACCATGAACGGCTGGTCGCCGTACATGTCCCCGGGCTCCGCGCCCTCGTTCGGCGCCATCCGCGCTACCGGCGCCTTCGCCTTCATGATCGCGAAGGTCGTGTCCATGATCCAGCCGGCATCCTCCGGGTCGGCCGCCACGTAGCGGACGTAGAAGGCGCCGAACTCCTCGCCCCCCTCGAACTCGATCCCGAGGTGCTCCGCGTACCAGTCGGCGAGGCGCTTGGGATCCTCGCCCGACGCCGTCGATCAGGCTCAATGGACCACCTCCGTCGTATCGCTCGCGTCCGTCCGGAACGCGACCCGTACGCGCGTGCTCACCGTCTGTCTGCTCAACGGATCGTGAATCGACACGACCAGGTCATGGGGTTTGCGTCGTAGCGTCAGAGTCGCCCTGTACGGCATGACGGCGTCCGCGGCCGGCCGAGACCGCCCCCGAAGATGGATGGGGATGAGCGGCATTCCCGCCTGCTGGCCGTTCCGGTCGACGACGGCGAACCGCAGCTCCAACCGGGCCAGGAACTGGTCCTCGAACGGTACAACGGGGAATCGGCCGATCGGAACGTGCACGGTCACCGGCACCCGCATCTTGCGCAGGCCGGTCGGCTCGGGCTGCCCGAACTCGACGCGCAGGACGTGCCCGCCAGCCGCCGGCTCCACCCCCGGAAACAGAAGCCGGCCCTGGGTTTCCATGTCGGCCTCCGCCCGGCGCGAGAGATCGACGTAGCCCCGCCGTGAACGCACCCGCAGATCCGGTCGGCGCACCTCGACCTGCACGTCGTGGACCGTGTTGTCGCGCCGGTACTCGGGCACGAAGCCGAGCCAGTAGTAGTTCGCCACGTCCGCGCTGACCCGCCGCAGCGCCGCGAGGTTCGCTCCCGCCACGTAGGCTTCGCCGCCCGTATCGCGCGCGATTTGACGGAGGTTCTGCCACAGCGTCTGACTGACGCGCCCGCTCTGCTGATCCATCGGATAGACCGTATAGCCGAGAACGTTCGCGGTGTCGACGAGCGTGTCGAGCAACTCGCGATCACTTCGAAGACCGATGCCCTGACCCTCGGGCCGGAACGCACCGGTGGGCCAATCTCCCGCCAGGAGGAGCAGGACCTTGCGGCCGGTCGGAACGTAGAGCGCACGCATCGTCGACGAGACCGCCGTGACCGAGAACTCCAGGTCGCGCGCGAGCGACTCCAGGCGCGCATCGGTGAGGGGCTCCGCCACGTTCATCGTCGGAAACGGCAGGTCGCCCTCAACCGAGGTGAGGTCCCCGTCGACCCGGCCACCCGACGGCGGCCTCACCCGACCGTCGCGCAGGAGCCGCTGTTCGATCAACCGGGGCGAGTGGAGGGTGCCGCCATAGCGCCGACCACGCTCGAGCTCGTCGAGGGCATCGCGCGTCCGCTCCCGGTCGGACGTGAACGGGCTCAGCACCTCGAGCCGGCGGCGGCTCTGCACGACGACCGCCACCTGGTCCCGCAGGCCGAGGCTCGCCAACTGACTGGTCAGCTCGCGCAGCACGGGCCGCCTGAACGTCACATGGGTGTGGTCGTCGTCGACGAAGAGCAGGTAGTTCGTCGGTACCGACTCGCCGTCGCCGATCGCGGGCGGCGCCTGCCCGTCCCGACTCTCGACGGCTCGGTTCTCCAGGATCTCGGTGAAGTAGTCGACATCCGCTTCGAGACCGTCCACAAGAATGCGGAAATCGTCGGCCTGCAGTCCGTGCACCCGGTTCCCCGACCGGTCCTCGACGACCACCTCCAGATTGACCACCCGAACCTCGATCTCCTCGCCGAAGAACAGATCGGCCGGAGGCGCCGAATCGGGCTGAGCCATTGCTGGCGCCGACATCCAGGTCAACGCCAGAACCATCCCGTAGACGACGAACGGCCCCCTCATGGACCCACTCTACTCACGCGCCTCCTTCTCCGGCGCTCCGCTCAAGACCCTCCGGCAGTCTAGGGCGCCACCTCGACGCGCGCGCTGGCGGTCTCGCGCGAAACCGGATCGTGGACCGTGACGACGACCGTATGGGGCAGATGGCGCAACGTCACCTCGGCGTAGTAGTCGAACACGGTATCGGGCTGCGGTGCGGAATCGCTCCGTACTTCCAGTGGAATCGCCGGCTGCTCGGCCCGCCAGCCCGCACCGTCGATCGTGGCGAAACGCACCTCCAGCCGCTGAATGTACTCATCCCCGTACGGCAACGCGGCAAACAGCCCAAGGGGCACCTTGATGTCGATCGGAACCGCCATCTTTCGGCCGCTGAGCGTCCTCGGAGTGCCGGCCCGGGCCTCCAGGACCGCGACCGCGGTTCGAGTCTGCGCCGGAAAGAGCAGTTCACGTTGAGCTTCCATGTCCGCTTCGGCGCTCCGGGACAGGTCCACATACCCGCGCCTCGCCCGGACCTTGAGGCCCGGCCGCAAGACTCTGACCTTGATGTCGTGGGCCCGGTCATCCCGCCGGTACTCGGGCACGAAACCCAGCCAGTAGTAGTTCGAGGTGTCGGCCTTCACCCGCTCCAGAGCGTCCAGGTTGGTTCCGGCCATGAAGGCCACGCCACCGGTGTCGCGAGCCATGTAGCGGAGATTCTGCCACCACACCATGGCCGGCACGCCGGCCTGCTGGTCCATCGGATACACGGTGTAGCCGAGCAGGTTCGCGGTATCTACCAGACCGTCCAACAGATCGAGTTCCGTCCACAATTCGCTGCCACGGCCTGCGGCCCGGAACACCCCGGCAGGCCAGCGGCCCGCCAGAAGCAGCAGCACCTTTCGACCTTCCGGCTGGTCAAGCGCGCGCATCGCGGAGATGACCGCGTTGACGGACAGGGTCAGGTCTCGCTCCAGGATGGAACCTATGGCCTCGTCCACGAGGGAGTCCGGACTCATCCGGTCGAGCAACAGGCCGACAGAGGAGATTCGGTCTGCGCCAACGCCGTAGGCCAAAGACTCCGCGGCGGCCGTATCCGAGTTCACCGGCCCGTCCGCCCAAACGTCCGAGCGCCCCAACGAGACCGGCCCGCCCGTCGCTCCGGGCACCCTCCGCTCCGACGGCACCGTTACCGGATTCGTCGACGGCCCCTCACTCGTACCGCCGAACACGTCACGATGAAACCGCGTGGACCTGAGCACACCGCCGAAGCGCTCTCCATCATCGAGTTGCGCAAGCGCGGTGCGCGTGGCGTCTCGATCTGTCGTGAACGGACTCAGAAGTTCCAGCCGATTCCGGCTCTGCACGACGACCGCGACCCGATCCTGTGGGAGAAGTTCCGCCAAGCTGTCCCGGAATCCGTACAGCACGGGCCGCCTGAAGGCTACCTGGGTGTGATCGTCATCCACGAAGAGAACGTAGTTCGTCGGCACGACGCCGCCTTCGCCAACGGCGGGCGGCGTCTCGCCGTTGCCGTTCCTCGCCCGACTGTCCGCCACCTCGGTGAAGTACTCCACATCGACTTCCTCGCCGTCGACGAGGACCCGGAAGTCCTCGCGGCCCAGATCTCGCACCCGCTCTCCGCCGGGCCCCTCGACCACGACCTCCAGATTGACCACGCGGACGTCGATCTCCTCACCGAAGAGCACATCGGCCGGTGGGGAATCCTGCTCCCGACCCGCCGGTTGCGCCAGGGCGGTCATCGCCCAGCCCAGGCCGAGAACAACAGCCAAGACGGCAGGAGTGCTTCCAGAGCTTACGGATCGGGTCATCGCTGAACTCCTCTGATCGCCACTCGCCCTTTGGCGGTCAACTTGGAAACGGGATCGTGGACTGTGACGACGAGTTCGTAGGGCCGCCGGCGCATGGTCAACGACGCTCGGTAGACGACCACCGCGTCGGGGGCCGGCTCGTAGCCTCCACCGACCGAGAGTGCGACCGTCGGGATCTCCGACCGCCGGCGAAACCGGTCCAGGGTGGCGAAGCGCACCTCCAGCTCCTGCCGGAAACCACCGTCGTACGGCAACGCAGGGAACCTGCCCACCGGCAGGTGGACACTGACCGGCACGGCCATCGTGCGGCGCTTCGTGGCCACCGCGTCGCCGACCTCAACCAGCAAGGGGCCGCCGCCGGCTTCCACCTCGGGCGGGAACAGGAGTTCCTGCAGAGCCTCCATGTCGGCCTCGACGCGGCCAGACAGGTCCAGGTAGCCGCGGCGGTAGCGCGCACGAAGGCGCGGTTCCCGCACCTCGACCCGAATGTCGTGGGCCCGATTGTCACGCTGGTAGTCCGGCACGAACCCCAGCCAGTAGTAGTTCGACGTGTCGAAGCTGACCTTGTCCAGGGCCTTGATGTTGCTGCCGGCCATGAACGCCTTCCCGCCCGTGTCGCGTGCTACGTAGCGAAAGTTGTCCCACAACCTGGTGTTGGGGCTGGTCTGCTGGTCCATGGGATAGACCGTGTAGCCGAGCAGGTTCGCGGTATCGACGAGTTCGTCCAGGAGCTCCAGATCCGTCCACAGGCTGGCTCCGGGGGCGGTCCAGAGAAGACCGGTCAACCTGCCACTACCTGGCGGCTTGAAGAGCGTTGGCCAGTCTCCGGCAAGAAGCAGGAACACCCTCCGACCGTGCGGAACTTCGAGCGCCCGCATCGTGGATATCACCGAATCGATCGAGAACCGTAGATCCTCTGCCCGGTAGGAGGCGTCTGCCCAACCGACGGAATCCCATCCGAAGGCCAGGGCCTCGGAGATCCTTCCCGCGGAGTACGGACCGCCGGCTCCGAACCCACCTGTTGTGTTCGAGAAACCGCGAAGCGGCGCCGTACCGTCGGCGCTTCCGGCAGTCCGCACGACCGGTGACGCGCTCAGCGGGGCCCGTACATCAGCGAGCGAAACGTCTTCCGACGGGGACATGGAGTCTCCGCTCGTGGACGAATCCAGCTTTCGCAACCGCTTCCGGAACGCCCATCGACTCATGAACCCGCCGTAGCGGCCGCCGACCTCGAGTTCCGCAAGAGCAGCACGGGTGGCTTCGCGATCGGTGGTGAACCGGCTCACGACCTCCAGGCGTCGCCGGCTCATGACGACGACGGCCACCTGGTCCTGTGGACCGAGAGTGTCCAGCCGGGCGCGAAAGCCGTTGAGCACCGGCCGCCGCAGGGTGACGTGCGTGTGGTCGTCGTCGACGAACAGCACGTAGTTCGTCACCACGTCCTGCCCTCCGGCCAACGCCGGAGGAGTCTCGGCCCCCTCGCTCATGACCACCTGCCGGTCGGCGACCTCGCTGAAGTACTGCACGTCGACTTCCTGGTCATCGACGAGGATCCGGAAGTCGTCCCGGCTCAAGCCCCGTACGCGGTTCCCCGAACGGTCCTCGACGACCACCTCGAGATTGACCACGCGGACGTCGATCTCCTCGCCGAAGACGAGTTCGGGCGGGGACAGAGGCTCCACCTCTTGCGCCGTCAGAGGCACACAAAACACCATCGCCGCGACCGGGATTTGGACCAGAAAGCGGCAGAGAAGCCGGCGGGATACGGAACGGGACCGCGCGATCTTCCAAGAACTTCCGAGGACCAGCATCGCTTCTCCCAGTTGGAGGCCTATCGTAGCCGCGGGGCTACGCCGAATTTCCTTCGATGCAAGCAGAATGCCACAAGCGCAACGAGCCGGTGCTACCCTGCGCCCGATGACCGACGATTCGAGCCTCTCAGCGACTACCCTCGAGCCCGCAAAGGCCCCTTCATACTGGTCGGCAACGCAAGCGGCCGCAGCCATCCGCACGGGCGCGATCTCCTCCCGCGACTACCTCGAACTCCTGCTCGACCGCGTCGAGAGGCTGAACCCGCCGCTCAACGCGGTCGTCACCCTCGACGCCGACCGCGCCCGCCGCGAGGCCGACGCCGCCGACCGGGCGTTGGCCGGCGGGCAGGACGTGGGCCCGCTTCACGGCGTCGCGATGACGATCAAGGACTCCTTCCAGACCATCGGCATGCGCACGACATCCGGCGCGCCCGAGCTGAGCGACCACATTCCGAAGGTCGACGCGGTGCCCGTTGCCCGGCTGCGCGCCGCCGGCGCGGTCATCTTCGGCAAGACGAACCTGCCGATCTACGCGGGCGACACGCAGAGCTACAACGCGGTGTTCGGCCAGACGAACAACCCCTGGAACCTCGATCGCACCCCGGGCGGCTCGTCCGGAGGCTCCGCCGCCGCTCTTGCCGCCGGCTTCACGCCGTTCGAACTCGGCAGCGACATCGGCGGTTCGATCCGCGGCCCCGCCTCGACCTGCGGCGTCTTCGGACACAAGCCAAGCTACGGTATCGTTCCCGCGCTCGGCCAGATTCCCGGCCCGCCGGGCACCCTGACCCAGGCGGACATCGCGGTTGCCGGCCCGATGGCGCGAAACGTTGAGGACCTGGAACTCGGTCTCGAGATCCTCGCCGGCCCGGACGAATGGCACGCCCCGGGCTACCGCCTGGAACTGCCGGTCCCGAGACACCAGAACCTCGCTGGCTATCGCGTTGCGGTGTGGTTCGAGGAGCCCTCCTGCCCGATCGACGATGCGGTCCGCGAGCGACTCGAAGCCGCGGCCGACGCGCTGGAGAGAGCCGGCGCCACCGTCGACCGCGCGGCCCGGCCCGACTTCACCTTCGACTACGCAACGCGCGTCTTCGGGCAGTTGCTGGGTGCCGCGATGTGCGGCGGTTTCAGCCACCAGGAGGTCGAGGACCTCGCCCAGCGCGGCATGCGCGAAGAGGAAGAAGGCGCACTCGCCGCACGCTGGGCCTCCCAGCGGCACCGCGCCTGGCTCTCCGCGAACGAACGCCGCCTGCAGATGCGGCGCAAGTGGCACGAGTTCTTCAAGGACTGGGATGCCGTGCTCCTCCCCAACCTGCCGACGACGGCGATCCCTCACGACCACAGCGAACCGATGGGAGCTCGCCGCATCACGGTCAACGGTGAGCACCGAGCGTACGGTGAGCAAACCCTCTGGGTCGGACTCACCGGCGTCGCTTACCTGCCGGCGACGGTGATTCCGGCCGGCACAGCCGCCGACGGCCTGCCCGTCGGCCTCCAGATCGCCGGCCCCTTCCTGGAGGATCGAACGACCCTCGACCTCGCCCGGCGGCTGAGCGAAGAAACTGGCGGCTTCGAACGTCCACAGAGCTACTAAGCAAGCGCTATCGTCCATGGCCGACGCCAAGTCCTGACATCACCCTCCCCCCAGAGTGAACTGCAACACACAAGCCTGAACGGGGGTCTCATCAGTAGTGATGCCGAGAGGAGTGTGGGGTGTTGTTTCAGGTCTGCTGATTGGAGCGAAGCGGAGATCAGCACCAGGGACCGACGGTAGCGCGGGGACCGCGAGGCGGCGGCCGACGTGCACTGAAGGCGAGAGGCGTAGCGGTTCGCGGTTCCGCTCATGCGACGGTGGCATCGCGGCGTCGGATTTAGGCGAAGAGCGCGACCAGCGCCTCGTTGACGGTGCCCGCCGCGGCGAGGTCGTCGAGCGCCAGGGCCTCCCGGTCGAGCTGCTCGAAGGTGACGCCGGGGCGCAGGTACTGGGCGGCGGCGTCGAGCGACTTGAGCTTGAGGTAGGGCGTGGTGACCTTGTCGAAGGGGTAGGTCTTGCGCTTCTTGCCCTTGGCATCCTTGATCTCGACGGGGAAGTGGCAGGGCCAGATCTCGTACAGCCCCTTCTCCCCGTCGAGGTCGCCCTGATGAACCGAGTCCACTCGCAGAAAACCCGCCCGTCCGGCCGGATGGGGCTTCCGCCGCTCTCCGATGCTCACCTGCGTCGCCCGGGTCCTGGTCACCGTCAGCCGGCGTCGGCGGTAGGTCACCGACTGGCGAAGACGGTACAGATGGCTGTTGGAGAGTCCCGCCAAACGCTCGAACCGCGGATCGTCGAAGACGTTGTACTGGCGCTGCATCATGCGTCGAGTCACCGCGCCGCAAAGGCCGCCAAGGGTCTCGTCCACCTCCGCCAGCAGACCGATGTCCGCCTTCGAGTAGCGCCGGCGCCGATCCTCGATGCGCCCGGTCTCCCGGTACTGGGAGATCAGCCGCGACACCTGCGCCCGGCTGAAAGCCGTCACCTTGATCAGAAACCGCCGGATCAGGCCCTTGTCGGGCCTCGACAGCCGAACGTACCGAGAACGGACCAGAACCCGCCGCGCGAAGCCGTAGGCATCGGCGCGATCCACGGGTATGAAGTCCACCGGCGCGCTGCCGGCCATGAGTCCCGGACCGCGTCCAGGCTGCGAAGACGCTCGATGTCGAGTTGCAAGATCATCCTCCAATGATCCCCAACACCCATCTCTCCTGGGATTGACATCGCGCCTCCAGGCTCACCTCACGTGGGACAAGGCTCCCGCTCTCTTCTACGCTTCTGCGCTCCTCCGCTATCGGAGTGGAAGGGGTAGTGCTGGCATCGGCATTGCACACAGGCTTGAGGTGATGTTGAAGTACGCGATCATTGCCGCACTCGCGCTTGTGGCTGGGTCTGATGGTGCGGCAGTGCAAGAACCTGTCGGCGGACGGTTCGCCGAACAACTCGATGTCCGCCTCGTTCACGTGGACGTGCACGTTCGGCGCCGAGGCAAGCCAGTCGCCGATCTGCGTGCCGAGGACTTTGTTCTCCTGGAGGACGGAAGGCAGGTTGAGATTGCCGTATTCTCGCCGCCGGACAGGACCGAGGCGACAGAGACACCCTGGGAGCGGCCTGGAGAGCCCGTGGTAGCGGACGCCATCGGGAGGCCAGAAGTAGCCCGAATCCCGTCCTCCAGAGCGGAACGCAGCACGGTCGCCCTGCTCGTGGACGACTTCGGTCTGGCACCCGGGCAACGACTGCGAGCCCTGAGGACGGCTGAGGTCCTTTCAGATCCCTCGAACCCGAACTCCGACCGGCTGGTGGTCTTCCGGCACCTTCAGCGCGGGCGCCTGACGCTGCAACTTCCCGGACAGTACGCGGCTGATCCGGTCGACTACAAGAAAGTGAAGCGCGGCGCCGCGGTCCGAGAGCAGCAGGCCCTCTATTTCGCCATGCGCCAGATCCAGAGCATCATCTCGTTCGCAGGCTGCTCCCGGCCGCAACTCCTGGCCGTAGCGGAGGAGTACGCGGCAACAGCCTCCGCTTCGACCGACATGAGGGCACGGTTGCTTGGCGACGCGATCAATCATCTCGGCGCTCTCCCGGGGCGCAAGGTGCTGATCGTGATCATGGGTCGCATCGAGCTCCAGCCGGGAGTCGCGATTCTCGAGCACATCATGGACCTCTGCCCCAGTCTGTCGAGCACGCTGAGTGCTCGCATCACGGGCGCCGCAAGCGTGGCGAACGAACTGCATCGTGTGGCTGGACTTGCCAATTCGCATCGCGTCACCTTGGTGGGGGTCGACGCCAGGGGAATCAGTGCGCCATCCCGAGCCGACGCATCCCTCGATTCGCCGCGGTTCGGCGGCAGCCAACTGAACCAGATGATCATGGACGCCAATCTGCAGTCCGGGCTTACACAGCTCGCGTCGGAGACGGGAGGCAGCACGATCTTCAACGCGAACAACGTCGCCAAGCCGGTGCTGGCGTCTCTGGAAGAGTCAGAGGCCGTCTACACGCTGGCCTTCTACCCACCGCACGAGCGGACCGGCCGGCGACACATCCTGAAGGTCCACCTCGTCGGCAACGCAAAGCGTGGGACCAGACTGCGGTACCGACGAAGCTACATGGACCGCACGATGCGGCAGGAGTGGGCGGATAGCCTGCGCACGCTCGCTCGCGCGCCTGATCTGCGGCCGGATTCCAGCCTGCCGAATCCTCTCGGCGCACGGCTCGACGTGAACGCGACCGAAGATGGACTGACGGTCGGCCTGCGCCTCGGCTCGGAAGCCGTCGCCACGCTCAGAAGGCTATCCCCTCAGAGCGACCGAAGGCTGCGCCTCTGGCTCTACGTCGTCGATCCGGAAGGCCGTGAAACTGACGCTCGGGAGGGATTCCTTTCGGGACCGACCGAGTCCGGTCCCTGGCAGGCGAACGTCCAGCTGAGCCTGCCAAGCGGCGATTGGACGGTCGCCGCGGGCCTGCGAGACGAGGTGACTGGAGAGGTCAGCATGCTCCGCCACGTACCGCTGCCAAACGGGTAGCGCGTCAGCTAGCCGTCAAGCTCCCGCCTCGAGGGACCCGTGTGGCGCGGAGCCGCGCCTCACGGGAATCTGTCCGGACGCTCGTCAGCGGGCGTCCGGACGGAAGGATCGAAGATCCTCCCGGCTGACCGCCGGCTCTCCCGGAGCCACGTTGTCCAGGCGCCCGTCCCCGAGCCAGCGCTCCAGCCGCAGCACCTCGCGCTCCAGGTGATCGAAGCCGTCGACGACGAACAGGAGCGGCTGCAGCGAATCGATCTCGAAGCTCTGGTTCACGACCCAGTCGAGCTGGAAGGGCACCCGCTGCACCCGGGGCGACTCGAGCGCGTGCCCGATCTCACCCGCCGAACTGAGCAGGCCGCTGCCGTAGGCGCACAGACCGTCGCCGTCGGGACGCCGCATCAGCCCGAACTCGATCGTGAACCAGAAGAACCGCGCCAGCGCCTTGAGGGCGCTCTCGACCCGGCGACAGTCGCCGTCCCGGGCGCGCACCGCCGCGGTCCGCGCCGCCTCGCCGAAACGGACCAGGACATCGGCGAACGCCGGGTCCGTGTGCATGGGGACGTGCCCGGCAAGGTCGTGGAAGATGTCGGGCTCGGGAAGGTAGTCCAGCCGGTCGCCGTCGCGGACGGTGATCGTGGTCGGAAACTCCCGGCGCCGCAGACAGTCGAAGAACAGGTACGCCGGCACGTAGCCGCTCACCGCCCGCGCTCTGAATCCGCTCAGGGGTTCCAGGAACCGGTTGATATCCGCGAGTCGTGGGATGCGGTCCGGGTCGAGCGCGAGACGCGTCACGCCGTCCAGAAAGCGCGGGTGGGCGTGCTGCTCCCACTTGCCGGCGAGCGCCCGGTAGAGCCGGCGCCACGTCTGCTGGTTCGCTTCGCTGTAGAGCCCATAGGGCTGCTCGATGAACAGCTCGCCCCGGGTCTGCGCTCGCTCGATGAAGTCGGCCCGGCCGGTCGTCAGGTCCCGACCCGTGGCCGGCTCCAACACCCCCTGGTCAAACACGCCAACTCGTTGCATAGCTCTCGTCCTCCAGATCGGCCGCGGCAGCCGTCATCTGCAGCGGCCGGAAGGTGTCCACCATCACCGCGAGTTCGTCAGTGCGCTCCTTGCCGATCGATCCCTCGTAGGCGCCCGGATGGGGCCCGTGGGGAATCCCGTTCGGATGCACACTCCGCGTCGCGACATGAAGTCGCCCTCGACGTAGTAGATGACCTCGTCCGAATCGACGTTCGAGTGGTTGTAGGGCGCCGGGATCGCCTGCGGGTGGTAGTCGAACAGGCGCGGCACGAAGGAGCAGACGACGAACCCGGGCCCGTCGAAGGTCTGGTGCACGGGCGGCGGCTGATGGACGCGGCCGGTGATCGGCTCGAAGTCCTCGATGTTGAAGGCGTAGGGCCAGAGATGGCCATCCCAGCCGACGACGTCCATCGGGTGACGCCCGTACAGGTACCGGGTGGTGCCGCCGCGCGCCTTGACCCGGACCTCGAACTCGCCCTCCTCGTCCCGCGGCTCGACCCATTGCGGAGCACGAATGTCGCGCTCGCAGTACGGCGAGTTCTCGAGGAACTGGCCGTAGCGGTTCACGTATCGCCGTGGCGGTTCGATATGGCCGGCCGCTTCGACACAGAGCATCCGCTGCGACTCGTCCGCCCGCGGCAGGAGTCGCCAGATGACACCGGTGGGCAGCACCAGATAGTCCCCCGGGCGGTACTCGATGTGACCGAACTGGGTCTCCAGCACGCCGTGACCCTCATGCACGAACAGCAGCTCGTCGCCGTGCGCGTAGCGGTACCAGTAGCCCATGGGCTCCCGGAAACGGGCCACGGACAACACAAGGTCGCGGTTCGTCAACAGCGGCAGCCGACCGCTCACCGCATCTCCCTGTTCGGGCGCCCCGGCGGCGCGGATCAGGCGATGCCGCAGAGGCCCCGCGTACTCCAGCTTGAGGCCGTTCCCGACCCGTTCCTCGATCCGCTCGACCGCGGTCGGTGGATGCAGGTGGTAGAGGATCGACTGGACGCCCGAGAAGCCGTGGATTCCCATGACCTCCTCGTGATGAAGCGATCCGTCGGGCTTGCGGAACACGGTGTGGCGTTTGTGCGGGATCTCGCCCACACGCAGGTAGTAGCTCACAGGTTTCCCCTTAGCCTCTGCTCGCGTTCAAGGGCAATGAAAAGGCTCTTGAAGTTGCCCTCGCCGAATCCCCGCGCCCCGTGACGCTCGATGATCTCGTAGAACAGGGTCGGCCGGTCCTCGACGGGCTTGGTGAAGATCTGCAGCAGGTAGCCGTCCTCGTCGCGGTCGGCCAGGATGCCGAGTTCGGCCAGGCGATCGATCGGCTCGTCGATCTTCCCCACTCGCTGTTCGAGGTCGTCGTAGTACGTGTCCGGCACGTGAAGGAACTCGACCCCGTTCTCGCGCAGCCGGGACACCGTGCCTACGATGTCGTCGGTACGGCAGGCGATGTGCTGCACACCCGGCCCCTCGTGGAAGTCGAGGAACTCCTCGATCTGCGATTTCCTGCGACCCTCGGCGGGTTCGTTGATCGGGAACTTGATCACCCCGGAACCGTCCTGCATCACCTTGGACATGAGCGCCGAGTACTCGGTCGAGATTGCCTCGTCATCGAAGTGGACGAGCTGGTTGAACCCCAGAGCGCGGGAGAAGAACCGCGCCCACTCGTTCATCCGCCCAAGCTCGACGTTGGCCACGACGTGGTCGATGGCGAGCAGGCCGCAGCCCTGAGGCGCCGCGGCGCCGGGCACGTCCGGCGCCGGCACGAAGCCGGGACCGAAAAAACCGGCGTAGTCCCGGCGTTCCATGAACTGCAGCACGCAATCGCCGTAGAGGCGGATCGAAGCGTGACGGAGTTCGCCGTGCTCGTCACGCGCTGTCTCCGGCGCGGCAGCGGCCTCGGCACCCCGAGACACCGCGGCCGCGAACGCCTCGTCCGCGTTCGGCACGGACAGCGCGATGATTGCCACCGAGTCGCCGTGCCGCCGGACCGACCGGGCGGCCTCGTGCGACGACTGGAGCGAGCCGGATGTCCCCCTGCTCCACCAGATAGGACGCTCGCGCCCGTTCGCCGGTCTCGAGCCCGCGTACCGCGGTGCACTCGAAACCGAAGGCATGGCAGTAGTACGCAGCCGACTGCTTCGCATTGCCGACGTACAGTTCCAGGTGATCGAAGCCCAGGATCGGGCAGAAGTCCTCCCCGGTCGCAGCGGTCCGCCCAACGAACCCGAGCTGTGTCTGTTCAGCGGCACTTACACTCATTGCCTTCGCTCCTCTCTCGTCGGATGCGGGCCAGAGACGCCCGCGGTTCCCGGGCCGCCCGAAGCGGCCTCTCAGATGCAGGTGGCGAAGTCCGCCACCGCCTCGCGCAGAGCCTCAGGCTCCAGGCGCGAGAAGCTCAAACGCGCGGCGTTCCGGGGCGCAGCCCGGTCCGCGGGATCCGCGAACGCGGCCGCGGGAACGAAGGCGATCTTCCGCTCCGCCAAAGTCCGTTCCAGCAGGCGCTCGCCGTCCATCCCCGCCGGCAGCTCCACCCACACGAACATGCCGCCACCGGGCTCCGTGAAGACGCAGCCCGCCGGTAGATGCTCCGCCAGCGCCTCGAGCATCGCGTTCCGTCGACGCCGGTAGGTCCTTCGCAGCAGGTCGAGGTGACGGTCGAAGTCGAGGTCTTCCAGGAGCCGGGCCACGGCGAGCACGCTCAGCCTGGAGCACTCGAGATCCCCCATCTCCTTGACCGCCGCGCACGTCTCGACCAGCGACTGCGGCAGTCGCAGCCAGCCGATGCGCAGAGCCGGCGCCAGGATCTTCGAGAAAGTGCCAGCGTAGACGACCCGCTCCGAGTCGAGCGCCGCCAGCGGGGCCTCGAACTCGCCGTCGCAGCAGAGAAGGCCGTATGGATCGTCCTCCAG
>JAGWAG010000052.1:0-637 GCA_021296535.1 Acidobacteriota bacterium | reverse complement strand
ACCAGCCGTTCCCTGGTCTCACGGGCCAGGCTAACCCCGAGCGGGTTGTGCGCATCCGGAATCACGTACACGAGTCTGGGACGGGCGCCGGCGAGCAGAAAGCGCTCCAGCGCCTCGATGTCGAGCCCATCGTCCAGACTGCTCGGCAGGGTCACGAGTCGCGCCTGGAGCGGCGCCAGGACCTCCCTGAAGCCCGTGTACGTGAATCGCTCGACCGCGACGCTCTCACCCGCGCCGACGAACGCGCGAACGGCAACGTCGAGCGCCTGCTGAGCGCCCGTCGTGATCAGGATCTCCCCCGGACCGCAGTCGACGCCGCGGCGCCGCATGACCTCCACCACCCGTTCCTTCAGTTCGCCGAACGGCGGGACGTACTGCATGGACTGAGGATCCGCCAGCAGGCGGCGTACCACGTCGCCGTAGGCCTGCGACGGAAACAGCTCCACGGCCGGCAACCCGCCGGCGAGCGACACCACGCCGGGGCGGGCGACCTGGTTGACCAGCCGACGCAGCAGGGAACGCTGGCGCCCCCGCAACCACGACGCGACGCGCGGCGGACCCAACCGCTGCGGCTCCTCCGTCCGGGGAGCCAACATGGGCACCGTTGCGCCCGTGTCGGTAGAGGAATGAGCTTGTA
>JAGWAG010000051.1 GCA_021296535.1 Acidobacteriota bacterium | reverse complement strand
CGAAGGACAGGCCGTCGAAGTGGCTGCGCGTGATCACGTTCATCACGCCGGCGATCGCGTCCGAGCCGTACGTCGCCGCGCCGCCGTCACGCAGGAACTCGACCTTCTCGACCGCGACCATCGGCAGCACGTTCGTGTCCACCATCAACTGCGCCTGGTCCGGGATCGCTCCAGGCGACCAGGTGATCCGGTCGCCGTTCAGCAGGACCAGGGACCGGCTGGGTCCGAGTCCGCGCAGGTTCAGGGTGGAGCGATCCGCGCCCGTTCGCGACCCGAACTGATCGGACTCGAGATCGGCGCCAAGGCTGAACGACAGGTTGCGGATCACGGCCAATATGGACGGCGATCCCTCGGCTTCAAGATCTTCCCGGGAGAGGACGGACACCGGCTGCGAGGCGTCCTCGGGGCTTCCCGGGATCCAGGAGCCGGTCACGGTGACCGTGTGACTGAAGGTCTCGACGTCGTGCGTATGGTGCTCGTGGGAGTGGCCGGCGTCGTCCGCCGAATCGTGCTCGTGTTCCTCAACCGAAGCCTGCTGCGCCTCCTGGGCCGCTCCGGGGACCGGGTAGAGGAAGCTGAGGAAGACGAGCGGCGCCGCGAGGGAACCGGGTCAACTGACGATGCGGTTCGGGTTCATGCCCGAGCAACCGTCGTGACGAGCCGCCGTCGAGCAGCGGCCCGTGTAGCAGGAGTTGCCTGCGAAGCCCTGCGGGCGCAGGTCGCGGATCCAGCCTTCGACAACCGCCTGAACCTCCGCGGCATCCTTGCCGTGTTCGGTGATCAGGACCTTGGAAAGGCCCCACCAGGCCCGGGCCAGGTTGCATTGGCAACAGCACGTGTATGCCGAGCGGTCGCTGCAGCATGGTGCCGGGATCGGTGTCAACGCGGCGCGCTTGATCTCTTCCTGCTCGGCCGTCAGCTCAATCCTCGCGTCGTGCTCGATGAGTTCTTCCATCGACGAATCCAGCAGCGCTCCCATGACCGGATCGTCGTAGACGAGAGTCCGCGACGAGGAGTCGTCGCATGACCAGGCGGCGAAACCGATGAGTAACGCGCACAGCATCGCGGCGACGCGTGATGGCTTGCGGTGCGTCCGTTCCAGCATGGCGCGCGATGTTATCCCCGAAGCGGTCGCCGCGACGAAGGCGGCATGGAGTACCAATCCACGTTCAGGGAGTCGCTACCAGTGTGGATTCAAGCGAAGCGACGCGCAGATAGTCCCGGTCGGATGTGAGCAGGTGGCCGTGACACTCCAGCGCCGAGGCCGCGATCCAGACATCGTTCAAGGGAATGGGCGTGCCGGCCGCCCGCAGCGAGACGAAGACGCGGGCGTAGTGGCGAACGGTACCCGGCGTCACGTCGAGCACCCTCACGTAGGGCAGCGCCAGCAACTCGGCGAGCACGCGGCGGTTCTCCGCGGCGCGCCTACCCAGTTCGAATGCCGCTTCAAGTTCTCCGAGAACGATCACCGGGATGAAGATCTGAACGGCAGCCGTCAGGCTGGCGAGCACCTGAGGGGTGTCCCTCGCGGAAGTGTGAGTAGGCGCTGGTGTCGAGGACGAGTCGCTCGATCGACGCCGAGGTCCCGCTGCTGGAGCCCGATGTGCCCCGCTCCGTCACGTCGCGCCAGCCGTCCTCATTCCCAGAGCCGTCGGTCGACCACACGCTGTTCGGCCAGGGCTGCGTTGAACTCCTCGGCGTCGTCTGCGGTCCAGGTGGCGTACCGCAGAAGCTGGGCTCGACGAGCGTCCGGTCCCACGGCTTCGCGAAGCACCCGGAGGACGGTGGTGTTCAGGCTTTCTCCCCGCTCAGCGCTGATCGAGCGCAGCCGACGTGCGAGATCGGCGTCCACGTTGCGGATGGTGAGTTGGGACGAAGGCATGACAGCACGACTATGCCGTCGTGCTGTCAATGTGTCAACTCCAGGACGGACTCTCTCGCGTTCGACGACCTCGTGCCGAATGTCTCAACCGCAGTCGTCAGCCGAACCCCGGTACATCCGGTAGCCGGCCCAGTAGTAGGGATGCGAGGCGTCGAAGTCCACCGGTTCCCGGCCGTCTCCCTGGTCGAAGCGGAGCGGCTGCGCCAGATGCCCGAGTTGGGCTTGCCGGAGCGCCACGGCCGGGTGTAGTCCGTCGGCGACGCTGCTGTAGAACGTGTCGAACAGGTGTGTGGCGGATTCGTCGACGACGGGCCACAGTGAGGTGACGACGGTACTCGCTCCTGCGGCGCCGAACGCTACGACAAACGGTCCGGGGCCAGTGCCGTGGTTTCCCGTGTCCAGGCCCGAGAGGACGACGAGCGATCCACGTTCGAGTGCGAGTCTCGACGCCAGCTCGTCGGTCGCTACGGGAATGGCCTGCTCGTCGTACCTGTCGGGGGAAAGCAGCAGCGCTGGACCATCAGGGCTTCCTGGGCCGATTCGCGCCTCGACGGCTACGTGCAGGAACCGGACTGCGTAGCTCTCGGCCGATTCCCAGAAGAGAGCCGGAGAGGCGCCCTGACCGAAGCGGGAGACAACAGGGAGGCCAAGAGCGCTGATCGTGCTCGCCTGATTGCGGCGCGCCGCGTGCCGGCGCCAGGAGATGCCGCCATCGCTCATCGAGGCGCCGAGCGGCCGTGCCGGCGGGCGGTAGACGGCGTCGGCAAGCGCGAGCGCGACCGGCCTGTCGCTCACCGGGGGGTCCGAGGTGTCGACAGCGCCCAGAGCCGGGTCGACCCAGCACAGAGTCCTCGTCTCGAACAGGTAGCGGCCCTGAGGATCGAGCGACCGGGGAGCACGGACTACGCCGAACGCCAGGTCGCTCAACGGTCCGTTGGCGGAGAGGCCGAGCCGAGAGACGTTTCGGAGCTGGTCGGCAGCCGGTGCGAGCAGAACTTCGCCCAGTTCGTCTCCGAGGCGGACGATCTGGCCGAGGGAAGCCGGTGGCCGGAGCAGAGAGAGTTCACGGATCTCCTCGACGAGAGGCCGCAGGTCCTCGGCAGTCGTCTCGAGGGTCAGCGTCGTGGGCGCCGGGCCAGCCGGACCCGGTACGACGGTCAGGCGCACAGGGCGACCGGGCGAGGCGTCGTAGATCAGAGTCGCAACGCCGTCGACGGTGGGCCGCAGATGCTCCGGGAGCGAAAGCCGGTCTCCGCCGCTCTGGGCCCATGCGACCGGTCCGCTGAGAACGGACAGACCGAGCATCACGGCTCTGGCCCGAGCAGCCGCAGACCGCGCCACACGTGGTATCTCGCAGGTCGGCGTAGCCCTCATGAGCTTCAGGCGAGCCCCTGGAGTTCGAACCGCCTGCCGATGCACAGGACGCGGCCCAAGGATGGACATGGCCGGGGAGCCTATCCGGCCGATGCCGGTACGATCCCGCCGATGGCCAACGTCCGGCTCGATTTCGAAGGCGACGTGGCGCGGATCATGCTGACTCGCCGTTCCAAGGCGAACGCGCTCGACTCCGCGACCACGGCGGCGCTGCGCGACGCGGTGCGCCAGTCCGCCGACGCGAACCCACGGGTACTCGTCGTCACAGGGGACGGGGTCTTCTGCGGCGGCGCCGACATCCGCGAGATGGAGGATCTCGATCCAGTCGCAGCGGAACGCTTCATCCGCGGACTGCACCGGGCCTTTCTGGCGATCCGGGAACACCCGGCGCCGGTCGTCGCCGGGGTTCGCGGAGCGGCCCTGGGCGCGGGCCTGGAACTCCTCGTCTCATGCGATCTGTCCGTCGCTGCGGACGATGCGATCTTCGGGATGCCGGAACCCCATGTCGGCCTGCCGTCGGTCATCGAGGCGGCCCTGCTGCCGGACGTTGTGGGCCTCGTTCGCGCCCGGGAACTGCTGTTCCTGGGCGATCCGATCGATGCCGCCGAGGCCGCGCGGATCGGGCTGGTCGGCGAGGTTGTTCCGGCCGCGGATCTCGAGACGACCATCAACGCGAAGGTCGAGCGGCTGCTGCGGTTGAGCCCGGAGGCCCTGGCGCTGCAGAAGCGCCTGATCGGCCGCTGGCTCAACCTGTCCCTGGACCAGGCGGTGGAAGCAGGCGTCTCCGCGTTCCGGTCCGCCTATGGCACCGGCGCGCCCAAGAGGGAGATGGAGAAGTTCTGGCGGCGGCGCGCCGGCCGCTGAGCTGACGCCGGCCTGACGGCCGGCGCACCCAGTCTGCAAGCAGTTCCCGGCGTTGACTGCTGGAAGGTCAGGCCGCCAGCCACCGAAGGCAGCCGGTCGACTCCAGGACCGCGTCGATCTCGGCACGTTCCGGAAGTTCGGCGTACTTGCCGCGCAGTGCGGCCAGTGACCTGGCGTGGTACTTCTGCGGTTTCTGGGTCCACTCGCCGCTGGCGAGGTCGACGGTGAACTCTCCCTGGCCGTCTGCGATGGCCTTCGCGTTGGCGACACTCCAGGGCAGGAACAGGCCGCCCACCTGCTGCTCGAGCAGCGGCATCAGCGTCGGCGCCAGTGTTGCCCAGGTCTCGAAATCGCCGTTCGCCGTCGGGTCGACGAGGCGCTTGACCCAGGCCACGGTCCGAGGGGCCCGTTCCTCGAGCAGGCGGCCGGCCGTCGGATCGGTCCACGCCTGGTGGATCTGGAAGCCGGCGCCGAAGTCGCCGAAGGCAGGACGGCCGCCGAACAGGTAGTCCCGGCCGTCGAGATGGGCCTCGATCAGATCGACCGCGTCGAGGAATGACTGCTCGATCTGGGGCGCGGTCTGCTCGTTGGAGCCGACGAACCAGACCCGGGGCACCATCCGCTCGCGGACCTGCGCGGTCATCGCCTCGAGGGTGTCCTCGTCGGCGTCGGGATTCATGCCCTGGGCGATGCGCCGGGCGCCCGCCTCCTGGTCCGCCGGCCGGGCCCAGCGGAAATGGAACATCCACTTGTTGCCCCATTCGTCGCCGAACTCCTCGAGCAGCACGGAGACGAAGGCCGCGATCGGGTCCGGTGGATGGATCGACGGCGCCGGGTACTCGGCCTCCATCGCCTCGAGGATCGGCGTCGAGTCCTGCATGCCCCGGTCGTCCGGCGTGATGACCAGCGGCACGAGGGGAAGCTTCGCGTAGCGCTTGAACTCGTCCTGGTTTGCCGGGCCGCGGCGCAACCACTCATGGGGGATGTTCTTGTACCGGAAGTACGAACGCACCTTGATCGAGTACGGGGACAGTTCGGCGCCGAAAATTCGGTAGGGTCGGACCATTGGCGGAAGCCTCCTGGAGGGGAGTCGTTGTCAGACGGAGGCTGATGCTAGGAGGCTGCGCACCAGAACGCAACGAGTTCTCCGGCGCGACCTGCTGGTTAGTTGGCGACCCCAGGGAAGGACTGACGACGGCGTGACAACGACTCCCGGTCTCGATCGGCGGCTGCGGGAGGTCTTCGGCCACACCGAATTCCGGCCGCACCAGGAGGAAGTCTGCAGCCGCACAGCGGCTGGCGACGATGGTCTGGTCGTCATGCCGACCGGTGCCGGCAAGTCGCTCTGCTACCAGCTTCCGGGCCTGCTTCTCGGCGGCCCCACCCTCGTCTTCTCGCCGCTGATCGCCCTGATGGAGGACCAGACGGCGAAACTGCGCGAGATCGGGCTGCGCGCCGAGCGCATCCACTCGGGCCGGCCGCGCCACGAGTCGAGGCAGGCCTGCCGGCTCTACCGCGACGGCGAACTCGACTTTCTCTTCATCGCGCCCGAGCGACTCGGCGTGCCCGGCTTCATCGAATTCCTGGAGCGTTGCCGCCCGGCCCTGATCGCGGTCGACGAAGCGCACTGCATCTCGCAGTGGGGCCACGACTTCCGTCCCGACTACCGGCTCCTGGGCCAACGTCTGCCGCGCCTGCGGCCGGCGCCGGTGCTGGCGCTGACCGCCACCGCGACGCCGCGCATCCAGGATGACATCGCCGCCCAGCTCGACCTGCAGGGAGACCAGCGCTACATCTACGGCTTCCGGCGCGAGAACCTGGCCGTCGAGGTGGTGCAGAAACGGCGCGGCGCCCGGGCCGCGGTCGTTGCCGAAGTCCTTGGCGAACCGGAGCGCCGACCGGCCATCGTGTACGCCCCGACGCGCAAGGAGACCGAAGAGCTCGCCGGTCGGCTGGCCGACGAGTTCCCGGCCGCCCCGTACCACGCAGGGATGCCGACGGCCGAGCGGGACGAGGTGCAGACGGCCTTCCTGGACGGCGCGATTGAGGTCGTCGTTGCCACGACCGCCTTCGGCATGGGCATCGACAAGCCGAACATCCGTACCGTGATTCACACCGCGATGCCAGCGACCGTCGAGGGCTACTACCAGGAGATCGGGCGAGCGGGCCGCGACGGTGACCCGGCCCGGGCGCTGCTCCTGTACTCCTGGGCCGACCGTCGCACCCAGGAGTTCCTGCACAAGCTCTCATACCCCGAGATCGGCCACCTCAAGGAGCTGTACCAGGCACTGGGGGAGGAGCCTCGGGAACGCGCCGACCTGCAGCGCCGGCTCCGCTTCGACGAGGAAGTGTTCGAAGCCGCGCTGGATCAGCTTCGCATCCACGGCGGCGCGGTGATCGGCGGCGGCTATCGCGTGCGCCGGGGTGGCGACTCGTGGATTCGCACCTACCGGGTCCAGCGGCAACACCGGCTGGACCAGATCGACGAGATGACCCGCTTCGCGGACCATCGGGGCTGCCGGATGCTCCGCCTGGTGCGGCACTTTGGCGACCAGGCGGACCGCGGTTCGCTCTGCGGTGTCTGCGATGTCTGCCGGCCGGATGACTGTCTGGTGCGCCGGTTCCGGACTCCCCTGCCCGAGGAAGTCCAGGCGATGGAAACGGTCGTGTCGCTGCTTCGTCGCCGCGAAGGCCAGGGCACCGGACGGCTGTTTCAGGAGTTCAGGGCGGTTCACGGCTCGTACGACCGCGGCGCGTTCGAGGACCTTCTCGGTGCGCTGGGGCAGGCGCGGGTGGTCTTCGTCGAGGACGACTCCTTCCAGAAGGACGGCGAAACGATCCGCTATCAGCGTGCCGGACTGACGCCGAGCGGTCGCCGCCGCGGGATCGACCTGGTGGGGCAGGTGGTGTTGCCGGACGATCCGGCCGATGTGCCGAAGTCCCGCCGGAAGCAGAAGGCCGCCATGGCTGCCGAGGTCGCGGAGTCCGACGCCGACCCCAACCTCGTCGAGACGCTCCGGGAGTGGCGGCTGGAAGAGGCGAGGAAGAAACGGTGGCCCGCCTACACCGTGCTCCAGAACCGGGCGCTGATCGCCGTCGCGGCGACCAGGCCCGCAGACGACGAGCAACTGCTGGCGATACCCGGCATCGGCCCGATGACCGTCAAGCGTTTCGGCGCGGCGCTGCTCCGGATCGTGGCCGCGGCGGGGGAGGCGGCAGCGAAGTGACACAATCCCGGGCATGACGACAACGACGGCGCAGTGGTTCGGCCATCCACGGGGCCTGTCCACCCTCTTCTTCACGGAGTTGTGGGAACGCTTCAGCTACTACGGCATGCGGGCGCTGCTGGTGCTCTACATGACCGACATCGCCACCGGCGGGCTCGGCTTCGGGACCGAGACCGCGACGATCGTGCTGGGGCTCTACACCTTCGGCGTCTACGCCCTGGCCCTGCCGGGCGGCTGGATCGCCGACCGCATCCTGGGCCAGAAGAAGGCGGTGCTCTGGGGCGGGATCATCATCGCGCTCGGCCACTACGCCCTGGCCGTGCCGTCCCTGTTCACCTTCTTCCTCGGCCTGTTCCTGGTCGTCGTCGGCACCGGACTGCTCAAGCCGAACGTCTCCGCGGTGGTCGGCGATCTGTACAAGGGCGATGCGGCCGCCCGGCGGGACGCGGGATTCTCGATCTTCTACTCCGGCATAAACATCGGCGCGATGCTGGGGCCCCTCGTCTGCTCCTGGCTCGGCGAAAAGGTCGACTGGCACCTGGGTTTCGGCGCCGCCGGGGTCGGCATGACCGCGGCGATCATCGCCTACATCAAGGGCCAGAAGCACCTCGAGGGCGCCGGCGATCCGCGGGGGCCCGCGGCGGATCCCGGGAAGTTGGCGAGCGCGAAGCGGAACCTGATCGCGGGTACCGCCTGCATCGTCGTGCTGGCGGGCGTGCTGTGGTGGCTGGGCGCAAGCGGCATCGCCCCGATCACGCTGCTCGGCTTCGCCGACGCCACGGGTGTGATCGTCGTCGTCCTGGCGGTCGTCTACTTCGCCTACGTGATCGGCTTCGTCTGCGAGGACCAGGTCGAGAGACGGCGAATCGGCGCCTGCGCGGCGCTCTTCGTCGGCGCAGCGCTGTTCTGGTCGGGATTCGAGCAGGCGTCGTCTTCGCTCAACCTGTTCACGCGCGACTACGTGGACCGCGACCTGTTCGGACTCGAGGTGACGATCGGTTCGCTGCAGGCGATCAATCCCTTCTTCATCATCGTCCTCGCGCCGGTGATGGGAGGGCTCTGGGTGTGGCTCGGCGACCGCAATCCGTCGATCCCGGTCAAGTTCGGTCTCGGGCTCGTGCTGCTCGGCGTCGGTTTCCTGGTTCTGGCGTGGGGCGCCTCGCTGACCCAGGCCGGAGGCGGTCAGGCGGCGATGGGCTGGCTGGTCGTGACCTACTTCTTCCACACGGTCGGCGAACTCTGCCTGAGCCCGGTGGGACTCTCGAGCATGACGAAGCTGGCGCCGGATCGCCTCGTGTCCCAGATGATGGGCACCTGGTTCATGGGCGCCGCGCTGGGCAACCTGATCGCCGGCAGGGTCGCCGGCTACATAGAATCCCTGCCGCCGGCCGAGTTGTTCCGCGCGGTGGCACTGATCGTGGCCGCGGCCGGAGTAGTGTTCCTGGTCCTGTTCAAGCCGATCAGGTGGCTTTGCGCGGGGGTGAAGTAGGCGCGCGACACAAGCCGCGCGGCCGGTGGCCGTCCGTCTTCAGGTGCGCCGGAAGAGTTTCGGCAGATACCGCCCGGCCCGTCGAAAGTACTGCTCGTAAGCCTCGCCGTGCAGGTGGCGCAGATGCGGTTCCTCGAGGTGGCGCACATTCACTTCGATGGCGATGTACTGGAGAACAAGGAAGAGGAGCACGAGGGCGTGCGGCACGAGGACCAGGACACCGAGTCCAAGACCCATGAGGCCGGCGTAGATCGGATTCCTAATCCGCGAGAAGAGGCCGTGGGTCACGAGGGGAGTTCGCTCGGAGTCGTCGATGCCGCCCCTCCAGGCGGTCCCCATCTGCTGCTGGGAGATGACGGTCATCGTGATGCCGGCCAGGCCGATGACGGTGCCGGCCCAGGTCGCAGCGGCCCCGAGGTCGATCTGCGGCCTGAGCAGTCCCGAGGCGTTCAGGCAGGAGAGTACGAAGTTCGCGAGCAGCGACCCGCCCAGCAGCGGTCCGGCTATCGAGACGAGCCTGGAGGAGGACTTCCAGGTCTCCGGCCGGATACCGTGGTCTCCGGTTCGCCGGTACTGGACTGCGATCCGGCCGCCGACGGCGAATAGCAGGAACAGGACATAGAGGGTCAGCGCGTTCATGGTGGCAGGCCGCGGCGCCCCCGGGGTCAGTTGATGCCGCGCTCCTTGCCCTCCCAGTATGGAGCACGCAGTTCGCGCTTGAGCACCTTCATCGCGCCGGAGAGGGGCAGCGGTTCGCCTCGGAACTCGATCGACTTCGGCACCTTGTAGCCGGCGATCGACTCGCGGGCGTGGCTGATGATCGAGGCTTCGGTGCCCTCGTCGACTTCGGCGCCCTCCTTCGGCACGACGATCGCGTGGACCTGCTCGCCCCAGACGTCGTGGGGGATGCCGATCACGGCGACCTGGCCTACGACGGGGTGGGTCGAGATCGCGCTCTCGACCTCGGCGGAGTAGACGTTCTCGCCACCGGAGACGATCATGTCCTTGACCCGGTCAACCAGGAACAGGTAGCCCTCCTCGTCGAGGTAGCCGGCGTCGCCGGTGTGGTACCAGCCGCCCTGGAACGCCTCCTCGGTCGCTTCCGGCTTGTTCCAGTACTCCGTCATGTAGTTGCCTCCCTTGGCGCAGACCTCGCCGACGTCACCGCTCGGCAGTTCGTTGCCGTCCTCGTCCTGGATAGACAGCACGACGCCGGGGACCGCGCGCCCGACCGAACGCAGGCGGTCGCCGCCGATCTTGTGGTCCTCCGTATCGAGAACGGTGAGGATGGACGAACTCTCCGTCATCCCGTAGCCCTGTCCGATCTCCATCTCCGGGAACAGGGTCAGCAGGCGGTCGAGCAGGGCCGCGGGCATCGGCGACGCGCCATACGCCAGGTTGCGCACCGACGCGAGCTTCTCCGGCGCGAAGTCCGGGTGACTCATCATCATGTGGATCATCGTGGGGACCATCGTGGTCGTCGTCACCTGGTACTTCTCGATCAGGGCGATCGCGGCCCCCGGGTCGAACATCGGCATGAGGACGAACTTGCCGCCGAAGGTCTGCGTGGCGATCACCGCGACCATGGAGGCGGCATGGAAGATCGGGGTCTGTAAGAGCGCCGTGCCTTCGGAGAGTTGCGGGAACTTCATCGCCGCGTGGTAGGTGTTCAAGATCTCGGCGCGCTGGTTGCAGAGGACGCCCTTCGGCAGCCCGGTGGTGCCGCCCGTGTACATGAGGACGACCGGGTCCGTCTCCTCGGGCTCGTCCGGGAGCACCGGGTCGTTTCCCGCGATCAGGTCCTCGTAGCGGACGTCGTGTGGAGCGTCCGTGTCGTCGGGGCCGCCGATCAGGACGGTGCGGCGGACCGTGCACTCATCGCCGGCCAGGGCCATCGCCTGGGCGAACAGGGGCGCGAAGGTCTTGTCGACGAACGCGACTTCGGTGCCCGAGTCGCG
The DNA here is from genome assembly GCA_021296535.1 of Acidobacteriota bacterium. GTDB lineage: Bacteria > Acidobacteriota > Thermoanaerobaculia > Multivoradales > Multivoraceae > Multivorans. The sequence continues at coordinate 1,309 of JAGWAG010000051.1, read as the reverse complement.
CACGATGTAGTCGAGTTCCTTGCCGGCCAGGCGCAGGTTGAGCGGGTTGATCACGCCCGCTCCCAGGAAGGCGGCGTGGTACAGTTCGACGTACTCGTGGCAGTTCAGCGCCATGACCGCGAAGCGGTCGGTGCGCCCGACGCCCAGTTCGCCGGTCAGCGCCGAGCAGAGGCGCATCGTACGGTCGGCGTGTTCGCCGAAGGTCGCGCTGTATGCCCCGTCGATGAGCGATTCCTGGTTCGCCAGGTGGTTCATCGCGGGAACGAAGAGCCGGTGGAAGATGAGTTCCTTCATGGGGCGCCTTTCTTGGGAAGCGTTCCTCAGTTCGCCGACAGAGCGGCGATCACGTTGCGTTGGGTCTGGTTGTCGAGAAAGCGCAGGCTGGGACTGATGCGGTCCACCACGTCACCGTAGCGCGAGAGAACACCCGCCGCGATGCCGTCCGGCTCGTCGACGACGGCGAAGGCGTCGAGCATCTCGTCCGTGATGAGAAGGCCCATCTCGTCCCACTGACCCTGCTTGGACATCCGGTTCAGCTCGAGTTGGAGGTCGCCCCAACCCTCGGACTCGAGGACCGGGCGGTAGGCGGGTGTCGAACCGTAGAAGGAGATCTGCTTCTTGACCGCCCGCTTCGTCGCCTCGAAGGTCTTCTCGTCGTGGCCGGAGACGATGAAGCCGGGGTAGGTGATCTGGAAGTCGGAGCGGTCGCGACCGGCGGTCGCCAGGCCGCGATCGATGGCCGGCAGCGTCGTGTCGCGCATGTAGGACTGGGTCGTAAACGGGTGGACGATCAGGCCGTCCGCGACCTCGCCCGCGACCTCGGTCATGAGCGGTCCGACCGCGGCCAGGAACACCTTGGGCGGACCGTACTCGGTGTCCGTCGGCGTGAACATCGGCGTCATCAGGGTGTGGGAGTAGAAGTCGCCCTGGAAGCGCAGCCGTTCGCCCTCGTACCAGTTGGCCCAGATGGCCCGCATCGCCAGGATCATCTCCCTCATGCGCGCCGCGGGGCTCGACCAGGGCATGCTGAATCGCTTCGTGATGTGGGGACGGATCTGCGATCCAAGGCCGAGGATGAAACGGCCCTTCGAGTAGGCGTTCAGGTCGTGACCGACATTCGCGAGCGTCATCGGGCTGCGCGCGAAGGCAACGGCGATCGAGGTCATCAGCTCGATCCGTTCGCTGTGTTCGGCGGCCAGCACGAGGGGGAAGAAGGGGTCGTGGGCCGTTTCCGCCGTCATCGCGGCCGCGAAGCCGGCCTCTTCGAGTTCCCTGATCCGACTCGGTACTTCGTGTAGATCGCTGGGCA
>JAGWAG010000050.1 GCA_021296535.1 Acidobacteriota bacterium | reverse complement strand
CTACTTGCCGCCGGTCACCGGCCACTTGGCCGGGTCGTGGTGGCGGAGGTAGTCCTTGCGGTCGATCCAGCCGAGGATCATCGACCACGTCATCCAGCGCTTCTCGGGCAGGATGGCGAAGTAGACGTGGGCCACGGTCAGGGTGACCAGGACGACGCCGCCGACGCCGTGGAGCACGTAGACCCAGCCCCAGCCGGCGTCGCCGAAGAACTTGTAGTCGTCCTGCGCCCACAGCGGCTGCTCGATCCGCCACATCATCAGGATGCCGGTGACGATCGCGGCCATTCCGAAAAGGGTCGACGCGTGGTGGAACATCTTCTGCGCCGCCGGGTACTTGCCGGGCTTGGCGGGCGGTGCGCCGCCGATGACCGCGTTGCGCATCTCGCGGATCATGTCGCCGAGGTCCTTGATGTGCGCAGGCTCTGGAAGAAGGTCGCGTGGATGATGTGGAAGACGATCGAGGCGGTCAGGATCAGGCCGGTGATCCAGTGAATCTCGAGCCACGCGAACTCCAGGCCGACCTTCGGCAGGAAGCCGGTGATCAGCAGCAGGATCATCGAGATCCCCATCACTGCGTGGAACAGGCGGGAGGCCAGGCTGTGCCGCTGGATCTTCTGCGGCAGGCCGGGATCGTCAACGGCGTTCTTTGCCGCCTTCTTCTCGTCGCCGATCCACCGGCGCCGCAGCGCCAGGTGCAGGATGAGGAACACACCGCCGGCGATCAGCGCGATCCAGAACAGACTCCAGTCGATCCCGGTGAGGACGTCCTGCCCCCATGGATTCGTTGCCCGCTGAAAGAGATTCATCTGTGCGCTAGACCGGTGCCTGTCCGCGGATGGCGCGGCGGATCAGGTTTCTCATCAGCGGCACCTTGTAGCCGTTGTGGCGGAGCGGCTTGGCGCCGATCACGCCGAGTTCGGCGATCCGGGTGGCGATGTCCTCGCTGATCTGCTTGCCCCGCAACAGTTCCTCGCAACGGTCCATGCGGAGCGGGACCGGCGAAACGGCGCCGACCGAGATCCGGCAGTCCTGGACGACTCCGTCCTCGACGCGCATCGCCGAGGCGACGTTGACGAGGGGGAAGTCCCAGGCGTTGCGGTCTCGGACTTTCTCGAAGTAGAAGTCCGCGCCGGCCCAGGTGTCGGGGATACGGACCGACTGGAGAATCTCGTTCGGTTGCAGGACCGTCATCCGGGTGATGTCGATCGCCGGTCCGAGGAAGAAGTCCTCCGCCGCGACCGTCCGTTCGCCGCGGCGACCGCGGATGACCATCTCCGCGTCCAGGGCGATCAGCGCCGGCGCGGTGTCCGAGGGGGTAACCGCGACGCATCGGGAGGCGTCGAAGATGCAGTGCCCGCGTAGCAGATGTTGCCGCCCGCCCGGTAGCACGGCCAACCGGCGCGGTAGTACCAGCAGCGCGTGTCCTGGACGAGATTGCCGCCCAGCGTGCCCTGGTTGCGGATCTGTGGCGTCGCGACCGTTTCGGCGGCCTCGGCGAGCAGGCTGTAGCGGTCGCGGATCAGCTCGTTCTCGACGACCTCGGTTAGCGGGGTCATCGCCCCGATCTCGACGCCGCCGTCGGTCTCGGTGATCCCGGAGAGCTCCGGGATACCGCCGAGGTCGACGACCGCATCGGGACGCTTCACCCGGTCCTTGAACCAGTCGAAGGTGTCCATCCCGCCGGCCAGAACCCAGGCCTTGTCGCGGTGACGGTCGAGGACTTCGAGTGCACCGGCCATGTTCTCGGGCTGGTAGAGCTCGAAGTCGGGGATCATGTCGTGGATGACGGCCATGCTGTGTATTCCTCCGTTCGCTGATTCGGTTCTTGGCGACCCGAGCCGATCAGGTGTGCGCGGCCAGGAACTCGGCGTCCTGCTCGCGGCCTTCGAGCTGGTTGATGATGTGGTCGGTCATCAGCGGCAGGTAGGCCACCGTGTCCTGACCGAGGGCATCCTGGATGGCGCAGAGCAACACGGCGCAGCCGGCGCCCATAGGCGGTTCGCCGATGCCCTTGGCGCCCACCGGGTTATTCGGGTCCGGCTCGCCGACCGCGTCCCAATCCATCGAGAGCGGCACGTCGAGGATGGTCGCCGGCCGGGCGGTGTAGAAGCGGTTCGCGAAGGGGATGCCCCATTGCGGGTCGTAGACCCACTTCTGACCGACCGCGCAACCGAAGCCCTGGACGGCGCCGCCGTGGAGCTGGCCGCCGAGGCTGCGGGGGTTGAGCACCGTGCCGCAGTCGGTGACCGCCTTGTAGTCCTTCAACTCGATCACGCCGGTTTCCTTGTCCAACTCGATCTCCGCGTAGGCGACGACCCATGAGTAGACGTCGCCGGCGCGGCCGTAGTTGTCCTTGGCCGCCGCCAGCAGGCCGCGGCCCTTGAGGATCGCGGCGCCGCCAATCGTGATCGGGCTCAGGCCCTCGTTCAACTCCGTGCCGTCGTACCGGCCACCGAGCTCCATCGCCTTCGTGGCGGCCTGGGCCAGGCTCATGCCCGCGGCCCGGTTGCCGCGACGGTACACGCGCTCGCCGGCGACGACGTACTGCGAGGCCGAGCCGCCGTGTGTAGCGGCGGCAATCTCCTGCAGCTTCGTCTTCATGTCGGTGGCTGCCGCGTGGGTCGCCCGCGTGATCGCGTGGGTGGTCTGGCTGCCGGCCTGGACGCAGGTGTGAGGTATGCCTTCGCCCGTCTGGCCCCAGACCATGTCCACCTTTTCCCACGGCACGTCGAGCAGGTCGGCGGCGACGCGGGCGGTGTCGGAATAGGAATGAGTGCCGAGATTGCCGATCCCGGTATGGATCTCGAGCCGGCCCTCAGGCGTGATCAGCATCAGGCCGTCGAAGCCGCTCGAACCGGCGGTGTAGGTCGAGCTGGCGAGCCCGACGCCGGTGACCTTCGAGCCGTTCGTCTCGCCGCTGCGCGCCTTGGCGGCGTTCCAGTCGACCATCGCGTCGAGCTTTTCCCAGGCCTCCGTGACGTAGGCGGTCGTCACGTTGCGGCCTTCCTGGGCACCGAACTTGGCGCCGTTCTTCGCGATGTTGATGCGGCGAATCTCCAGCCGGTCGATGCCGAGGTGATCCGCGGCGCGGTCGAGCAGCGGCTCGACCATGGCGGACATCTGAACTCCGCCCGGCGCCCGCTGCGGAGCGCGCGGCGGCGTGTTCGTGGCGATCGAAAGACCGCGGTGGCGCATGTTCTCGGGCTGGTAGGTGAGGGACACCATGTTGCCCGAGGTGCCCATGTCGCTCTGGCGCCCGTAGGGGCCGTTGTCCTGGATCACGGCCCAGTCGAAGGCGGAGATGCGGCCGTTGTTCCTGAAGCCGATCTTGGCCCAGCCCTGGAAGCCGGGGCGGGCACGGCCGATGTAGTTCTCCTCGTACCGGGTCACCCGGTGGAGCACCGGCTTGCCGGTCATCTTGGACAGGTAGACCGGCACTGCCATGTTGCTCGAACCGACGATCTTGCTGCCGAAGCCGCCGCCGGTGTACTCGGCGTGGACGACCAGGTTCTGCGGCGGCACGCCGATCGTGCCCTGGGCGGCGAGCACCGTGAAGGCCACGCTCTGGGTCGACGGGTAGAGGTGGCAGATGTCGCCTTCCCAATGCGCCATGCAACTCCGCGGCTCCATCGGGTGGTGGGTGACCGACTGGAAGAAGAGCGGCTCTTCGATGATGTAGTCCGCGTCGGCGAAGCCCTTCTCCAGGTCGCCGTTGGTCCACTCGTCCTGGAACACGCCTTCGGGCATCCTGCCCTTCTCGTCATTCGTGCCTCGCGCGATAGCCAGATCTTCGGCCGTCCACTCGACGCGCTCGACAACCGTCTCGACGCCGGTATCCGTGCGCTGGCGGTTGATGCTGTTGCCGTCAGGCAGTGAGTTCGCACCACCGGGAGCGATCGAATCCAGCGGGTCGAGCGCGAAGGGCAGCGGCTCGAAGTCGACGTGGATCTTCTCGATCGCGTCGGCGGCGATCTTCTCGCTCACCGCGGCGACGGCGAGCACCGGCTCGCCCTCGTACTTGGGATGGTTGGTCAGGGCCCGCTCATCCAGCGGCCCCGGCTCGCCCATGAACTCGGCGAGGTCGTCGGCGGTGAGGACGGCTTCGACGCCTTCCATCTCGAGCGCCGCCGAGGCGTCGATGTTCCGCACGCGGGCATGGGGCATCGGCGAGAGCAACTGCTTCGCGAACAGCATGCCCTCCTGACGCCAGTCCTCGGCGTACTTGGCGCGTCCGGTGATCTTCTCGATCAGATCGGGTGGAGCGTAGTCGGTGCCTACGAGTGTCTTGGCCATCTTTGCTCCTCAGCTCAGGCGGTGCGCGCGTTCTCGAGCGCGCGTTCGGCGGTGTTCAGGATCTTGTTGTAGTCGCCGCAGCGGCAGATGTGGCCGGCGAGCCACTTCTGGCAGTCCGCGCGGGTGGCGTTCGGGTTCGCCTTGACCAGGGCCGCCATGCTCATGATGAAGCCGGGGGCGCAGAAGGCGCACTGGAAGCCCATCTCGTCGAGGACGGCCTGCTGGACCGGATGGAGGACGCCGTCCTGCTCGAGCCCTTCGACCGTCGTGACCTCGCGGCCGCGCACCTGGTGGACCAGGATCGAGCAGCCGTAGTGCGGCACGTCGTCGATCAGCACCGTGCAGGCGCCGCATTCCGCCCGGTCGCAGCCGAGCTTGGTGCCGGTCAGATCCAGCTTGAAACGCAGCACCATGGCCAGCGTGTCCTGCGGCTCGACCTCGAGTTCGTGGGTCTCGCCGTTCACCCGCAGGCTGATCGCGCTGCCGACCGGCTCGGTCGCGGCGTGCAGGACCTCGGGCTGCAGCAGGTTGCCTCCGGCAAGGGAGACGGCGGCGCCGGTGGCGACCGTACCCTGGATGAAGGTCCGTCGGCTGACGTTCGAGGGGCCGGAGTCCATGCCGTCCTCCTCGGTGTCCTGGTCGTCCTGCCGAAGTTCCTCGAGCAGGTCGTCCTCCAGGAAGGTGTCTTCTCTCAACTCATCCATGGTCTCCAACCTCCGTTGGGGGAGTCATGCCGCCATGTTGCTGCCAGCGGGCTGTCGTCGGCTTGTGCGGGGGAGCATACAACATCGTTTCCGAGCATTCGACCGGCCTTCCTTGGGGGTGAAATCGACCCGCCGAGGGTCAAATCCGCCCACCGATGATCACGTCGAGCACGTACGGACCTCCGGTGGCGAAGGCTTCCCGCACCGCCTCCTCGACCTCGGCCGGATCCTCGATCTTCCGTCCCGGGACCCCCATGCCGGCCGCCATCTCGACGAAGTCGAGCTCCGGCTCGGTCAGGTTCATGTGGGGGTAGGGCCGCTCGGCGGGGATGCCGAAGCGTTCCCGGTAGATGTCCATGTTGATCTTCAGGATCTTGTACTCGCGGTTGTGCAGGATGAGGAACACGATCGGCATGTCATAGTGGGCCGCGGTCCACAGCGCCTGGATCGAGTACATGGCCGAGCCGTCGCCCGAGAAGACGATGACGGGCCGGTCGGGGTGGGCGAGTGAGGCGCCGATGCCGCCGACGAGGCCCTGGCCGATGCCGCCGCCGCGGGTGCCGCAGTAGCGGTCGGGATCGTCGATCGGCAGGAAGCCGAGCAGGTCGCCGCCGGCCGTGATCGACTCGTTGACCACGACGGCATCGTCCGGGACCGCCTTGGCGACCTCGGACATGAGCCGGGCTGGAGACATGGGGGCGTCGTCGAAGTGGGCTGCCAGACGCTTCTGGCGGGCGGCGTGAGCACCGGCCGTCCCGGCCCGCAGGGCGTCCATCCGCTCGGTGGCGGCAGTGCGAAAACCCGTGTCGGCAGTGGTCTCCAGAACCTCGCGGAGAGCTGCGAGTCCGGCACGGGGATCGGCGATCATTCCGGCGTCGACCGCGAAGTTGAACGCGAGCCGGCTCGGGGCGTCCTCGATCTGGAGCACAGTCGCCTCGGGCGGGAAGGGCGAATCCGGGTCGAACCAGACCTCCTCGAAGAAGGAACCGCCGACGAGAAGGACGGCGTCCGCGTCGCCGAGCGCGTGCCGGATACCGGCGTGGTTGAGCGGCATCCGCGGCCGGAAGCAGGGATGGCTCTGGGGAAAGTTCACGCGCTGCATCAGGCCCTCGGGATAGACCCCGGCGCCGAGGAACTCGGCGAGCCCCACCAGCTCGTCCTGGGCGGCCGAGCGCGCCACCCCGTCGCCGACCACGATCGCGGGACGTTCGGCCCGCAGCAGGACAGCCGCCAGAGCCTCGACGGCCGCGGCTTCGGGCTGCGGCGCGCGGTAGAGGTCGCCGAGGGGTCGGGCTTCTTCCAGCGTCTCCTGCTCGAGGACGTTGATCGGCAGGGCGACGAACACCGGGCCGGCCGGCGGATCGTGCGCGATCTTGAAGGCTCGGTGCAGCACGGGCGCGAACTCGTCCGCGTGTTCGACCTGAACGCTCCACTTGACCAGCGGCGCGGCCATCGCCACCAGGTCGTGGCCGAGCAGGGGTTCGCGCAGCCTGGAGCGCGTGTCCTGCTGGCCTGCCGTGATCACCATCGGGGTGTTGGCCTCCCAAGCGTTGTAGAGCATGCCGAGCCCGTTGCCGAGGCCCGGCGCCACGTGCAGGTTGACGACCCCGGTGATGCCGGTTGACTGGGCGTAGTAGTGGGCCGCGCCCAGGGCGACGGACTCGTGCAGCGCGAGTACGTAGCTCAGGTCCGGATGGTCGCCGAGGCGGTCCATCAGGGGGCTCTCGGTGGTGCCCGGGTTGCCGAACAGGAGGGGGACGCCGTACTCGGTCAGGGCATCGAGCAGAACGTCGCCGCCGCGCTTGGGTGTGTGTCGGGGACGGATCGCTGGCACGCTCATGGCGATGGAGGGTAGCAGCCTCGAATCATCCGCGTTCGGGCTGCCGCGGCGACGTGGCCCAGGTGTCCCTTCCGGTGTTACGGTTAGCCTGTTTCGCAGCCCGAAGGGGAACCGCAACGAGCCGTATGGAGAGCACGGCATGGACACGCGCAAGACGGTGAACGAGGTACTGGATGGGGAGACGGCGTCGGCGGCGGAGTTCTTCGCCGACGAGCGCTTCGGGGGGATCAAGCGGCTTCACACCGCGCGGGAAGCCGCGGAGCAACGCGGCACGATCCGTCAGGACTACACGGTGGCGCGGGACACCGCCAGGGCCTTCTACGACCGGCTGCGCGAGCTGTTCGAGCAGCGGCGGGCCATCACCTCCTTCGGTCCGTACTCGCCGGGTCAGGCTGTCGCGATGAAGCGCCGCGGGATCGAAGGCATCTACCTCGGTGGCTGGGCGACCTCGGCCAAGGGCTCGATCAACGAGGATCCGGGGCCGGATCTGGCGAGCTATCCGTTGAGCCAGGTGCCCGACGAGGCCGCGCCGATCGTCCGCGCGCTGCTCACGGCGGACCGGAACCAGACGTTCATCCGATCCCGGATGAGCGAGGCGGAGAGGAAGGCGAACCCTTCGTGTGACTTCAGGCCCTTCATCATCGCTGACGCGGACACCGGCCACGGCGGCGAGGCGCACGTGCGCAACCTGGTCCGCCGCTTCGTCGAGGTCGGCGTGCCGGGCTACCACATCGAGGACCAGAAGCCCGGAGTCAAGAAGTGCGGCCACCAGGCGGGCAAGGTTCTGGTGGCCCAGGACGAACAGAACAAGCGCCTCAACGCGGCCCGCTTCCAGTTGGACGTGATGGGGGTGCCCGGGATCATCGTCGCTCGCACTGACTCGGAGGCGGCGACGTTCATCGACGGCAACGGCGATGAGCGCGACCAGGCGTTCATTCTCGGCGCCACCAACCTCGACCTACCGAGCTGCAAGACGGCGACCCTGGCGATCCTGAGACGGTTGAACACCCTCGGAGCGAAAGAGGTCCGAGGCCACGAGCTCTACCGGGTGTCCGAGGCCGCCTACCACCGGGCCGACGTCTGGCTCGACGGCGTCGGCGTGTACGGGCAACTCGAAGCCGACTACAAGAAGATGGTCGCGAGCGGCGGGTCGGATACCGAGGCGGTTCTCGACGCGGCGATGGCTCGCTTCCTGGACGCCTGGCAGTCGGAGGCGGGGCTCAAGACGTACCCGCAGGCGGTCGCGGAAGTCATCGCCTTCCGGGAGGAGGAAGGCGCCGTGTTCGAGCTCTCGGTCGAGGAGTGGCTGGAGTTCGCCCACTCCGTGTCTGTCGAAGAGGCTGCCGCGCGCGCCCGCAAGATGGGCATCAACCTGGTGTGGAACGCGGAGCTCGCCCGCACGCCCGAGGGCTACTACCAGATCCGGGGCGGCATCGAGTACGCGACCTCCCGCTCGCTCCACGCGGCGCCCTACGCGGACCTGCTCTGGATGGAGACGAAGACGGCCAACCTGGCCGACGCCCGCCGGTTCGCGGAGGCGGTCCACGCGGTCTACCCGGACCAGATGCTGGCCTACAACCTGTCGCCGTCCTTCAACTGGGATACGACCGGGATGACGGACGACGAGATGAGGGCCTTCCCCGAGGAGCTCGGCAAGCTCGGCTTCGTGTTCAACTTCATCACCTATGGCGGCCACCAGATCGACGGTCTGGCGGCCGAGGACTTCGCCACGGCCCTGCGGGAGGACGGCATGCTGGCCCTGGCCCGGCTGCAGCGCAGGCTGCGCCTGGTGGGGTCGCCCTACCGCACGCCGCAGGCTCTGGTGGGCGGCGCCCGGCTCGACGGCGCACTGTCCGCTTCGACCGGTCACACGGCGACGACCAAGGCGATGGGCAAGGGATCGACCAACGTCCAGCACCTGGTGCAGACGGAGGTGCCGCCGCGGCTGCTCGAGGAGTGGCTCGAAATCTGGCGGGACAAGTACGACATCGAGGAGTCCCTGCGCGTGGAGCTCCGGCCGCACGTTGCCGGCTCCGACCTCCTCGAACTCCGGGTCCTGGCCCGAGGCGCCGGCGACGAAGCGAAGGCTGCGAATGTCGTCTTTGCTCCGATCCGGGATCGCCGCGAACGGATGATCCTCTCGGTGCGCGACCAGAACACGTTCGACCTCGACCTGAGACGCCGCCGGTTGATGGCGCTGATCCACGTTTTCCTGATCCACCGCTACGGCGGCGTCTGGGTGCACTACGTCAGTCCGACGGACGACAACCAGCACCAGACCCGGCGGATGATCGACCTCGGCATCTTCGAGAGCGCGAACACCGAGGTCGGCGAGATCATCGTCGCCGCGGTCAACCGGGCTCGGGTGAAGGAACTCGCCAACCCGGACCACGAGTCGCTCACGGCGCTGATCGAGAAGACCGAGCCGGTGCCGGTACGGGCCGCTTCGTGATTCGACAGCCGGCCGGGGGCACGGACTGGCACGCGGTCGGCGCGAATCGCGCCGCCCGGGTTCTTCCGGCGGTCGTGGGTCTGGCCGTCATGCTCTGCGCCCAGGCGCTGGTCGGGCAGGAACAGAAGGAGCAGCCGAAGGAACCGCCGACCGTGGCGGAAGCCACCGAGGGCTACGAGCACCTTCCCGGGTTCCTCGACCTGTTCTGGGACAGCCGGGGCGGCAGGCTCTTCCTGCGCATCGACTCGTTCGACGCCGATCTGCTCTACATCGAGTCCCTCGCCGCGGGCGTCGGCTCGAATGACATCGGTCTCGACCGGGGCCAGGTCGGGCGTACGCACCTGGCCCGTTTCGAGCGGGTCGGGCCGAAGGTGCTGCTGGTACAGCAGAACACGCGCTACCGGGCGCTGAGCGACAATGAAGACGAGCGCCGTGCGGTGGCCGACGCCTTTGCCCGCTCCGTGCTCTGGGGCTTCGAAGTCGCTGCCGAGGACGAAGGCGGAGCGGTCCTCGTGGACGCCACCGCCTTCGGGCTTCGCGACGCGCACGGCGTGGCGGCGCGGCTCCAGCGGAGCGGACAGGGCAGCTACCAGTTGGATGCGTCGCGGTCGGCGATTCATCGAGCCGGCGTCGCCGCCTTCCCGCGCAACACGGAACTCGAAGGCACGCAGACCTTCGTGCTGCGCTCGACAGACCGTGGTCCGGGCCGCTGGGTGAGCCAGGTCGCCCCCTCGCCGGAGGCGGTTACGGTGCGCATCCGGCACTCCTTCGTCGCTCTGCCCGAGCCGGGATACGAGCCGCGCCGGGCGGATCCTCGCTCCGGCTACATCACGACAAGCTACCTGGACTACGCGACGCCGATCGAGGCACCGCTCGAGACGAGCTTCATCGTTCGCCACCGGCTACGGAAGCAGGACCCGGACGCGCCCCGAAGCGAGGCGGTCGAACCGATCGTCTACTACCTGGACCGAGGTGCGCCGGAACCGATCCGGACGGCGCTGCTCGACGGCGCGCGATGGTGGAACGAGGCGTTCGAGGCCGCGGGCTACATCGATGCGTTCCGGGTGGAGCTGCTGCCGGAGGGGGCGGACCCGCTTGACATCCGCTACAACGTGATCCAGTGGGTCCACCGTTCGACGCGCGGATGGTCTTACGGCGGTTCGGTGACCGATCCGCGGACGGGCGAGATCCTGAAGGGCGTCGTGACGCTCGGATCCCTGCGCGTGCGACAGGACTTCCTGATCGCCCAGGGTCTGCTCTCGCCCTTCGAGGATGCGGATTCGTCGACCCGGACCCTCACCGAGATGGCCCTGGCCAGGCTGCGCCAGCTCTCGGCCCACGAAGTGGGTCACACGATCGGACTGGTCCACAACTTCGCCTCCAGCGTCGACGGACCGGCCGGTCGTGAGTCGGTCATGGACTATCCGCATCCACTGGCTACCCTTCGCGAGGACGGGACGATCGACCTGAGCACCGCCTACGATGTCGGCGTCGGCGAATGGGACAAGCGGGCGATCCTCTACGGCTACGCGGACTTTCCCGAGGGCATGAATGAGGCCGCGGAACTCGACTCCATCCTGCAGGGGACGATCGCCGCCGGGCTTCACTTCATCAGCGACGAGGACGCGCGGCCGGTGGGCGGCGCTCATCCGCTGGCCCACCTCTGGGACAACGGTCGTTCGGCGGCCGAGGAACTGCGGCGCGTCCTGTCGGTTCGGCGGGCGGCGCTCGACCGGTTCTCCGAGCGCAGCGTGCGAGTCGGCGATCCGCTGTCCACGCTGGAGGACGTCCTGACGCCGCTCTACCTGCTGCATCGGTACCAGATCGAAGCGGCGGCCAAGGTGGTCGGCGGAATCGACTACAGCTACGCGGTGCGCGGCGACGGTCGCGCTCCGGTGTCGTTGCTTCCCCCCGCGATGCAGTTCGACGCCCTGGACGCGCTGCTTGAGACGGTCGATCCGGCGGAACTGACCCTGCCGCCGCGGATCCTGGATCTCCTTCCGCCGCCGTCGCCCGGGCGCGGTCGCGGGAGGGAGCACCTGCCGTCGCGCGCCGGTCCGGCCTTCGACCCGGTCGCCGCGGCCGAGCTCGCCGCGGACATGACCTTCGGGCTGATCCTCGACGATGCTCGGGCCACCCGGCTGATCGATCATCAGGCCCGCGACCCGGAGCAGCCGGGCCTGGCGGAAGTCCTCGGGCGGCTGCTCGACGTGACGTGGCGGGCCGAGGCCCTGCCGGGCCTGACGGGGGAGGTTGGTCGAGCCGCGGACGCGGCCCTGTTGCGACGCCTGTTCGCGCTTGCATCCGGAGCGCGGTCCGGGAGTGCGCCTTCCGGCGTGCCGACCAATCTCGCAGCTTCCGGCCCGGCGGTTTCCGCCGCCTCGCAACAGGTGCGGGCCGTGGCAAGGGCAGCAGTCGCCGGGCTCCGGGACTGGCTTGCCGCCAACCCGGGTCCGGCGGCGGGTTCCGGCCGCGCCGAGTTCTACCACCGTTCCCAGGCGGCGTGGCTGATCGATCGCTTCCTCGACGACCCCGGCTCCGTAGCCTTGCCGCGTCCGCTGCGGGCGCCGGACGGCTCGCCGATCGGCTGCAGTGCCGGGCCGGGCGGCGTGGCTTCCGCGGCCTGGAGTGCCGATCCCGGTTGGTTGTCGGGGGTGGCGCTGCCGCCATGACAGGCGCCGAAGCCGCCGTTTCGCTGCGGCTTCCCGCCGCCGTCGCCGGCCTCTACGGCGTCGGCGAGGTCGAGGAACTCGTCGGTCTGCGCCGTGCGCTCCACGCCGACCCCGAGCTTTCGCTCCAGGAGGAGCGGACCGCCGCGCGCCTGGAGAAGACGCTGGTCGGACTCGACGTGCGCGACGTGACGCGGGTTGCCGGCACGGGCGTCGTCGGCCGGATTCCCGGTCGTGAATCCGGTGCACCGACGGTCGCGGTGCGCGGGGACATCGATGCCCTGCCGATCCTTGAAGACACGGGCCTGGCCTTCGCCTCCCGCAACGACGGCGTGATGCACGCCTGCGGGCACGACGTCCACGCTTCGTGGACGGTCGCTGCGGCCCGCCTGCTTCAGGCGGAGCCGGCGGCCGGCGATGTGCTGCTCGTGCTCCAGCCGGCGGAGGAGACCGGGGAGGGCGCCGCTGCGGTGCTGGCGAGCGGTGTCCTGGACGAGGTCTCGGCGATTTTCGGAGCGCACGTTGACCTGACCTTCGAGGTCGGCCAGGCGATGGTCCAGGGGGGTGCGGTAGGGGCCGCGGCGGACCGGTTCGAGGTTGAGCTTCTGGGGCAGGGCGCTCACGGTGCCAGGCCCCACCAGGGCCTGGATCCGATCGTCGGCGCGGCGCAGGTCGTTTCCGCTCTGCAGACGGTCGTCTCCCGGCGCGTACCGCCCGATCAGCCGGCGGTCGTCACCGTCGGCGCCATCGAGGCCGGCACGGCTCACAACGTGATTCCCGACCGAGCCGTGCTCAAGGGCACCATGCGGTCGCTCGACCCGGCCATCCGGAGGTTGCTGGCGGACGAGGTGCGACACGTTGCGGAGTCCGTTGGCGCGGCGTGTCGCCTCGAGGCCCGGGTGCGGATGCTCCAGGGAACGCCGGCGGTGCTGAACGACGAGCGCGCCGCAGCCTGGGCCCGTGAAGCCGCGGCTTCCGTGATCGGCGCGGAGGCAGTCAAGCCGCTTCCGGTCGCGAACATGG
>JAGWAG010000049.1:13149-14618 GCA_021296535.1 Acidobacteriota bacterium | reverse complement strand
CCGGCGTAGGGAACGTTGTAGCCCTCGGTCTCGCTGTGCATCAGGTACGTGGACCCGCCGTCGACGAACATGACCGCGGCGTCGTCCAGCATCTTCGTGATCCCGCCGCCCAGAATCTCCGCCTTGCTCATGTAGGTCAGGTAGCCCGAGTCCGCGTAGGCGATCTCCCGCCGGCCGGTCGCGGGCCGCGGTCCGATTCTGATCGCCCGGTCGAGCGCCCGGTCCGCAACTTCGAGGTAGGCCCGAACATGCAGGGGCGACATGCTCTGGTTCGCCGCCACGGTGTCGAAGCCCCCGGAGTCGGCCTCGGCCGGCAGGGACTGGCTCAGTTCCATCGCCACCGCCTCGTCGATCGCGAGCAGGTCCTGAATCGTGTAGGCGTACTCAAGCCGGGTCAGGCGCCGGAGCGGAACGCGCTGGCCGCCACGGCTCTCGAGATTCGCATCGACCAGCGCCGTCTTGAGCGACGCGAGCGCGACCTCGATCAACTCCGCCTCGGGCCTGGGGGCCTCGGGAGGCGGCATCTCGCCGTTCGCGACCCGATCGTGGATCCGCTGCCACGTCCGGAACGTCTTCGGATCCGAGAGATCCTGGCTGAGACGCGGAATGCTGAGCGGCGTCGCGGTCCGGCCCCCGTGACACCGGATGCAGGACCGGTCGACCAGGGGCGCCACGCCCTCGAAGAACGAAGCGGCATCTCCCGGACCCTGGGCAAGGGCGACCGGTACGAAAACCAGGAGCGGCACAAGGGCGGCCGCGAGACTCTTAGGGGCCATCGTTCTAATCCCTCACCTATGGCACAGTCCGGCTTTGGCCGCCGGATAGCGGAACCACCATCTCGTACACGACTTGTTCGGGCGCGAGTCTAGCAGCCGGTCGAGTTCTCCAAATCGCCGACGCGCGCCGACGCGCGCCGGAGCAGCGTCTCACTCGAGCGGCAGCACGCCCCCGATGTGATCCCTGATCCACTTCGCATCGAACCATTCCAGCGGATTGACGGGCAGACCGCCGACCAGGACGGCGAAGTGGAGGTGGTCCCCGCCGGCCATGCCCGTCTCGCCGCTCAGGCCCAGCCGCTCGCCGGCCGCGACCTCCTGCCCCACCTCGACATCGATCCGCGAGAGGTGGGAGTAGAGGGTCATGAGGCCGTAGCCGTGGTCGACCACCACGGTATTGCCGTAGATGCCCAGGTACTCCGCGAAGACCACGACGCCGGCGTTCGAGGCCGGCACCTCGTCCTGAAGCCGCGATGCGAGATCGAAGCCCAGGTGGTCCTGCGTGTCGACCACGCGGCCCTCGTAGAGATACTGCCGGCGGGTAGCGAACCGGTCCATCACCTGGGTGTTCCGCATCTGCCGGAACGGACCGCTCCAGAGCTGCCGCGACACGGAACCGGACGCCAGCTCGATCAGCCGCACGGCGTTCATCTGCCGCAGTTCGCCGTTCAGCATCAGGTAGTTCTCGAGCAG
>JAGWAG010000049.1:0-13037 GCA_021296535.1 Acidobacteriota bacterium | reverse complement strand
GCCTCGTTGCCGAGTTCGTCCCGCGCCACGAGCCGGAAGGTCGACGGATCGGCGCTGTCGTACGGCACGCCGAAGAGAACGAATCGGTCCCGAACACCACCTCCGGGCAGGAGGTAGCCCGGGAACCAGTAGTCGCCGACCTCGACCCCGCTCTCCACGGCGCCGGCGCCGACGGTGTAGCGGAGAACGCCGCTGCCCGACTGGGTGGGCGTCGCCGTCACTCCGACCGACCCGAGCGTGGGCGGGCGCAGGCGGACCGGCAAGGACAGCTCCGCGACATGGGGAGGCGGCCGCCGCAGCAAGGTGCCGGGCCGCTCGACCGTGACCTGCACGACGCCAAAGCCCTCCACCAGACCGGGCGCCCTGTCGCGACCGACTTCAGTCTCCAGGACCGCCTCCCGGACCGGGTCGCCGCCGAACGACCAGGGACCTGGAGGCGTGAGCGCCCGCTCTTCGAGCAGCAGCGATTCCCCGTCCTGGATCACTTCGACCCGGATCGAGCCGAGGCCGCGACCGCCTGCCCGCGCCGTTGCCGTCACGATCGTGCGCGGACCGATGCCGGGCAGATCGGAGGTCATCGTGACTTCGGGTTCCGGGCCGACCCGCAACCAGAGGACCGCGACCGCGCCGAGGACCACCGCCGCGAGAATCGTGGCGGCGGCCGCCACCGGCAGGCGGCGACGGCGGGGCGAGCCCAAGCGAGCGGCTTGTCTGTCGCTGAGCGGCAAGTCCGCAGACTCGTCAGCCGAGCTGCAGCAGCTCGACCCAGTTGCCGTCCGGGTCCTCGATCATCGAGATCTTGATGCCTGGCCGAATCTCACGCGGCGAGATGACGACCTTGTGACCCGCTTCTCCCGCCTGGGCGGTGACCTCGTCCAGGTTCGAAACGGACAGCGTCCAGTACCGGTAGCCGGTCGCTCCCGCGATGCCTCCCGGCGGCGCGGAAGCCTCCGGCAGCTTCGACAGGGACACGAGCTTGATCAGACTCGTGCCACAAAGCAGGCGGTGCATCGTTCCGCCCGGCATCGGCATTTCGCCCTGGTCCTCAAGGCCGATCACGTCACGGTAGAAGCGCAGCGACGCCTCCGCGTCACGCACCACGATGCCCAAATCGACCGAATCCTTCGTCAGTTCTACGCCCACAGCAGCCTCCTCCGGTGCCGTCCGTACGCCCCATGACGGGCGGACGGCGGGGTTGGCGGCAAATGTTATCCGCATGCGCGGTCAAGCGCCGGAGGGACGGGCCTGTCAGGGATTGAAGCCTCGCGACTCTCCATCCCGCTGCCGCGAAACCAACCCCCGGAACAGCAGAAACAGGCCAACCGCCATCACCGCGACGGGCCAGAAGTCGAGTATCTGATCCGCCCACTCCCACTCCGGAAAACCCGCGATCACCAGGACGCCCCCGGGAATCAGCGGCCACCAACGATGAGTGCGTTCGTAGAGCAGGGAGACAACGTAGATCAGGAGGAACCCGACCCCGAGGCCGAAGGCGGCGCTCTCGCCGTCCAGGAACGAGTCCGAGTACAGGTCGTCGTACGCCAGGCCGGCGCCGAGTCCGATCAGGACTCCGCCCGGGATCAGCAGCCCGAACGCCTTCTTGTAGAAGTAGCCCGCTGCGAAGACCCCGCCGACCAGAATGAGGAACAGATGATCCGGTGAGCCATCAAGTCGCTCGAGCGCCAGCAAAGCACCGCCGAGGACGACCAGGGCAAGACCCGCCGCAACCTGGCCGGCCAGCGTAGGCCCGGCGTCTTGTGTCGCAGCAGGTGGCGGCTCCGGTGGCCCGGAGGACGCTGCTGCCGATGATTCGGCTTCGGAACCCGGGGACGGCGCCGCGGTGTCTTCGTTCATCTCTTCATGTTCCATATCGTCTCCCGTGAGCCAACAGTGCGAGTCTTCCAAACACTCTACGCGGCTCGATACGCCCAGGTTCCATCGGGTTCGCGCCAGGTTCGCAGTCCGACCCTGCTGGTACGCTTGCTCCATGCCTGTGTTTGAACGAGGCGAGGTCCGAATCCAATGGTGGGAAGCCGGCTCCGGCTACCCCGTGCTGCTGTTCGCGCCTGGAGGCATGCGCTCGGCCGCCGACATCTGGGGTGACAGCCCGTTCGACCCCCGCCGCGAGTTGGCTCAGTCCTTCCGGGTCATCTCGATGGACCAGCGCAATGCGGGCGAGTCCACCGCGCCGGTCACGGCCGACGACGGCTGGCACACCTACGCCGGCGACCATCTCGCCCTGCTCGACCACCTGGGTATCGAGACGTGCCACCTGATGGGCGGCTGCATCGGCTCTTCGTACTGCCTGGGAGTGCTCGAGGCGGACGCCTCGCGGGTCAGCGCCGCGGTGCTCCAGAACCCGATCGGCCGCCACGAGAACAAGGACCTGTTCTACGGCATGTTCGACACCTGGGCCGAAGCACTGATGGACGAGCGCGACGACGTCGACGCCGGGACCCTGCCCCCGTTCCGCGAGCGCATGTACGGCGGCGACTTCACCTTCAACGTCGACCGCGACTTCGTCGCCGGCATCGCGACGCCACTCCTGATCCTGGCGGGAGACGACGCCTACCACCCCCGCCCGGTGGCGGAGGAGATCGCTGCCCTGGCGCCGAACAACGAACTGATCCTCGAGTGGAAGAGCGAAGACGCGGCACCGGTGGCCGCGGAGAAGGTCAGAGCTTTCCTCGAACGCCACACACCCCCCAGCAGCTAGAGGCACCAACATGATCGGAGCCACTCTCTTCGGCCTGCTTCTGGTCTTCGGCGCCCCGCTCCAGCCAGCCGCGACCCCCGAGGCCCAGCAGGACACATCCATCGGCCGGGGTTTGGGCGACCTGAGCGACATCGTCGAGGTCACCGTCGTCAACGTGGACATCGTCGCCACCGACCGCAACGGCCAGCCGGCCCGCGATCTGACACAGCAGAACTTCCGCGTCTTCGACAACGACAAGCCGGTCGAGATCAGCTACTTCAGCCGCGGCGGAGGCAACGGGGACGGCCCCGCCGCGGGTCCACTGCAAGAACCTCTGTCGATCGCCTTCTTCTTCGACAACACGCACCTCTCCGTCGCCAGCCGCTCCGCGGTCCTCGACCAGATCAAGGACTTCGCCCGCGGCCAGCTCGAAGCAGGAGAGGAGGCCGCTCCGGTCCACGCCATGGTCGTCGCCTTCGACGGCGAACTGCGGATGCTCCAGGACCTGACGAGGGATCACCTGGCCCTTGCCCAGGGCCTGAACCGCGTCGAAGCCGCGCATCAGGTCTTCACGGAAGCGCAGAACCTGAAACGGCGGTCCCAGGAGAGCTTCCTGCAGTTGATGGACCAACTGAACGCCGACCCCCGCCGGTCGGCGGGCAGCATCGGCGCCCTGCGCGCCACGCTCAACGAGATGGTCGCCTACGCCAGGGTCCTCCACGAGGACAGCGCCCGTACGGCGGACGCGATCGAAGCGGTGGTTGAATCCCTGGCCCTGGTTCCCGGTCGCAAGGCCTTCTTCCTGATCAGCGACGGCTTGCCGGCGCGCCCCTTCGACCGCCTCCTGCAACACGTTCAGAAACGAGTTGCCGGCCGACGGGAGGAAACGGGCGTCGAACTGATGCAGAACCGCGCCGTCGACGCCCCGGAGGGCTTCGACGCGCCGAACAACCTGTACACCCGGAACTCGAACATCCAGGGCACCGCGGCGCTGACCACCACTTCCTTCCAGCAGCGGCTGTCCACTTTCGATCTCAGCTCCCGCTTCACCGAGATCGCCGCGCGCGCCAACTCCTATCGCGTCTCCTTCTACGCCTTCAAGCCTCCCGAAACGGAAGTTGCAGCGGCGACGCTCTCGGAGCGGGTGGCGGATCAGCAGAAGCTGACCTACCTGTCCGACCTGCGGGGCGTGCTCCACCAACTCGCCGGCGACACGGGCGGTCGGGCCTGGGTTTCGGGACGAAACGTGGACGCATTCTTCGACCAGGCGGCCGAAGACCTCCGCTCCTACTACTCGCTTGGCTACGTGCTGGACGAGTTCATCGAGGGCTCGGTCCACCAGATCCGCGTCAAGCCGAGGCCGCGGCAGCTGCGTCTGAGGCACCGCACCAGCTACGTCGCCCGCTCGTTGCGCGAGCGGATCGCCGAGCGGACGATCGGCGCTCTCCTGCTGGGCTGGACCGAGAACCCGCACGCGCTGCACATCGACAGCATCGAGTGGGACACCGGCGCCGGCGGCTTCTACGATGTCGACTTCACAGTGTCGGTCCCCCTCAACAGGCTGGCGATGGTCGAACAGGCCGGCAATCGCACGGACCAGGTGCGCGTCGTCGCCACCGTGCTGACCGAGGACGGCGAACAGATGACCCCCAGCCACATCGTCCTGCCGCTGACCATCCCCGCCAGCGATTGGGCACAGGCGCAAGACCAGTTCTTCGCCGTCAGCTTCGAGTACCCGATCCCGCGCGGCAACCACCGGGTGGCCATCGGGCTCTGGGACGAGAACGGCGGCAACGGCTCATACATCCGCCGCGAGTTCAACGTCCGATAGGGAGAACAGCGTGAGAGGCACCAGCAGTGCGGCCGGCGGCCCGACCGCCGACGCCGCAGACCACCGCACCGCACCCGAGTTGGAGGCCGGCTTCGGCCACGTTCTCGAATCGCCCAGTGACGGCGGCACCCTCGAGATGATCGTCCGGCGCCCCGGAGTGGACCACCGCGAGGCGGTCGAAGAGGGCCGGCTCAGCTTTGAGGCCGGTCTGGAAGGCGACACCTGGGACCATCGCAAGGGCTACGTCACCGAGGACGGTTCCCCCGATCCGGACGCGCAACTGACGCTGACGAACTCCCGCTTCGCCGACCTCATCGCCGGCAGCCGCGACCGCTGGCCCCTGGCCGGCGACCAGCTTTACGTCGACCTCGACCTCGGCGTCGAGAATCTGCCGACCGGCACGAAACTCAGCCTCGGCGAAGCCGTGATCGAGGTCACCGCCCTGCCCCACACCGGCTGCAAGAAATACGCCCAGCGCTTCGGCGCGGAAGCTCTCAAGTTCACCGCCCAACCGGAAGGCCGGCGGCGCAATCTCCGCGGCATCTACGCGCGGGTCGTCGTGCCGGGAACCGTCCGGGTCGGCGACATCGCCCGCAAGGTCCGCTGATTCCCATGACGATCACCAAGGGCGTACGGCAGCTCGTCGCGGAAGCAGACGCTGCGATCGAGACGGTGACCGCCGCCGAAGCAGCACAACGCCAACGCCGGGGCGCCGTCATCGTCGACCTGCGCGATATCCGCGAGCGGGCCCGCGAGGGTTTCATCTCCGGTTCCTTCCACGCCCCGCGCGGCATGATCGAGTTCTGGGTCGACCCCGACAGCCCCTACTTCAAGGACATCTTCGGCAGCGGCCGGGAGTTCATCTTCCACTGCGCCAGCGGCTGGCGCTCCGCCCTCGCAACAAAGGCCGTCCAGGACATGGGACTGAGACCGGTTAGCCACATCGGCGGTGGTTTCAGCGCGTG
Organism: Acidobacteriota bacterium; assembly: GCA_021296535.1. GTDB lineage: Bacteria > Acidobacteriota > Thermoanaerobaculia > Multivoradales > Multivoraceae > Multivorans. The sequence continues at coordinate 7,546 of JAGWAG010000049.1, read as the reverse complement.
GAAGAAGGAGGATGCGCCCACGATGAAGACCGAGGATGGTCGCGAGCCGCGATGACGGCCGAAGGCGCCGGTTTCCCGCAGCTTGACAGCAGGGCGGCGGTTCCTTAGCCTGTCCGACCGCTTTCCCGGACCGTTTCCCCCCAGGACCGAGTTCCACCGAATGTTCACTCACCCCGCGCTCCGCTCCGCTGCAACCGCTCCCTGCCGCAAGGTCCGGGTGAAGGGCGCGAAGCGTCCGGCGGACACTCCCGGGTGACCTGGTAAATCGAGAAACGAGACATTCTCCGAGCGGCCGGCCATCCAGGTGATGAGCCGGCCCTTTTTTTGGAAGCCCGGCCTTGAAACTCTCTTGCAACCTCCGCCTTGCCGAGCCTCCCCACCAACCGAGGAACCGACATGGAACTGCAGACCGTAAGCGCCCAGTCCGAGTGCCCCGAGTGCTTCGACGACATCCACCTCACGGCCGTGATGCAGAACGAGATCGTTCAATGCGCCGGCTGCGGCGTCGACCTGGAGGTGATCGAGCTCGATCCCGTGACCCTGGAGCTGGCGCCTGAAGAAGAAGAGGACTGGGGCGAGTAGCCGGCAGGCGATGCGCATCGGAGTCCTGTACAGCCGGGTCCGGCCCGAAGAGAAGCTCCTGTTCCAGGAGCTCGAGCGACGGAGTGCGGAGGTCGAACTGATCGACGACCGCAAGGTTGTCCTCTCGTTCGGCGGCTCGAGCACACTGGAACCGGCCTTCGACTTCGATGTCGTCTTCGACCGCTCGCTCAGCCACAGCCGGGCCCTGGTCCACCTGCGGGTGCTGGCCGATCGCGGCGTTCCGACGGTGAACCGGATCGAGGTGGTCGAGAACTGCGGCGACAAACTGCGGACTTCCAGCCTGCTGCAGGCCGCCGGTGTACCGACTCCGGACACCCGAGTCGCCTCGACGCCGGAAGCGGCGCTGCAGGCGATCGAGGAACTCGGCTACCCGGTGGTACTCAAGCCGACCGTCGGCTCCTGGGGTCGGCTGATCGCCCGGATCAACGATCGCGACGCGGCCGAGGCGCTCCTCGAGCACAAGAGCACCCTCGGCTCTTACCAGCACTCGATCTTCTACCTGCAGCAGTACGTGGACAAGCCGGAACGCGACATCCGGGCGTTCGTCGTGGACGGCGAGGCGATCTGCGCCATCTACCGCCGCGCGCCGCATTGGGTTACGAACACGGCCCGCGGGGCAAGCGCGACGAACTGTCCGGTGACCCCTGAACTGGAGTCCCTGTGCCGGCGGTCCGCGGCGGCCGTCGGCGGCGGGCTCCTGGCCGTCGACCTGGTCGAGGACAGACATCGCGGACTGTTGGTACTGGAGGTCAACCACACGATGGAGTTCCGCAACTCGGTCGAGCCGACCGGCGTCGACATTCCCGCCCGAATGATCGACTTCGTCGAGCGGGTGGCCAACACCGGCTGGCCAGCCGGCCGGCACGGGGGCGACGCGTGACGATGCGCGCCAGCATCGTCGGCGGTTCCGGCTACGCAGGCGGCGAGCTGCTCCGGCTGCTGCTCGGCCATCCTGAGTTCGAGATAGCAGGGGTCACCTCGCGGCGCCTGGCCGGCTCCTTCGTCCACTTCACGCACCCGAATCTCCGCGGCCACACCGACCTCCGCTACAGCACACTCGACGAGCTCGAGCGCTGCGACCTGCTCTTTCTCTGCGTGCCCCACGGCAGCGCGGCCGGCGACATCGATGTCTACTCCGGACTCGCCCCGCGGATCGTCGACCTGTCGGCCGACTTCCGGCTCCGCTCGCCATCGGCCTACGAGGACTGGTACGGCGCCACGCACCCGACGCCCGAGTGGCTCGATCGCTTCGTCTACGGGCTGCCCGAACTCGACCGCGAGGCGGTAGCCGGCGCATCCCACGTCAGCGGCGTCGGGTGCAACGCGACCGCCACCCTGCTCGGGCTACTGCCGCTGCTCGAACCCGAACCGGCGGAACGCGGTCTCGTCGACTGGAGCCGCGGCGTCGTCACCGAACTGAAGGTCGGCAGCAGCGAGGGCGGCGCGTCGTCGTCGGACGCCTCCCACCACCCCGAACGATCCGGTGTGGTGCGCAGCTTCCGCCCCACAGGCCACCGCCACACCGCGGAAGTCGAACAGGCGCTCGCCGTGCGCGGCATCGAGGCCGCCGGCCGCGTCCACCTGTCGGTGACCTCGGTCGAGATGGTGCGCGGCGTCCTCGCCACCAGCCACCTGTTCCTGAACCAACCCGTCGCCGGCAAGTCGAGCGAGCGAGACCTCTTTCGCGCCTACCGGACCTTCTGCCGGCGGCAGCCGTTCGTTCGCCTCGTCAAGGACCGTCGCGGTATCCACCGGCACCCCGAGCCGAAGATCCTCGCCGGCAGCAACCACGCCGAAGTCGGCTTCGACCTCGATCCCCGTACCGGACGCCTGGTCGTCATCTGCGCGATCGACAACCTGATGAAGGGCGCGGCCGGCAACGCGGTGCAGTGCGCGAATCTGATGCACGGATTCCCCGAAGCCGAGGGTCTTTCCTTCCCGGGACTGCACCCGCTATAAGGAACGGGTCGTGCCTGAACCCCACCCCACCGACGCGCCTACCGGCCCTCACCAGGCCGGCGAGGGTCCGCTGGTGATCAAGGCCGGGGGCGGCAAGTCGCTCGACCTCGACGCGATCGCCGCCGACATCGCCGAACTGTCGGGAGCGGGCCTCCGAGTCGTCCTCGTTCACGGCGGCGCCGAGACGACGAACGAGGTCGCGGAGCAGTTGGGGCATCCGCCGCAGTTCGTGACCAGCGAGAGCGGCTACAGCAGCCGCCGCACCGACCGGCGCACGCTCGAGATCTTCGAGATGGTCTACTGCGGGCTGCTCAACAAGCGCTGGGTGGAACTGCTGCAGCGCCGGGGCATTCCCGCGGTCGGGCTCTCCGGCCTCGACGGCCGCCTGTTCGAAGGCCGGCGCAAGGACAAGCTGCGCATCCGGCTCGGCGCACGGCGACTCGTGCTGCGCGACGACTGGACTGGCACGGTCGATCGGGTCAACGCGGAGCTCCTGCGGCTACTGCTCGACGGCGGGTACTTGCCGGTGCTGACGCCGCCGGGATCGTCCTACGACGGCGAGGCGGTCAACGTCGACGGCGACCGGGCGGCGGCCGCCGTCGCCGGCGCCCTCGGTGCTTCGACCCTGGTGTACCTCTCCGGCACCCCGGGCCTGCTCGCCGACTTTCCCGACGAGGCCTCCCTGATATCGCGCCTCGACGTCGCTCGCGACGACCTGACCGGCCCTGAAGCCCATGCCGGGCTCGAACCGCTGATGGAGGCCGCCCAGGACCGGATGAAGAAGAAGGTGCTGGGCGCAGCGGAGGCGCTGCGCGGGGGATTGTCACGGGTCGTCCTTGCCGACGGCCGCATCGAACACCCGGTGCGGACCGCGCTTGAAGGCGCCGGCACCCACGTCGTCGTCCGGTCGGCGAACCAGGAGGAGGATTCGTGATGAACGCCAGCGCGGCGGATGCCGGAAACGCGGGTCAGAAGACCCGCGCCACGACCGGCGCACCCAGTGGAGCGGAATCGCCTCGTGCCGCCAACGGCCAGGACCCCACCGGCGCCGAGGATAGACGTCTCGGCACCTGGGCGCCGCGCAAACCGACTCCGCCGATCGTCGGCGGCGAGGGCTGCGAACTGATCGCCGCGAACGGCGACCGCTACCTCGACCTGACCGCCGGCTACGGCGTCTGTTGCCTCGGCTACAACCATCCCGCGATGGTCCAGGCGCTGACGGCGCAGTCAAAGCGGCTCACCTACTGTCCGATGAACATGCCCAGCCAGGACCGGGCCGCTTACGTCGAGGCGCTGGCCGGCGTGCTGCCCGATTCGCTTGACCGGGTCTTCCTGTGCAACAGCGGCACGGAGGCGGTCGAGGGCGCGCTCAAGTTCGCCGCCCTGGTGACCGGACGCAGCCGCACCGTCGCGCTTCGAAACAGCTTCCACGGCCGCACCCTGGGGGCCCAGGCGACGATGTGGAATCCCGCCGCCCGCAAGCCCTACACCGGTCTGCTCCACGACAACGTCTTCGTCCAGCCCGAAGTCGAGGCGCTCGAGGCGGCGGTCGACGGGGAAACCGCCGCGGTCCTCCTCGAGCCGGTCCAGGGCGAGGGCGGAGTCGGCGTGCTGAGCGACGAGGTCCTGCTCGCGGCGCGTCATGCCTGCGACCGGCACGGGGCGCTCCTCATCCTCGACGAGGTGCAGACCGGTTTCGGGCGCTGCGGAAGCTGGTTCGCCCACCGCCAGACGCCCGGACTGCAACCGGACCTGATGCCGCTCGCCAAGGGCATCGGCGGCGGCTTCCCGCTCGGGGCGATCGCCTACGGCGAGCGAGTCGCCGCCGCGCTTCGACCCGGCTGCCACGGCTCGACCTACGGCGGCAATCCACTCGCCTGCGCCGCCGGCCTGGCCGTGATCGAGACGATGCGATCGCTCGATCTGCCGGCCCGGGCGGCGAAGGTCGGCGCCCGCTTCCTCGACTCGCTGCGCGACCGGCTGGCCGCGAACCAACGGGTGCGGGAGGTGCGCGGCCGCGGCCTGATGCTGGGCGTCGTCCTGCGCCAGCGCGCCGGCCGCCATCTCGCCCGCCTGACCTCGGAACACCGGATCCTGGCCCTGCCCGCCGGGCCGAACGTGATCCGCATGCTGCCGCCGCTGATCGTCCGCGAGGAGGAACTGAAGCGCGCCGGCGACGCCCTGGAAGCCGTCCTTCAGGAGGAATGACGATGCCGAGCAACTCGCCTCTGCCGTCGCCGCCACCGAGCGCGAGCGGCCCATGATGGATACTGGAGGCGGCGGCCGACCCGACGCTCTTCCCCATCGGAGCCGCGACGCGAGCCGTGACCGGTCCGAGATCGAACTCGTGCGGGGCCTCGTCTCCGTGCCGTCGCTCTCCCGCCACGAGGCCGCCGCCAGCGGCTGGCTGGCCTCAGAGATGGAGGCTCGCGGCCTCGAGCGCTGCCAGGTCGACGGCGCGCTGAACGCGGTCGGAGAACTCGGTGAACCGGATGCCTCGCGCCTCGTCGTCCTGCTTGGACACATCGACACCGTGCCGGGAAACATCCCGGTCCGGATCGAGGACGACGGATCGCCCCATGGAGTGCTTCACGGTCGCGGTTCCGTCGACGCGAAGGGACCTCTCGCTTCCTTCGTCGCGGCGGCCGCCCGCCTCGGCGGCGACTGGGCGCGCGCGCACGACCTGCGCCTGATCGTCGCCGGAGCGACGGAGGAAGAGGCGGCCACCTCCCGAGGCGCGCACCACCTGCTCAAGCGTCTCAACGGTCGCGACGAACCGGTGCCCGACTTCTGCATCATCGGCGAACCAAGCCACTGGCACCGGGTCACGCTCGGTTACAAGGGACGCCTGCTGATCGACCTGCTGGCGCGGCGGCCCAGCAGCCACACGGCCGGTCCGGAGGCCGGCGTCGGCATCACGGCCTTCGACCTCTGGCAACGCCTGGAGGCGGTGGCCGAACAAAGCGGCGGGCGAACCTCCTTCGAGCGCGTCCTGCCCAGCCTGCGCACGATCAACACGACGACCGACGGCCTCTACGACACGGTCCGGGCGGACTACGGTCTGCGGCTGCCGGTGGACTTCGACGTCGCCGCACTGATCGCCGAACTCGAGGACTGGTTCGGCGGCGCCGCCGCGGACATCGACGGGCCGCTGTTCTCCGACCTGAGTGCGCTCGACGCGACCGGAACGATTCGCCGCGAGCAGGGCCATGCCAGCCTGGAACTCAGCTTGCGCGGCTACGAAGTGGGCGTCCGCGCCGACCGTCACTCCCCCCTGGTGCGAGCCTTTCTCGGCGCCATCCGCACCGTCGGTCCCGAGACCAGGCCAAAGTTCGTCGTGAAGACCGGGACTTGCGACATGAACATCGTCTGGCCGGTCTGGCACTGCCCCATCGTGGCCTACGGACCGGGAGACAGTACACTCGACCACACTCCGAACGAACATCTGGAACTGGACGAGTACCTGTTGGCGGTCGATACCGTGGAACTAGCGCTGCCGCCGGTCGCCCGCTGACTGCGTGGCAGAGCGCCCACCACGCGTCGATCGCATCGCGTTCGGCGTCAGCGCTGGGCTGATCGCCCTGGTCTGCATTCCGCTCGCCCTGTCGCCCCAGACCGGCGGCGCCCTGGTCGTCCGCGCCTACGAATCGCTGACCGAGCGTTTCGGGTTGCTCTACCAGTGGGCGACGTTGCTCGTCACCGTGTTCCTGCTCTGGCTGGCCTTCAGCCGTCATGGAGCAAAGCGGCTTGGGGACGACGACAGCCGGCCGGACTTCAACATCTTCAGTTGGATGGCCATGCTGTTCTGCGCCGGCATCGGTGCGGGACTTCTCTACTGGTCGACGATCGAGTGGGTCACCTACCTCGACGCACCGCCCTTCGGTCTGGCGCCCAGCTCCACGGAGGCCGTCGAGTGGGCCGCCACCTACGGCATCTTCCACTGGGGGATCTCGGCCTGGGCGCTCTACTGCTTCCCGGCAGTGGCGATCGCCATCCCCTACTACCGTCAGCACGCCCCGGCCCTGCGCCTGAGCACCGGCCTGCACGCCCTGATCGGCCGCGAAGGCTACGACCGCGCGCCGGCCCGAATCGTCGACGTGCTGTTCATCCTGGCGCTGGTCGGCGGTACGGGGACCTCGCTCGGGCTCGGCACGCCGATGGTCGCCGCCTGCGTCAGCGAGGTGTTCGGCGTCGAGCAGACCTTCGGACTCCAGGTAGGAATCCTCGTCGTCTGCGTCACCCTGTTCGCGATCAGCGTCTACCTGGGACTCGAACGCGGCATCAAACCCCTGTCGGACGGCTCCGTCATCGCGGCGATTCTCCTGCTGGCCTTCGTCCTGATGGTCGGCCCGACGAACTTCCTCCTGCGCACGGGCACGAACTCGATCGGCCTGATGATCGAGAACTTCATCCGGCTCAACACCTGGACCGACCCGGTGGCCAGGACGGGATTCATCGAGGACATGACCGTCTTCTACTGGGCGTGGTGGATCGCGTACGGACCGTTCATGGGCCTGTTCGTGACCCGCATCTCACGCGGCCGGACGGTGCGGCAACTGATCTTCGGGATGCTGATACGGCATCCTCGGCAACTACAGCATGCACCTCGATCTGTCGGGGGCCCTGCCGGTACGCGAGATCGCCCAGGCGGCAGGCAACGAGACCGCGATCGCCCAAACGTTTCGCGCCCTGCCGCTTGGAACCGCGGCGCTCGCGGTCTTCGCGCTCGTCGCCATCGTCTTCATCGCGACGACCTACGACTCTGCCTCCTACTGCCTCGCCGCGTCGGCGACCCGCAACCTGACGGAAGGCAAACATCCCGCTCGCTGGCACCGCCTGTTCTGGGCCGTCGCCGTCGGCGTGCTGCCGATCACCCTGATGTTCATCGGTCAGGCAGGCGGCAATGTCGGCCAGGAAGGCGGCAACGATCAACTGCGCGTGATCCAGTCCGCGACCCTGGTCGTCTCCCTGCCGCTCCTGGTCG
>JAGWAG010000048.1:18345-29838 GCA_021296535.1 Acidobacteriota bacterium | reverse complement strand
TTCGGTCCCAGCCGGCTCTTGTCACAACTCACGGACGAGGCGCGGGAGCGCTTCCTGCCGGGGCTGATGGACGGCTCGAAGATCATGTGCTTCGGGTTGTCCGAGCCGGGCGCCGGTTCCGACCTCTCGGCGCTCGCGACGAGAGCGGAGCGGGACGGCGACGGCTGGCGGATCAGCGGCCGCAAGATCTGGACGACACACGGGCCGATCGCCGACTACTGTGTGGTCTTTGCGCGAACCGGCGAACAGGGGATCACAGCGTTTATCGTTCCGACCGGGGCGGACGGCTTCCGGCGGATGCGCGTCGTTGAACTCTTCGGCGACATCGGCGGCGACGAGGCGGAGATCGCGCTCGAGGGCCTGTACGTCGAGCCATGGCAGGTGATCGGCGAGGTCGACCGGGGTTTGGCCGCGGCGTTGTACGGCGTTTCCCTGGGCCGTGTCTACAACTCGGCGCGGGCGGTGGGCACCGGTCGCTGGGCGGTCGAGGCGGCGCTCGACTACGCGCAGAAGCGCGAGGCCTTCGGCGCTCCGATCGCCGAGTACCAGGGCGTGACCTTCCCCCTGGCCGAGTCGGCGACGGAACTTCACGCCGCCCACCTGATGGGGCGCAACGCCGCCCGGCTTCTCGATCGCGGCGAGCGCGCAATCAAGGAGTTGAGCATGACGAAGGCCTACTCGGTGCAGGCCGGGCTACGGGCCGTCGACCGGGCGATGCAGACTCACGGCGCCCTGGGCTTCACGAATGAACTCGGCCTGACCGAGGCCTGGAAGGCGCTCCGGGTCGTCAACGTGGCCGACGGCTCGAACGAGATCATGAACCGGATGATCGCCCGCCAGCTACTTCGAGGCGACACCGATCTCTGACGCCTGCCTTCCTCAGTACTTGCCCATTTCCAGCGTCCCGGACGCGAGCTCGTGGGTCTCGTCGCCCATGCGGTGGACCGCCTTGACGGTCAGGTAGTAGCTGTTCCCGCGGCCGCCCGAGCAGGGCGGCAGATAGGCGCCGGCCTTGTCCCAGGTAGGGGCCTTGTGCTCCTCGACGACGAAGAAACCGGCCGGCAGGTCGGTCGTGTGACCGGGCACGGAACCGACATCCACTGCGCTCGTACCGGCTTCGATCTCCAGGCCGAACTTGCCGTGGCCGCCGTTGTCCATCGGTGGGAAGTCCCGGTCGCTGAACTCGATGATCAGGGCGTTCGCCTGCTCGGGAATGCCCGCGACGTGGAGAGCCGGCGATACCGCCTGACCGCCGAACTTCTGGCACTGCTGGCCTTCGGGGACGGCCTCTCCGTTCCACGCCTCGTCGAGGAAGCGGAGCTCGAGCGCCGAGGCGGCCCCAGCCGCGCCGGCGACGACGACCATGGCGATCAGAAGGTGTGCGACGGTTGATCGATGCGGCATAGACTGCTCCTGCTTCGTACGTTGAACCTGATCCCATTCGGAGTCTCGATGAGCCTACCCGCTGAGGCGACTGATTTCGCCACTTCGACGTCAGATCGTGACCACCTGTCCGTCCTTCACCCGACGACGGACCTGCCGGCCCTCCGCCGCGACGGCCCGTTGGTGATCGAGCGGGGGAAGGGCATCCGGGTGTGGGACGAACACGGCAAGGAGTACATCGAGGGGTTGGCCGGGCTGTGGTGCACCGCCCTTGGCTACGGCGTGGAGGAAATCGCGGAAGTCGCCGCCGACCAGATTCGGAAGCTCTCCTTTTCCCACCTCTTTGCGGGTCGTAGCCACGAGCCGGCGGTAGCGCTGGCCGAGAAGCTGCGCGAGATCGGGCCGGTTCAGAACGCGAAGGCCTTCTTCGGCACCTCCGGCTCGGACGCGAACGACACCCAGGTCAAGCTCGTCTGGTACTACAACAACGCACTCGGACGGCCGGAGAAGAAGAAGATCATCAGCCGCCGCCGCGGTTACCACGGGGTCTCGCTGGCCGCCGGCAGCATGACCGGGCTGCCCCCGTTCCACAAGAGCTTCGATCTGCCGCTGCCGCAGTTCCGTCATGTGACCTGCCCGCACTACTACCGGGACGGCGCGCCGGGCGAGACGGAAGCGGAGTTCACGGCCCGGCTGGCGGCCGAACTCGACGAGCTGATTCGCGCCGAAGGCCCCGAAACGGTTGCGGCATTCATCGCCGAACCGGTGCTGGGCGCCGGAGGTGTCGTCGTGCCTCCTGAGGGTTACTACCCGGCGATCCAGAAGGTCCTGGACGAGCACGACGTGCTGCTGATCGACGACGAGGTGATCTGCGGATTCGGGCGGCTCGGCACGCCCTTCGGCGCCGAGGCGATGGACATGAAACCGGATACCGCCTCGGTCGCGAAGGCTCTGTCGTCCGCCTACCTGCCGATCAGCGCGGTGCTGGTGCCGGACGAGATGGTCGACGTGTTCGTCGAGGCGGGCGAGCGCTTGGGCGTGTTCGGTCACGGCTTCACCTACACGGGGCATCCGGTCTGCGCCGCGGTAGCGCACAAGGCGCTGGAACTGATGGAGGAACGGGACCTCTTCGCTCACGCCGCCCGGGTAGGGAGCTACTTCCAGACCGGGTTGCGGCGCTTTGCGGACCATCCCCTGGTAGGGGAGGTGCGGGGCAGGGGGCTGCTCGGTGCCTGCGAACTCGTCGCGGACAAGCTGACCCGTGAAGCTTTCCCCACTCAGCGCGGAGTAGGCGCGTACTGCATGGAGCGCTGCCTGGATCTCGGCCTGATCCTGCGCGCGCTCGGCGACACAGTGGCCTTCTGCCCGCCGCTGATCGTCACCGAGTCGGACATCGACGAGATCCTGGAGCGCTTCGGCCGCGGCCTGGACGAGACACTCGCCTGGGTCGAGGCCGGCGGGGGAGCCTCCTGATGACCGAACTGAGCACGCTGAGCCGGTCCGTGGCCGGCAAGACCGCGCTGATCACGGGCTGCGCCTCGGGCATGGGGCGCGCGACCGCCAAGCTGTTTGCCGCGGAAGGCGCGAACGTCGCCGCGACGGACATCAACGCTGAGGGCGTCCGGGAAACGGTGGCCGAGATCCGGGCCGCGGGCCGGGAAGCCACGGCCTGGACGCTCGACGTCGGCGACGCCGAGGCGATCCGGCGGGTCGTCGACGAGGTGGCGGCGCGCTACGGCGGGCTGGAAATCCTGGTGAACAACGCCGGCATTTCACGCGGCGGGCCGATCGACGCGGACGAGTACGAGCAGCGTTGGCAGGAGACGGTCAACGTGCTCCTTACCGCTCACCAGCGGACGATCCGTGCGGCGCTGCGGTACCTGCGCCAGTCGGATTCGCCGCGGATCGTGAACATCGCCTCGACCGAAGGGCTGGGCGCAACCGCGATGAACAGCGCCTACTCGGCGGCCAAGACCGGCGTGATCGGCCTGACCCGAGGCTTGGCGGTGGAACTCGGCAAGGAGGGCATCACGGTAAACTGCATCTGCCCCGGGCCGATCCGCACCGGGATGACCGAGCGGATTCCCGAGGAACACAAGCAGATCTACGCACGCCGCCGCACTGCCCTGCGGCGCTACGGGGATCGCTGCACCTGTGCCTTCCCGCGTCGTCCTTCATCACCGGCGTCGCGTTGCCGGTGGACGGCGGGTTGACCGTCCGGCGCGCCTGACGGCTCATTGCGCTCGACCGGCGCCGCCGGGCGCCGGCGGGTTCGGCAGTTCGATGGCCGAGCCACGATCCATGATCGCGAAGACCCGATGGCGCCGGGAGAACACGGACGGAAGGGGTCCTCCCGGAACCGTACCGTTGAAGCCGCTTCGCAGAAGACGAGGGGCGCTGAACCTCTCGGCCACTTCGGGGCGGTCGCGCCTTGCTGGTCTGAGCAGGGTCAGAAACTCGCCGTCGCGGTAGACGACGACCTGGCGCGGCGGTTCCTCTCGCTCCAGGTCGGCTGCCCAGGCGCTGATCCGGGTGGCCTTGCCGGCCGCGACGACGAGGTCGATCGCGCCGGCGTACCCGTCGCCGGGGTCTGCAACGACGAGCCGACGACCGTCCGAGACGGGAATGACTTCCCTGCCGTTGCCGTCGGACTCGATTGCCCGATAGCTGAAGCGAAGTCGAGTCGCCACGCCGCCGTGGCCAACCGCGAAGGCCACGACGCCTTCCCGTTCGACCTTTTCCCGGTCGGCCATGAGTTGGGCGGCGAAGGCGTTGTCGTTGAGCGGCGGCCCGGTGAAGCCGGTCGCGGTGCTTCCCCCGACTATGGCGACGACCGTGCCAGGCCGCCCGGGGCCTTCGGCGTCGAAGGCCCGGCCGCTGAGACGGAAGCCCCCGGGTCCGCCGGCCGCGGTCGGCTGCTCGGGGACGGTCGCCTCCAGGTAGCCGAACAGCTTGCGGGAGTTCCCGACGACCCGGAAGCTCTCTGGAGCCTGGTCTGGGTTGTCGACCGAGCGGCGGAGCAGACCCCTGATCGAACCCGCACTGTTGCGCTCGGGCTCCCACGAGTAGCTGGGGTCTGTTTCATAGGCAAGGACGTCCGGCGGCGCCAGGCGCTCGAGTTCCAGAACGCCGTCTCGGTTGGAAACAAGGAACAGGTCGATCTTGTTGGCGCCCGGGCGCAACAGATCGTCGGGCACGAGGGCCGAGATGCGGCTGCGCCCGCCGGCACCGGCGTAGGGGCGAACCGAGTCCGCAATGACTCCATTCGCGGCCACGACGACCGACCGGCTGGTTTGGTCCTCCGGCGCGATGAAGGTGGCTTCGACGATGGCGGGCACGAACATCGCGTCCTTGTCGACGTCATCCCAGGCGCCAGGCAGATCGAAACGAGCGCGAACTTCGCCGTCGCGCAGCGGCAGTTCCGCAACGGCCCGGCCGTGCAGCTCGGGGCGCGTCCCGATCTTCGCCGGGTCGTTTGCCTTACCGAGGAGCTCCGTCTGAGCCGCGATTCGGGTGCGGCGCCATGGACGGCGGTCGGCTGGAACCTTGAGGCCGGCAGCGTGCTCGCCGAACAGCACCGGCTCGGTGCCGGTCGGGGGAAGGTGCGCCAGGACGCCGGGCCCGGCGCCGGCTAGTTCCAGCATTCGCGGCAGCAGGTTCACCAGGGAGAACTCGCCGTTGTCGATCTTCGCCTCGTCCTGAAGGGGCGCCTTGATGATCAGGGGCACGCCGACCAGGTCCAGGAGCTGATCGTCGGAAGGGTCCGGGCTTGGCAGCCGAAGCGGTTTGCCGGGCTGGAAGGAGGCGCCGTGGTCCGCGGTGATCGCGATCAGGCTGCGGTCGAACAGATCGAGCGATTCGAGCCTGGTCACGAGTTCGCCGATCAGCCGGTCCACGAATTGGACCTGCAGCAGGTAGCGCTTCTCGTGGTTCCTGACGGTCCACGGGTCGGCCGTCCAGGTTCCGTCGTGGAGACCGTAGGATCTGCTACGCCCATACCTTCGGCCGGACGGCAGGTACTCCCAGGGGCCGTGAGGAAGCAGGACGTGCGCGAAGTAGAAGCCCGGCCGCGCGCCTGGTGGTTCGAGCGAGTCGACGAACCGGCGGAAGTCGGCGACCCGTTCGTCGTTCCGGCGATGGGGGTGACTTCGCGCCAGTTGCCGCTCGCTTGGCGTCAACACGGCTTGCGATTCGTTGAGGCCGAACCCGCTCCAGGTCCGATCGAGAGGCGGAAGTCGCCCCGCCCACGGCTGCGGCAGGGTCAGGCTTAGCCACACGAAGCGGAGATCGGACACCAACAAACCGAGGCGCCGGCCGAAAGCGGGGCGCCGCTGCTCGAACAGGTTCAGTCCTGGGGGGCAAAGGGAGGTGACCGGCTCCATGGCGAACAGGTCGTGACTGGGGGCGAGCAGAGTGAAGAGGTTGATCGGATGGTCTTCGCCGATCGGAAGCTGCTCGGGTCCGGGCCTCAAGCCGGTCAGGACCGCCGGTACGGCGTGGTTCGTCATGTTGGAAGCGGCGGTGGCGTTGGGATACCAGGTGGCGCGGTCCGCCAGTCGCGCGAGGTTGGGGAGCCGCTGCCGGTCGATGCCGCCTTCGGCGTCGAGGATCGAGATCACCGACCACTCGTCGAAGACGACCAGCACGACAGGGGCCCGCGCACCGGTGGCGTGTGTCGCGATCTGGCCGCTCGAGCTCGACAGGCTTCGCCGCACGTCGCCGTCGAGTACCAGGATCGCCGGCGCCACGATCGCGGCGATCGCCAGCACCGAACCAAGGTGGCGGACCACAGGAAGACGGACATATGCGCAGACCGCCCCGGCGCAAACAGCGGCGGCGAGTGGGACAGCTACCGCCGCCGGCAGACCGCGCGCGGCCTGCAGCGCGATGGCGCCGATGAGCAAGCCGGCCGGACCCGCAATCGCCGCCCGGATCCAGACAGGGCGGCAGAACCGCGCAGCGATGGCCGTCACGGAGAGCGCCAACGGAGGGCCGAACGCGAGTAACGCGACCAGGGCGAGGACATCCGTCATCGAGAGCTGTCTGATGGCGAAGAACTCGGGTGTCCGCCGCAGCAGGTCGTACACGGGTTGAGCAATCGCGAGACTGCTCAAGCCGGCGATTGCGAGCAGGCCCCGGCCGAGCTCGGCGCCCGGACGGGGGCTTCGCCGGGGCGGTTGGGAGGACGGCGCGGCCTCTGTCACCGGCTCCTGCCCTCGATTCGCAGCATGGTAGCGGTCGTCTGGCTGGACCCGTCGGGCGCGAAGTAGAGCCCGGCAAAGCGGCCGCCTTTCACGGCAGCGATGCTGCCGGTAGAACTGGACACGCGATGGTGATTACGGAAGGAGCTATGGTCGAAATTCGTGTACGGGGGTTGAACGAGGTGGCGTGCCCTGCTGAGACCGGTTTTCTCGAATCGACAACAGCAGAGGAGGCACGCCCTGACAGACAGTACAGTGATATCTCTGGAGAAGCGAGGTTCGTTCAGGGACGAGTTGACCGAGGTTCTGCGCCGTGGCGCGAGGGAGTTGGTGTCGCAGGCGGTGGAGGCCGAGTTGACGGAGTTGCTGGCCGGGTACGCAGACCGGCGGCTGGCGGACGGTCGTTCGGCGGTGGTGCGGAACGGATACCAGCCGGAGCGTGAGATCGTGACCGGGATCGGTTCGTTACCGGTGCGGATTCCCCGGATACGCAGCCGCGACGGGGCGCCGGCGACGTTTCGTTCGGCTCAGGTTCCTCCGTACGTTCGGCGGAGTCGTTCGCTGGACGCGGCGATTCCTTGGCTCTATCTGAAGGGCGTCGCGGCTGGCGAGTTGAGCGATGCGCTTGCGGAGCTGGTCGGTCCCGACGCCAAGGGCTTGTCGCCGAACGTGGTGAACCGTCTGAAGCGGGAGTGGGAGGAGGAGCGCCGGGCGTGGTCGCGGCGCGACGTGAGCGGCGATCGCTGGGTGTACCTCTGGGCGGACGGCATCTACAGCGGTCTGCGAGGGACGTCGGAGCGGCTCTGCGTGCTGGTGATCATCGGGGTCAACGAACGGGGGGAAAAGCACCTGCTCGCGGTCGAGGACGGCGTGCGCGAGTCCACTCGGAGCTGGCGCGAAGTGCTGCTGGACCTGAAGCGCCGCGGCCTGGCGGAGGCGCCGAAGCTGGCGGTAGGCGACGGCGCGATGGGCTTCTGGGGGGCGCTCGAGGAGGTCTACGGCGGAACCCGAGAGCAACGGTGCTGGGTGCACAAGACCAGAAATGTGCTGAACTACCTGCAAGTCGTCCCAAGCGAAGGCCAAGCAGGCCCTCCACGAGATCTGGATGGCCGAGACCCGGAAGAAAGCGGAGACGGCCTTCGACTGGTTCCTCGATACCTACGAAGCCAAGTACCCGAAGGCGACGAACTGTATGCTCAAGGACCGCGAGGAACTCCTCGCCTTCTACGACCTCCCCGCCGAGCACTGGGTGTATCTGCGCACCACGAATCCGATCGAGTCGACCTTCGCCACGATTCGCCACCGCACCGCCCGCAACAAGGGCTGCGTTAGCCGCAACACCATGCTGGCCATGATCTTCAAGCTCGGAACCTACGCACAGGCCCGCTGGCGGCGCCTCCGAGGCTTCGACAAGGTCGCCAGACTGATCCGCGATGTCCGTTTCGTTGACGGCATCGAACAACAAGAGGACGCCGATCAGACCAGGAATGCCACCTGATGATCAACCGCCCATACACGAAATTTGACCATAACTCCCACGGGCTGCTAGGCTACCCAAGTGGTATTCTGCGTCCTTCGGATGGCAAAGAACAGATTGATGGTGGTGTCTCATCACTGGATCCTTCGGAATGGAGAATCGGTTCGGCCTTCGCATTCACGCGAGCGATGGGGCCGAAGCGCGCTCTTGACGCTGACGCTCCTGTTTACGTCCATGACGGTGGCGTCCGCTACAGACGGCGCGTCCTTCGTGTCGTACAGCGGCGTGCCGACATCGATGACGCCGGGCGAGACGGCAACCGTCAGCGTCACGATGCGTAACACCGGCACGCACGCGTGGACGAATTCTGCTACCGAGTGCACCCAAACATACTACGGCCTCGGTTCTCAGAGCCCAGAGAACAACACGACTTGGGGTCTCAGCAGGGTGAATCTCGGCTTGAACGTCAGCGTGGCACCGAATGCGACTCACACTTTCACTTTCGCCATCACCGCACCGAGTACGACCGGTAGTTACAGCTTTCAGTGGAAGATGTTAGAAACCGAAGTTGACGAGCCGGAGCCCGCAGATTGCTTTGGGCCCTTTGTGTAGGAAGCGTGGTTCGGTTCGTCATCGACGAGCGAGACGATCACGGTTGAGGAATCGCGTCGGAGGCATTGTCGGACGGCGCGTCCTTCGTGTCGTACACGGACGTGCCCTGGACGATGACGGTCGGGGAGAAGCGTAAGGTGATGGTGAGGATGCGCAACACGGGCGCGTCGACCTGGACGGCGAGCGGTGGTTACGAACTGGCTTCCGAGCGTCCGCAGGACAACACGACGTGGGGGATGAGCCGCGTAGCCTTGTCACGAAGTGTGGCTCCAGGCGCTGCATATACGTTCACGTTTACAATCACGACTCCGTCGACGGTCGGAGACTACGTGCTTCAGTGGAGGATGGCGCACAATGGCCTTCGGTTCGGCGCCGGGACCTTCAACAAGACGATTTCCGTCAATGGCGTTGGAACGACGATGAGTCTGACGCTCGACAAGAAGACGATAGACGTCGGCGGCGTTACGCGGGTGACCGCGACCGGGACCGGCCTTGGCAGTGCCCGCTTCTTCGTCGGCACGGGCGACGCTGCGCGTACCTGTCCAACGGTCGAATTGGTCTCCGTCAACACTGCAGGAGACACCGCTACGCTCGATATCGACGCTACGGCCACCGAGACTGATGGCTACTACGCCTTGTATGCGACGACGCCGGATCACGCGGCGGGCCATGCCGGCTTCCGAGTCGTTCCTGACGAGGTCGTTGTCGACGCATACTCGCCGTCCGCGGTTGTTGAAGGCAACCGCTACGTTGTGTCTGTCATTGGCGCGAACCTCGACCGTGCGACGCTGGGCGTTAGCAATCCGCGAGTCAAGCTGACCGGCGTGACCAGGGCGCCCGGTGGTCTCGCTCTAGGCGGTGTCATGGCCGTGCCGACGGATGTTTCGGAGTTCGACCTGGAACTGGAAGTTCTTGGTGCATCGAAGGTGTCTCTGAGCGTCTCCACGGCAGCTCAAGGGGCCAGCGCTGCCGCCACCACAGTCGGAAATGCGCCAACGTTCGCGGCCGTAGGGGCGCCGGAGCTCCTCTATCAGGCGCCCGTCCGTCCCGCTACCGCCAGGGCCTCGTCAACAGAGGCATCGCCGGGACCGCTGCGCCGCGCCGGCCAGCCGGTCTCTGCCGGCTTCCAATTCCGCTATGACCATCACGACACCTGGAACCTGGTCTCTATTGTCGAGGGTGCGGCGGTGTCGACTGGCGTCGAGACCGATGAACTCGCGAACGATGTTCTGCAGCGCCTGATTGCCGGCTCGTCCGTTGAGCTCGAAACGCTGGTCTTCCAACTGCGGTTACGCATCTCACTGACGATCGCCGCCTCGGCCTGTGTGAACTTCGGACCCGGCGGCGTGGCCTACGACGTCGGCCTGGATGTGTGCGTCACATCCGATGTGATCCTCTCTATACCATTCGTCGGAACCACGCGCTTCTATGCCGACGTATGCCTGAGTGTTGGAAGCAGTTTGAGCGGCCGATTTGATCTGGGAGTCCACGGTGCGTTGGCCAACTTCCGGGAGCCGGCAGTGCGCCAGGGAATCTGGATACGTGCGTAACGGTGACCGATCTTGAGGCGGATCCGCGTAAGGGGCTTCGAAGAACTCTGGTGCAAACGGCGGAATGCTGCTCGTCAGCGCCGAGTCTTGCCCTGGCAACGTCCGGCAGTGCCTACTTCGGGAACTTCGCGGTTGACGAGACGGTTTAAGGGGGTTGGAGGAGTCGACCTGCGCGGCGGAGGTGCAGCATAGGAAGGTGGTTCTTCGAGCATTCATTCCGTGGCCATGGGTAAACGCTGCTCCGGATGCTTGCGTGAACCTGCCCCACGTATCAACAATGCTTCATGGGGGCGACAACCGCGGCACAGCGGCGAATCCCCCAGACAAAGAGGCCGATGGCAAGATCGATCCCGAGGGTGAGCAATTGGTACTTGAACCTTACAGAATATTTGCGAGTGCGGTTCTGCCTCCACCGTTTCGGCCAGGATCTTCGAGGCCCTTGAAGGAGGAGTACGGGAGTGGCTTGAGTACGTCCTTCGCGCGCTTCTCCACATTGGCTGACGGAGTGCTTAACTGGGACGACTACGACAACGAGTATGGCGATTGCTATCGTCTGCATACGACTGCCAGGACGACGGTTGTTGGCTCGATAGAAGTTACGCAAGATGCTTCCAGCCAAACCACTCGAATCGTATTGTCAGGTACCAACCCGCTAGTGCTGGTGAGCCCTGAGATCAATATAGTCGTTGAGTTCGTTGTGAAGCCCTCGTCCGATGCGGCCTCAGAGGCAGTGGTAATCGAGGGCATTACTGCTCATGACTGCGTGCCTGCGTACGAGCTCTATATCGATGACGTATTGGCGTACCTTTGGACGCCCGAGGCTTCGCTCCAGAGTGACAACATTGGTTTTCTTGGGTGTTTGGTCGGCAACGATGACACGCGCGGTGAGTTTAGTTGCTCGGTGGCGGACGGTCTGACTTCATGCCAGTAGAAAGGTGGGTGGGGTTGTGACGAAGTGCTCTTGTAAGGTGCTTTGTGTGACGGTGTTCCTTGCTGTTTTCGGGTTGGCGCCGGCTGAGGCTCAGCTGAATCGGCTCGAAACCCTTGAGGCAGGAATCGGCGTCCTCGATCAGCAGCGTTTGCTGGAAGACGATCTCTCGGTCTTATACAGGAGCAGGTTCTGGCGACAGGATGAAACAGAGTTGATCAGGTTCTGCCGGGACGTTTTCCAGTCCGGCAGTAGCGAAGTCCGCGTGAAACTGGCGAGGCTGCTTTGGTTGTCGTTCTATATGTGGTTGAATCTGCCAGTTGGCTCGGTGGAACTCTGGCC
>JAGWAG010000048.1:15453-18239 GCA_021296535.1 Acidobacteriota bacterium | reverse complement strand
TCTAATCGGGGAGGAGTATGGCCGACGTGAGGCAGCGACTGAGCCTGGCGGGTCGTCTGTTTTACGGTCGGAGTCTCAGCGCGATGCGGACGTCTTGTGGCTGCTTTTGGGGGTGGCCCAGATTGAGCAGTACATGGGGAGTGAAGCTGCCAGGCTCGTTGCAGGCGAGGTGTGGTGGGAGATCAATCATCGACCCGGCATGGAAGCGGGGGTCTTGGCCGGGAGGGGAGCGGGAGGGCTGTTGTCGCTTGGTCTAATGCTTGAGAGCATACCGGAAGCGAAGCACCCGGTTGCGGGTCGGGAGCTGGATCCAAGAGTGAGGTCGGTGGTGGAGCGCTTGCTCAAGGGCGGCGATGAGATGTTCCGGGATACCGCGAAGTTGCTCGCGGACGAGCGACCCCTGAGAGAGAGTAGCGTCGAGGCCGTGTATGGAGCGCAGTGCGGCGCGGTGGACGATGAGTGCGAAGCCTACTTGTCGCGACTCTATTCGGGGCCGGATGACCGGGCTCTTCGGGCGCTTCGGTCCCGGGTGGAGGAGCGGGTGGTGAGCGGGTTGGGCCGGGAGAGGAAGCAGAGGCTTGCGTCCTGCGAGCGGCGGACGGCACTGGATGGGCTGGCGGTTGGGAGGGTGAGCGCTTCGTCCGAGGGACGGGTCGCGGAAGTCGAGCGGGAGATCTCGCGTTCGACAAAGCGAATCGGCGAGTTGCTGGGCGTGGTGGAACGGATGGATGAGCTTGCGCCGGAGGTGCTCGATGCCGTGTTCGCCTACTGGGCGGAAGAACGGGATGAGCGGGCTCGCGCCATTCTCGAACGTCAGGGGCTGCTGACGGCGACCCTTGCCGCGGAACCGAGGCTTTCGGCGCGCGGAAACTGCCTTGCCGTCCGCTAGACTCCTTGAACCGGCGTCGCCTTTGCGGTTGAGGCAAGTTTCGTCGCCGCTTCGCGGCGCGTTTCTTTCCGGAGAGCCGGCGGGGACGCCGGCGCACCCAGTGGGAAGGGCGTCGGCGCACCCAGTGAGCGGGGAACCTGCCTTAACTGTAGAGGCCACGCTTGTCCAAGCTGCGTCGGCGGCGCCGGGTTCACCGGCTGCCGCCGTCGATGCGCAGCACGGCGCCGGTCGTGTAGCTGGAGGCGTCGGAGGCCAGGTAGAGCGCGGCTCCGACGATCTCGTCCGGTTCGCCGCCCCGGCGCAGCGCGATCGATGTCTGGGCACGCTTGTTGAACGCCTCCAGATCCCAGGCCTTCGAGATGTCGGTCAGGAAGGGCCCCGGCATGATCGCGTTGACCCGTACCTTCGGACCGTAGGCGTGGGCCAGCGATTCCGTCAGCGAGTTCAGCCCGGCCTTGGCCGCTCCGTAGGGTTCGGCGTTGGCGCTGGGGTGGATCGCGGCGGTGCTGGTCACGTTGATGATGCTGCCGCCGTCGCCGTCGGCCATGCGCTGGCCGATCACCGCCGCCAGCCGGAAGGGTCCCCTCAGGTTCACCCCGATCACCTTGTCGAACAACGCTTCGCTGACCTCGGACAGGCTCGGGTAGAGCGGCGACATCCCGGCGTTGTTCACCAGCACGTCGACCTTCCCGAACCGTTCGTAGGCGGCGTCGATGAGACCGTTCACCTCGTCCCAGCGGCCGACGTGGCAGGCGTATGCGAGTCCCTGCCGGCCCATTGCCTCGATCTCTTTCACGACCTCGTTGCAGGAGTCGATCTTGCGGCTGGTGACGACAACGTCGGCGCCGGCGGCGGCGAAGGCGAGCGACATCTCACGGCCCAGTCCGCGGCTGCCGCCGGTGACGAGCGCGGTGCGGCCGGAAAGGTCGAAAGCACGGTTGGCATCCCGGTTGGTCATGCGCCGGAGGCTAACAACTGCCTGCACGCCGGGGTAGATTCCGCGGACGATGACCGATTCCCCACCGCTCGCTGCCGCCGACGCCGCTGCCGTCGCCGAGCCCCGTCTCGTCCAGATCCAGGCCGGCCCGATGGCCAACTTCGTCTACGTTCTGGCCGACTCCGCCACCCGCAAGGCCTGGGTCGTGGACCCGGCTTGGGAGCCGCTCGGGGTCGTCAGGATCGCCGAGGAGCAGGGCTACGACGTGACCGGCGTGCTGGCGACGCACTTCCACCAGGATCACATCGGCGGGGAGATCATGGGCCAGCATATTCCCGGCGTTCGCGAGCTGCGCGCCGAGCGCGATCTGCCGATGCTGATTCACGAGGCCGAGGCGGAACGGGGCGCCGAGATCGCCGGTTGCCCGCCGGACCGGGTGGAGGCGTTCAGCGACGGAGACATCCTCGAGCTCGGTGAGCTTCAGGTCGAGGTGCTGCACACTCCCGGGCATTCGCCGGGAAGCTGCTGTTTCCGTGCCGGCGACCACATGCTGACGGCCGACACCCTGTTCGTGCAGGGCATCGGCCGGGTCGATCTGCCGCACAGCGACATCGACGCGATGTTCCACTCGAGGCGGTGCCTCCGGAGGTGGGAATCTACCCCGGGCATGACTACGGCCCGGAGTCGTTCTCGACGATCGGCCGCGAACTCCAGTGGAACGCCTACCTCCGGCCGAACAGTCTGGAACAGTGGCGCGCGATGATGGGGATCTTCTGAGCGAGGACCGAGGCGCTTCGCCTGCTGCCGTCGCACCGGCTGGAACTCCTCCACGGATCGAGGCCCGCAGACTGCGGCGCGAGTTGCGCTCCGGGGAGCGCACTCTGGTCGTGGTAAACGACATCGACCTGCAGGTGGCGGCGGGCGAGTGCGTGTCGATCCGGGGCCCGTCAGGGGCGGGCA
>JAGWAG010000048.1:0-15342 GCA_021296535.1 Acidobacteriota bacterium | reverse complement strand
TCGTCTTCCAGTCCTTCCAGTTGCTCGGCAACCTGACCGCGCGGGAGAACGTCCAGTTTCCGCTCGATCTGCTCGGGCGCCGCGGCTCGCGGCAGCGGGCCGAGGACCTGCTCGCCGAAGTCGGACTGGCCCGGCGCGGTCACCACTACCCGTCGCAACTTTCGGGCGGCGAGCAGCAGCGGGTCGCCCTGGCCAGGGCCTTCGCCGCCGAGCCCCTGATCCTTCTCGGCGACGAGCCGACCGGCAACCTGGACTCGGCCACGGGGGCCGCGGTTCTGGACGTGATGATGGCTCTCCGCGATCGCTTCGGCTCGACGCTGGTGCTCGTCACCCACGACCCGGCCGTTGCCGCGCGCGCCGACCGTGAGCTGGTCATGGTGGACGGGCGCTTGTCGGAAGGACGCTGACGTGGGCCCGGGCGTGGCGTTCCGGTACTCGCTGCGCGAGTTTCGGGGTTCGCTGGGCCGGGTTCTGGTCTGGGTGCTTTGCCTCTCGGTCGGGGTCGGGGCCGTGGTCTCGGTGGCGGGCCTCGCCTCGAGCGTCGACGGGGCGATCCGCGGAGAAGCCAGGAAGCTCCTGGCTGCCGATCTGGCGTTTCGGTCGCGGGCTCCGATCCCGGAGCGGGTTCTCGAGGCGGTCGACTCCGTGCCGGGGGCCACCAGGGCGGAGGTCCGCGAGTTGGCCGCAATGGTGGGTCGGGCGAACGTCCTCGATGCGGACGAGCAAGGCCCGTCGAGCCTGCTGGTCGAGTTGAAGGCGATCTCGGGTGGCTATCCCTTCTATGGCGAGTTGCAGGTCCAGCCGCCGCTTCCGGTAGGGACGAGTCCGGCCGAGGTGCTCGGCGACCACTCGGCGCTGGTTTCGCCAGAAGCCCTTTCCCGTCTGGGACTCGAGATCGGCGACGAGCTTCGCCTCGGAGGGCGGACGCTCCGGATTGCCGGCGCACTGGAAGCCGAACCGGACCGGCTGCCGACGGGGTTCGCGTTCGGGCCGCGTGTCATCGTGGGCGTCGAGGCGCAGGAGGCGGCCGGGATCTTCCCGTTTGCCGGCTTCGGCGGCTACCGGGTGCTGGTGCGGTTGCCGGGGGAACGTTCGCTCGAGGAGCTGGAACAGCAGGCGGCGGCGCTTCGTGGCGAACTCGACGACGGTGCGGCGGTTCGCATCGAGACGTACGCCGATGCCCAGCCCGGCATTCGCGAAGACCTGGAACGGCTTTCCCGTTACCTGGGGTTGGTCGCGCTGCTGTCGCTGCTGGTTGGCGGCGTCGGTGTGGCGCAGGGGATTCGCGCCTGGCTGACCCAGCGCCTCGATGCGCTGGCCGTTCTCAAGTGCCTGGGTGCCAGACCTCGCGATCTCCTGCGCACCTACCTCGTTCAGGCGATACTGCTCGGCCTGGTAGCCGGCGTGGTCGGCGGTGCCGTCGGCCTGGTATCGATGCTCCTCGTGCCGGCGATTCTGGGCGGCGCGCTGCCGGTGGAGGCGGTTTCGATCTGGCAGCCCTGGGCCTTCCTTCGTGGAGTCGCGCTGGGTATCGGCGTGTCGACGGCCTTCTCCGCGCCGGCGCTGCTGGTCGTGCTGCGGGCCCCGCCGGTGCGGGTTTTCCGCCGTGGCGCCGAGCCGCTGCCGGGTTCATGGCTCGCGAGCGCACTGTCGCTGGTTGCCGTGGCGGCCGGGGTCGCCGGGTCGGCCGCGCTCCAGGCCGGGTCGCTTTGGCTCGCGCTCCGGTTCCTGGGCGCGGTGGGGGCGGCGGTTGGGGCTCTGGTCCTTGCCGCCCTGGGGTTGCGGTCGGTGGCTCGGTTCCTGGCGCCGAGGTGCCGCTCCTCCTGGCTCCGGTACGGGGTTGCGGCGCTGGCGCGGCCCGAGTCCGGCACGCTGGCGGCGTCGGTCGCCCTGGGGATGGGTCTGATGGTGCTGTTGTCGATGTTCGTGGTCCAGGGGCATCTTCACGACGAACTGGCCGCAGGGCTTCCGGAGAACGCGCCGAGCGCCTTTCTGCTGAACGTGCCGCAAGCGGGCTGGGAGGAACTCGCCGAGCTTCTCGAGCGCGAGGGCGCCGAAAGGGTGCAGTCGGCGCCGGTCGTCATGGCGAGGGTTGCGGCGATCGACGGCGTTCCGGTGGCGGCGCGGATCAACGACCAGAACCGCTGGGCATTGCGACGGCAGTTACGGCTGACCTACCTGGATGAGTTGCCGCAGGACAATGTGATCCTCGAAGCGGCGGGGCCGGCCACGTTGGCGGCGCCCTGGGTCGAGCCGGCGACCTTCGAGGTCAGCGTCGAGCAGGACTTCGCGGAGACGATCGGGGTGGCTGTCGGCTCCACGATCGATCTGGTCGTGGGGAGCCGCGAAGTCACGATCACCGTGACCAGTCTGCGACAGGTGGACTGGGAGGGTTTCGGGATCAACTTCTTCCTGGTGACCGAACCGGCGGTCCTGGACTGGGCGCCGCAGACCCGTCTGGCTGCCGCCTGGATGCCGGGCGAAAGGGAACAGGGAATCCAGGACGCGGTCTACAGGGCCCATCCCGGCGTTGCCGTGGTCCGGATTCGGGAAGTGCTGCAGAAGGTGGTCGATCTGATCGGCAACCTGCAGGTCGGCGTTCGAGTGCTGGGCAGCTTCACTGTGGCGGCCGCCCTGCTCACGCTGGCCGGTGCGGTCGCCGCCGGCTCGTTGCGGCGCGGTCGCGAGGCGGCGCTGCTCAAGACGATCGGCTCGACCCGATTCGACGTGCTGCGCGCCTTCGCGGCCGAGTACGCGCTCATCGGTCTGTCCGCGGCGATCGTGGCGGCTTTGCTCGGCCTGTCGGCCTCCTGGTGGCTGGTTACCCGCGAACTCGAACTCGCGTGGTCCTTCCGTCCCCTGGCGGTGTTCGGGGCGCTTTCGGCGGGCAGCCTGCTGGCGCTCGGAACGGGACTCCTTGCCAGCGCAGGCGCGTTGCGCAGGCCGCCGATCGACTCGCTGCGGGAAGGCTCGTGATGGCGCGATTCTCCACCCGCTGGCAGATCGTCGGGGCGTTGTTCGCGATGATGATGTTCTCGTCGGGGCTCGGCTTCTACAACCAGTCGGTGCTGCTCGAGGCACTCACGCGCGAGCGCGGATTCTCGGTTTCGGCGGCGTCGCTCGCCTCGACCGTGTTCTTTGCGACCAGCGGGTTTGCCGGTCTGGCGGTCGCCAGCGTGATCGAGCGGATCGATGCCCGCTGGTCCGTCGCCGCTGGCGTTGCTGTCTGTGCGGTGGCGCTGGTCGCGATCGGCCGCGTCGAGGAGACTCTGCACGTCTACGCGGCTTTCGTGCTCTTCGGCGTGGGTTTCTCCGCCACGAACATGCTCACAGCCAGTACGCTGGTCACGAGGTGGTTCGCCCGGCGCAGGGCGTTCGCCCTCTCGATCGTGTTCACGGGCCTTTCGGCCGGCGGCATCCTGGTTGCGCCGTTCGCCGCCTGGGCCGTTGCCGAGCATGGCCTCCGGCGCGGCTGTGAGATTCTGGCCGCAACCTACGTCGTGGGCATTCTGCCGCTGGCTCTGTGGCGCCTCTTGCCGCGGCCGCGGGACGCGCGGGACACCGTCGGCGAGTTCGACGACGGCGAGGATCCGGGAGTCGACGCGCGAGAGGCGTTCCGTTCCCGCTACTTCGCGGGCATAGCAGCCACCTTCTTCTTCGGGCTGATGGCGCAGGTTGGGGGCATTGCCCATCAGTTCAGGCTGGTCAGTGTCCACGAGCCGGGCGCCGCCAGTCTGGCGGTCTCGATCCTCGCCGCGGCAAGCGTGGTGGGCCGCCTGGGTTCCGGCGCGCTGCTCGAACGTCTTCCGTACCGGGGCTTCAGCCTCGTGTTGCTTGTCCTCCAGGGGTTCACCCTGGGGATTCTTGGGTCGACCACGAGCACGGCGGGCCTCCTGCTGGCATCCGGGGCGTTCGGACTCACCATTGGCAGCTTCCTCATGATGCAGCCGCTGTTGCTGGCAGAGGCATTCGGCACGCGGAGCTACGCGCGCATCTACTCGGTGAGCACGTTGTGCGCGTCGGTGGGCGTGGCGCTTGGCCCGCTTCTGCTGGGCTGGGCTCATGATCTGGCCGGTGGCTACCGGGGTGCGTACGCGCTTGGCGCGGTGATGTCGTGGTTGGGCTGCGTCGCCCTTTGGGGAGCTGGCAAGGGCTACGTGCGTCGTACGCAGTAGCTCGGTCGCAATCGCCGCCCTGAGTGCGTCCGGTGACGCAAACGAAGTTGGAAGTTTTGGTGGGTCCGGGATAGGCTGCGGGGGCTTTCGTTGCGCTGCGACACTGGAGTATCGTCGCCCTTCACGCGGACGCCTCGCCGGAGGACCTTCACCGAGGAGAACCCTTGCCTGGTCGAAGAGAACTCAACATGCGCCGTCGAAAGCGACGGATTCTGGAGGCGGCGACCAAGCTGATCTCCGATGGCGGTATCGAGGCCTGCACGATGCGTGCACTGGCGCGCAAGGCTCGACTCGACGTCACGACCCTGTACAACTACTACGGTTCCAAGGAAGAGATCCTGGAGGCCCTGCGCAGGTCCGGGGCCCGCAAGCTGGAACGGCGGATCGGCTCTCTTGAGGAGACGGAGCCGATCGATCGCATTCGGGCGATCGTCGATCTGATGCTGGGTGTCCGGGAATCTCCGGCCGATCTGGCGCGGCCGATCAATCTGCCAGGGCCGCGGCGCCGGCCTGGCAGCGGACCGATCGCGGTGGTCGCGCGGGAACACCTGGAACGTGAACTCCACCGGGCGGCCGCCGGAGGTGACCTGATCCCTTCAGTCGACCTCAAGCAGTTGGCGCTCGCGATTCTCGGTCCTGCTGGCGTGTGGTTGCCTCTGTGGGCCCGCGGTGTCGTCACCGCCGAGGAGACGGCGGCCCGGGTTGGGCATTTCGTGAGCCTGTGCCTGCTGGCGGCCGCGACGGATGTATCCCGGCCCGGACTCGAGAGGGCGATGCTGGAGAGCCAGCATGAGCTGGCCACTATCGATGCGGCTCGCGCGGCCGCGGCTGTCTGATCGGTAAGAGTCTGGCGGCGTATTCCCCGCGCTGGCACGTAGGAACTGGCCGTGACGGGGTGCGCCGGCCCCCAACCGTCACGCTATGACGGCGGTTCGATGCCGGCGGGCAGGGCTGCCTTCCAGCCGGCTTCGAGTTGGCGCGCCAGCCGGTCCCTCAAGGCGGCATGGTCCGGATCCTCTCCCAGGTTGTCGAACTCCCTGGGATCCGTCTCCAGGTCGTAGAGCTCGATCTCAACCTCGCCGCCTTCTCCGACGGGGGTCCATTCCGTGTAGCGATACCGGGGGGTCCGAACACTGAGCCCGGCGGTGAGATGCTGCCGATCGGGCCGCGTGAAGCGATCCGAGCGCGAGAAGATCGCGCTCTTCCACGCCCCGTCGAGGTCTTCGAGCAGCGGCCGGAAACTCGTGCCCTCGAGCCCCGGCGGCTCGGGTAGACCGGAGAGGTCGGCGAGCGTCGGATAGAGGTCGACGAGTTCCACCAGTCCGGTCGTCGAACGGCCGCCGGCGACGCCGGGCGCGCGCACGATCAGGGGCACACGGGTCGACTCCTCGAACTGCGACTGCTTGCGCCACATGCCGCCGTGCTCACCGAGGTGGAAGCCGTGATCGCTGACGAAGACGACGATCGTGGACTCCTCGAGACCGAGTTCCCGGAGCGCGTCGAGCAGCAGGCCGACCTGGTGGTCGATCAGCGTGACGGTGGCGTGGTAGGCCGCGATCGCCTGCCGCTTCTGGTCGTCGGTGTGGAGGGCGTCGTCCGGGTAACCGACAACCGCCGGCGCCGGAATGTCGTCGCGGTCGTCGTCGGGCTCGCTTGGCAGCGCGGTTTCGGAAAGCGGATGCTGTTCGAAGAAGCTGGCGGGCGCTACCCAGGGCTGGTGCGGCTTGTGGAAGCCCGCAGCGATGAAGAACGGCTTGTCACCCTCGTGTTCCCGCAGGATCTCGATGACTCGGCGCGTCGTGCGGCCGTCTGGTGTGTCTTCTTCGAGTTCATCGGTCGCTCGCCAGGTGAGCGGGAGACCGCCGGTGCGGCCGTGGGGCGCGAAGACATCGGCCCGTGACATGCCGTCCCCGGAGTCTTCGGTCCAGGAGTTGTCGCGGACCTCGGAGTGGTCGACGCCGGGAAGGTAGTTCCCGGTGCCCCTCCGGCGGGCGTTCTCCGAGATGTCCCAGGTGACGGAGTCCTCGTAGCGGCCGTGGGCGACCTTGCCGACCCGGGCCGTGAAGAATCCGTGCTGCCGGAAGTACTCGGGCAGCATGACGACATCGCCGACGGCGTGGCGCGGCGCCAGGAAGTTGTGGATGACCTGCGTCGTTTCCGGCCGCAGCCCGCTCAGGAAGGACGCCCGGGAGGGATTGCATACCGGATGCTGCGCGTAGGCACGGTCGAAGCGGACGCCCTCGGCCGCCAGACGGTCGAGGTTCGGCGTTCGCGCGGTCGGGTAGGCGCCGTAGCTGCCGAGCGCGACGTTCAGGTCGTCGGCGACGATGAACAGGACGTTGTGCCGGACGGGCGGATCGGCGGAGGGAGCGCAGGAGAGGGAGGCGAGCAGCAGGACCGCGGCGACGGACGTTCTCATACGTGTCTCCTTTGGCCTGTCGGCGTGCCCCGATCGAGGCAACGGCCTGCTCAACGTGCCCGGGCCTCCGATCAGAAGCGGAAGCCCGCCTTCAGGCGGAATTCCCGCGGCAGTTGCCAGGCGGTCACCGTCGAGATCGGTTCCAGTGTGCGCGGGTTGACGAAGAGCACGCCCTGCTCGTCGGTAATGTTGGCCGCCTCGAAGCCGAGCTGGCCCTCGAACGTACCGCGGATCGGGAAGAACCAGACCAGCGAGGCGCTAAGCGTGTAGATGTCGTCGAGCTGCAGGTCGTCCCGCGGCGCCAGGCGGGTCACCGTGTCGATCTCGACCCCGGTGGTCGGATGGGCGACCGTGGTGGCCAGGGTCGGGCCGAAGTAGCGGCCGCTGCTGCCGGAGAAGAAGCCGCCCAGGGACAGCCGGTGTTTGCCGAGTTCGAAGATCCGAACGGCGACGATGTTCAGCCGGTCGATGTCGTGGCCCAGGCGCCCTGCCTGGAAGCGGCTCGTCGTGTCGGTAGCGCCGGTGTCGAGCTCGACGCCGCCCAACCCCTCGAACAGGTTCGAGTTCGTGTTCACGCTCGCCGTATTGCCCTCTGCGTCGCCGATCGTCAGGTTCGTGTTGAGCGACCAGTTGTTGCGGAAACGGCGGTTCAACTCGAAGGTAACGCCCTGGTACTCGCGGTAAGCACCCGGCCAGTTGCGAACCACCCGTTCAACGCCCGTGCCGTCGGCGGTGAACTGTTCGTTGCCGAAGTAGATGTTGTCCGTCTCGTGCGAGACGGCGCTGGTGCGGAACACCCAGTTCCGGCTGAACTGCCAGTCGAGGCCAAGGGCGATCTGGTCCTTGTAGAAGTGGTCGACGCGCTGGATCTCGCCGCCGCCCGCCGGCCTGACCTGCCTCCGGAACAGGTCGTAGCGCTGTGTGCTCGAGTTCCAGTTGTACTCGGTGTAGGACTGCTGGCCGGTCGGCAGTTCGCTGTACTCGCGGTAGGCGAAGTCGAGCGGGATGTTCTGGTAGTAGCGCCCGACGCTCGCCCGGAACAGCAGTGAGCCGTCGGCCTTGATGTCGTAGACGGCTGTCAGACGCGGCGCCACTTCCTGGGAATCGTCGACCTCGCGCCCGACATCGTTCTTGATCGTCTGGTCGTCGAGGCGGAGACCGACGTGGAGGCTCCACCGGTCGCCGATGTCGATCCGGTCCTGGGCGTAGAGCGCTGCCTCGACTCCCTCGCTGTGGGAGGGCACGGAATCCTCGAAGATGCGCACCCGTTGCGGCGCCGCGTATCCGCCGGGCAGAGTCGAGTCGTAGCCGCGTCCCCTGAACTCCTTGCCGACGTTGCCCAGGTTCGTGAACGCGATGTCCTGGACGTCGATCCCGAACTTCAGCTCGTGGTTGTTCCGGAAGATGCTCACCGAGGCGCTGGCCGTGTCCCGCGGGAAATCGTTGTAGCCGATGCCGGACCCCGACGCCGGACCGTTGTGTCGCAGGTTGGTCAGCAGGTCGCGGTAGCGGTAGTTGTTCCCCGGCGGGTCGTCGGGGGAGGCGTTCGGGTCGAGGCTCTCCTTGGGGAAGAGCAGGTTGCGCGGGAAGAGGTCCTTGCGCGCTGAGGCCTTCATCTCGAGGAACACGGAGTTGCTGGCGGCGACGCTCCAGGTGACCGTCGTGAGCTGGGCGAAGAGCGGTCGGTCCATGAGCGAGAGGAAGTCGCCCGAGTTGCCCGGGCTGGCAATCCCGTTGCCGCGCGAATCGATCCAGGTGCCCGCGAGCTGATGCCGGTCGCTGGGCTGGAAGTTCAGCTTGGCGATGCGGGGCTCGGACGTGCGGCTGCTGTCGATGACCGTGCCGTCCTGAAGCCGGTCGAGCAGATTGTTCGTCATGTCGGCCCAGGAGACGAAGAACCAGGCCTTCTCGCGGCGGAGCGGGCCGCCGAGCGAGGCTTCGAAGCTCGGCGTGTGGTCGTCGGGCCGCTCCAGTTCGAGCTGGTTCAGGGACCGCCACTTCGGGTTCTGGCCGACATACAGGAAGTTGCCGTGGAGCTCGTTCGTGCCGGTCTTGACCGTCGAGTTGATCACGCCACCCATGACCCGGCCGTACTCGGCCCCGAAGCCCTGGGTTTCGAGCCTGGACTCGGCGAGGGCCGTGGCCGGCATGATGAGCCGCGCCTCGCCGCCCCGGCGCGTGTTGCTCGTGTCCACTCCGTCGATCAGCACCTGGGTCTCGGTCGAGATGCCGCCGTTCACCGCCGGCAGGTTGTCGGACTCCGCGACGCTCACGACACCCGGCAGTTGACGGAGCGTCGAGGCGTAGTTTCGGGTGCCGTAGGCGACGTTCTCGACGACTTCGGCGGGAGCCGTGCTGATGACCCCGGTGTCGTACTTGCTGATCAGGACCGCGTCGGCGGTGACCGTGATCTCCTCCGCCTCGGCCGGGATCAGGGTGAGGTTGACTCCGCGACGCTGGCCCGGGTTCAGGGTCGTGGCGAACTCGGCTCGGCCAAGCCCTTCGAGTTCGGCGGTGATCGTGAAGTCGCCGGCCTGGAGGAGGGCGAATCGGTAGCCGCCGTCGGCATCGGTGATCGCGTTCCTGGTCCGCTGCGGCCCGGTGAGGGTGACGGAAACGCCGGGAACCGCGTTCCCTTCGTTGTCCGTGACCCGACCGTCGATCGTGCCGGTCTGCGGGCCGTCGGCCAGCAGCGGCTGGGCGCAGCAGAGGAGTACAGCGAGAAACCAGGGGAGAGAGCGGTTCGCGTGTCGACTCATGGTCGATCCTCCGAGTTGTTTTGAGACTCTTGCGCTCCCGCCAGTATTGCGAACCAGGTTCGAAGTATCAAGTGGCGTTGGGGCGGCTTCAGATCAGACCCTGATAGGCGCCTCCGTCGAGCAGGATGCTCGTGCCCGTGATGAACTTCGCCGGCTCGGAGCACAGGAACGCGACCGCCTTGCCGAAGTCCTCGGCGGTGCCGAGCCTTCCGGTGGGCACGCGCTGGGCCACGACGTCCGTGTTGCCCAGCGACTTGATCCGGTCGGTGGCGTGGATACCGGGCTGGGCCGAGTTGACCGTCACACCGTCGCGGGCGACCTCCGCGGAGAGCGTCTTGAGAAAGCTGCTGACTCCGGCGCGGGCGACCGATGAGGCGGCCAGGTTGCCGATCGGCTGGCGGGCGCCGATCGAGGTGATCGCCACGATCCGCCCCCAGCCGCGCTCACGCATGCCGGGAAGTGCCGTCTGACACATGACGATCGTCGACAGCAGGTTGAGGTCGATCGCCTCGCGATAGCCGTCGATCGAAGTGGTGGCCGGGGAACCGGGCGGCGGGCCACCGGCGTTGGCGACCAGGATGTCCACCTGGCCGAGCTTCTCGGTGGCTTGCTCGATGAAGGAACGCGCGCCGTCCTCCGTGGACATGTCCGCGACGATGGGTACGGCGCCGGCGCCCAACTGTTCGGCGGCTTCGTTGATCCGCTCCTGGCTGCGGCTGCAGACCGCCACCTGGACGCCGTCTTCGATCAGTGCCTTCGCGCAGCCGAAGCCGAGTCCTGTCGATGCCGCGGCCACGGCGGCCTTCCTGCCCTGGATTCCCAGATCCATTCCAGTCTCCTTAAGGTCTTCTGTCGCGGGCCAGTTCGGCCATGCGGGTGAACAACTCCTGCATGTGAGTGCGATCGGTGGCGCCGCCACTGAACTCGCGGTACAGCGAATCGACGTTGATCGCTATCCGCTCGCTGTCGCCCCAGGACTCGAAGTCGCCGAGGGCGATGTCGTGTGCGGCGTCGCGGGCGCTGAGTCCGGCGTCGAACCGCTTCCTGGCCTCGTCGCGAATGTAGACGAGATAGGCCCGCATCGCTTCGACGCCGCGGTTGTCGGTGATCGGACCGTGGCCCGGCACGATCGTCTCGAGGTCCCAGCTCAGCAGCAGGTCGCAGGCGTCGATCCAGTTCTGCACCGGTCCCGCCCAGATGATCGGCGCGCCTTCGATGAACAGGATGTCACCGGTGAACGCCGTGCGGTCGCCGGGCATGTGGATCATGATGTCGCCGCCCGTGTGGGCGGGGCCTACCTCGACCAGTTCCACCGCCGTCTCGCCGACCTGGAGGCTCAGCCCGCCCTCGAACGTGCGAGTGGGCGGCGTGTGGGTGATCCCCTCGAACTCGAAGCTGCCGAAGCACTCGACCAGGAAGTCGCCGACCAGGCCGCCGTTCGCGCGGGCGCCGCGCATCAACGCCGCGAGCGCTTCCGGTGTCGTCGCCTCCATCTCGACTGCGGCGGCCTTCGAGGCGACGATCTCGGCGCCGGCGACGAGTTCGTTGCCGTGGGTGTGATCGCCGTTGGAATGCGTGTTCACCAGCCGGTCGATATCGGCGGCGGCCGTGTGCGCCTTCTTCATCGCGTCGAGCATCTCGCGCGTGTTCGGCAGGTCGAACAGCGTGTCGACGAGCAGCGACTCGTCGCCGCTCACGATCAGGCCCGCGTTGCTCCAGCCCCAGCCGCCGTCGGGCTGCAGCCAGGCGTAGGAGCCGTTGCCGAGGTCGTGGAGGCCGCGTTCGTAAGCGAAGCGCGGTGTGCCGAGTCCCGTCCAGGGCGATGTGTTCGTCATTCGGCGGACTCTAACGTGGGCTCCGCTTGGATACGATGGCCCGATGACAGCCCCTACCGCAGCCGAGCGTTCCCGGTCCACGCTCGACCTGGATGCGTTCTGGAACTGGCTCGTTCTGCACCCGAACTGCGTTGTCCGGGCCGGATCCGTCGACGCGCTGCTCTGTGACGACGAAAATTTTCACTGGCAGTTCGTGTCAGAGAACGACAGCCTCCTCATTGCGCAGCTCGTCTACGGCAAGCGGCTGGTGGGGGAGATCCTGATCGACCGGGAGCGCGTCGCCTACGTGCAATCGTTCCAGGGCGAGCAGGAGAACGAGTACGTCTTCGAGTTGATCTGCGAGACGGAGCGGGAGCGCATGGCTGCCTGGGTCTTCGTCATGTCCCATGGTCTGGAAGACGATCCGCAGGAATCGGCGCATGCCGTTCCCACCCTCGTTCACTGACGGCGGTGCGGCGGAGCTCGCCCGGCGGTCAAGCGGCTAGAGATTCGACTTGACTCTTCGGATTCTACTGGTCCGGCAAGCGGCCGCCCCGCCTGCCGGATCCGTTGGGCTTCGACCTCGTCCTTCTCGCCGGCGACCTGACGAATTTCCTGGGCCCGGACCACGCCCGGCAGATCGTCGAACCGCTGCAAGCTTCCGGCGTACCGGTCCTCGCAGTCTGCGGTAACTGCGACCAGCCCACCGTCGAGAGCTACTTCCGGGACATCGACATCGACCTGGACCGCCGCGCCCGCACGGTCGACGGCGTCCGCTTCATCGGCCTCTCAGGCGGTCTGCCGTTCGGCGACCTCCCGTACGAACGCACCGAAGAGGACTACGAACGCGTCGCCGCCGAGGCCTTCGAGCGCGCCGCCGAGGTTGACGGCCAGCCCACGATCCTGGTCTCCCACCAGCCGCCCCACGGCACTGCCTGCGACCTGGCCCGCGGCAACCACGTCGGCTCGCGTTCCCTGCGCACCGCCGTCGAACAGTACGAGCCCGACCTCGTCTTTTCCGGCCACATCCACGAAGCGATCGGCGCCGACACGATCGGCTCGACGCGCGTCGTCAACCCGGGCCCCTGGTTTCAGGGCCGCTCCGTGGTCATCGAAGCTGACCCCGAGACGGGCTCGGTCGAGTTCGAGATCCGGGCGCCGTAGGTACGAGCGTCGGCGGGCGGAGGCGCGTCGGGCTCACCCGCCCGCTGTGGTCCGGGGGCGAAGGCCTTGCCTTCGTCAACTCCGACAGGACGTTCGTGTCGAGAAGGATCACTGCAGGCTGAACGGAGGCTGCGGTTGGTCGTGACCGCGGAGGAGCGGTTCGATCTCCTCGCCCGGTTCGATCACCGCGATGAGGTCATGGGGAAACCCGGTCGAGACGATGGCCTCCTCGGCCGCGCTGTCCAGAATCGACCGGACCAGAGCCTCGAGGCTGCATCCCCGTCGTGCCGCGCGGTGCCGGAGCCGTTCCTTGGATTCCTGAGAGAGATTGCGAATCGTGATGCTGGCCATGGGTCGCTCTCCTCGTGGTGCGCTCGCGTTCGTGCAATGATTGCGTGCAATCAGCGCCCCAACAATCCCGGCTGCTGGAGGCCCTTCGACTCGGGCGGGTGTCGGCGTGACGGTCGGCTTCGAGTCGTCGCCTTTCAGGCGTGCCGCACAGCAGCTAGCCGGCCGCGCCCAGGCTCTCGAGGCGTTCCACCAGTTCGTCGATCACCAACAAATCGACGTTGGCGAAGGCGAGGCGGAGGTAGCGGTCCTGGCCGGGGCCGAACATGGAGCCGGCGAGGCAGAGGATGCCGTGGTCCTGGGCGAGGCTACGGCCGACTTCGACTGAGGAGCGGTCGGCGAAGGGGTGGCGGAGGTAGACGAAGTAGCCGCCGGAGGAGGCAACTTCGAAGCCGGTGTTTGCATCGCGGATGCGCCTGGCGGCGTAGGCAACGCGGTCGCGGACGGTGCGGCGGTACTCGCGCTTCCAGTCGTCGAGGTGGTCGAGGCAGAACTGGGCGGCCGGGCAGAGGGCGACGCAGTCGGCGATCTTGAGGGTTTCGCGCAGCAACGCGGGGTTCGTGGCCATGCAGCCGATCCGGTAGCCCGCCATGCAGTAGGCCTTGGAGAAGCTGTACAGATGGATGAGGGTGTCGCTCCAGTCGGCGCGGGCGAACAGGCGGTGCGCTGGGTCGGAGTGGGTGCGGAACTCGCGGTAGGTTTCGTCGATGACGAGGGCCAGCCCGCGGTCTCGGGCGAGTTCGAAGAAGCTGTCGATCAAGGCCGGCGGGTAGACGGCGCCGGTCGGGTTGTTCGGCGTGACGAGGACGATTGCGCGGGTGGCCGGAGTTACCGCTGCCTCGGCGGCGGCGGGGTCCGGGAGCATGTCGGCGTCCGGCTCCAGGTATACGGGGGCGACATCCTGGGAACGCAGCCACATGTCGTGGTTGAAGTAGGAGGGAAGCGGTAGAAGGACCTCGTCGCCTGGTTCGGTCAGTGCCATCATCGCGAGGCAGAAGGCCTGGTTGCAGCCGGCGGTGACGGCCACCTGCGAGGCAGCGACCGGGGCATCGTAGTCGGCGGTCAGGGTGCGGGCCAGACCCTCGCGGAGTGGGAGGATCCCCTGCTGGTCGGTGTAGGTCGCCGTGGCCGGGCTCTGGGCGACGGCGGCGATGTGGTCGCGCATTGCCTTGGCCGGCGGGTAGGTCGGCGCGGCCTGGGAGACATCGATGAGTGGGAGGTCGCGGGCGGCACTGCTCTTCCAGCGCCCGACCTGGGTGATCGGCGAGTCGATCACCCGATGCACTACCTGTCTGATCTGCACGGGGCGTAAGCTACCGGATCGGCCTGGCCGGCCCGCAGAAGGGCGGGCGGCACGCCGGGGAGGTGACCGATGAAGTATCTGCACACGATGGTTCGGGTCGCCAGCCTGGACGAAGCGCTGGACTTCTACTGCGGCAAGCTCGGGATGGTCGAGACGCGCCGGTTCGACAGCGAGCAAGGTCGGTTCACGCTCGTGTTCCTGGCCGCGCCGTCGGACGTCGAGCTGGCCCGCGAGCGGACGGCACCTCTCCTGGAGCTGACCTACAACTGGGATCCGGAGGACTACACCGGGGGGCGCAACTTCGGGCATCTCGCCTTCGAAGTAGACGACATCTACGGCACCTGCCGGTCGCTCCAGGACCAGGGCGTCGTGATCAACCGGCCGCCGCGGGACGGTCGCATGGCCTTCATCCGCTCGCCGGACGGGATCTCGATCGAGCTACTGCAAGCGGGCGGCTCCCTGCCGGTCGAGGAGCCGTGGGCCTCGATGCCGAACGAGGGAACCTGGTAGCGGAAGGAGGGACGCCGGCCTCGCGGCCGACGCGTCAACCCGGCCGCCTGCGGCGGCAGCCGGCGGGGACGCCGGCGCACCCAGTCGGGGACCGGATCAGTAGTCGGCGTAGTCCTTCTCTTCGACCAGTTCGGAGCCCAACAGCTCGTTGATGCTCCGTTTGGCGGCGGCGCGGCGATCGTTCGTGCGGTAGACCGCGCGAGCGAGTTCGACGAAGCGCTCGCCGAAGTCGGCGTTTCGCTCGCAGTCGCGGATGTCGTCCTCGATCTCCCAGAGACACTCGTTGATCCGGCGGAGTTCCGCTGTGAACTCGTCGAGTTCCGGCGACGTGTCCAACGCTTTCTCGCGGGTCGCGGTCAGGCTCCGCAGCTCGCGGTGGACGTTGGCCAGCTTGTCCGGATCGGCAATCCGCTCGGCCTTGATCTCGAGGATCGTGATCTTGTCGATCAGTTCGCCCGGCGAAACCTCGACCTGCAGCACCGTCCCCACAACGGCGGAGACCTTACAGCAGTCCGTGAGCCCCGGGCGGGTGGCTCAGGCTCGCTCCCGCCGGACCAGTTCGGTTCCGGTTTCGATCACCCGGTCGGCGACCTGTCGCCAGTCGTAGGCGGCCGCGCGCTTCAGGGCCGCGCGCGAGGCACCGGCGACTTCTGCGGGCGCGCCGAGCAGCCGTTCCAGGAGGCGAGCGAGTTCCCCTGCATCGGCGTCGACCTCCCAACCCTCCCGGCCGTCGCGCACAAGTTCGGACACCGCGCTGTTCGGGGACCGGCAGTGGACCACTGGCACCCCGGCGGCCATCGCTTCCAGCGGGAAGAGTCCGAAGCCCTCGCGGGCGGAGGGCTGTACCGCG
>JAGWAG010000047.1:42234-42900 GCA_021296535.1 Acidobacteriota bacterium | reverse complement strand
TCATCGACTCGGGCGACATCACCGGCGCGCCCTTCGATCTGGCCGCCAACACGCTCACCCAGTATCCGTTCGAACTGCAGACGGACGAGGACATCTTCTACGGCGAATCGCGGATCGAGAGCGACTTGTCGACCGGTGACGTCGACATGTCCCTGATGGTCGGCGGTTCGTACGAACGGACCACCGGCTTCGGTGCCGGGAACCTGATGTACACGGATACGGACACCTTCGGCTGGCCGCTCGACTACCTGAATCCCGTCCACCCGCCCCGGTCGGAGTGGGAGTTCTTCCGGTTCGGCGGCAACGACTACAACCTCGGCGTCACCGGCTTCTTCGGGCAGTTCAATGTCGAGCCGACGGATCGGCTGATGTTGACGGGCGGCGGCCGCTACGACCGGCTGGATCTCGAGAACACGTTGACTTTCCGGGACGGCGACCCCGTGGTGGAAGACGCCTTCGACGCCTTCAGCCCGAAGCTCGGCGCGATCGTCAAGCTGCTGCCCGACGGCGCCGGCGCCAGCGTGAACCTCTACGCGCAGTACTCCGAGGCGTTCCTGCCGCCTCGCCGTCCGAGCGGTCTCCGGCCTGGCGACGACGAGATCGAGCTCAACCCGGAGGACATCGACAACTTCGAGGTCGGGATCAAGAGCAGCGTGCTCGACGGGC